>JAQGJB010000026.1 GCA_028290825.1 Micavibrio sp.
CCTCGTCTGCCGATTTTTGAATTACATCGAAGGCGCGGATATCTGCCCAGGCGGTCATGAAACGCTGATCCGCGAAAGCCTTACGGCAGATGATGGCCGCCATGGTATCCGCCTGCGTTTCATCCGCGCCACAGCCATGCGCATATTCATGCCACAGGATGAAAGTCTGCCACTGGGACGCATAACCCGGCAGGGGATTGCGCGGCTGCGCCAGGTTGCCGCAGATTTCTTTCATCATTTTCTGGCCATCGGCGGTGCTGCGCGGCGCGATGACAATGCTGAAAAGAGGCTCTTTATAGTCTTTCGCGTAATGATGCGCATGGGATGGGAATTTCCTGTGCGGGTAGGGCAGGCACAATGCATTGAAATTGCTGGCCAGACCAGTTTTCAGGAATTTGCAAAGGCTTTTCTGCCGGGACAGAATACGGTCGAGCGTGTCTGTTGCATGGGCATCCATGCCGTGTTGCTCAAGCGCCCGTTTAAAAAGAATCCGCAGGAGTGTGCCCTCTGCATCGGCAGGCAATTCGGCATCGCTGTAAAATTTAACGAAGGGATTGAGGGCGCGCAGCAAGGCCGTCCTTTTACTGGTGTTCTTCTCGACCGTCATTTTATCGGGCAGGTTTTCCTGGCGCAGCACCAGCGTCGGCACACCGAACGGGCGCGGTATGGCGAATGTGTCCGCCAGAATTTTTGCGGCATCTTCTTCGGTGACGGCCTTGCGGGCGATGGAGAGCAGCACGTGAAATCCTGTTTATCGTTTTATGGCAATCGGGAAAATAAAGGATTTAGGTCTGTTATGCGAGTAAAAAATAGAAAAACCCCGGTCTTTCGGGGTTTTTCTTCGACTTATCTCTCGGGAATTAATATTTAACGGCGCAACCGTAAGGCTTGCTGGTGGCAATCGCCACCGGGCGGTTGGCGCTCAGCTCGTCGATCGCCGCCAGAACATAGTTTTTCGCGTCTCTCAGTGTAGAGGGTGAAACGCTCGGCTGGTCATCCATCGCGCCCGAATAGGCCAGCACTCCGGCCTTATCAATTACGAACATGTGCGGCGTCGATGTCGCACCGTACATGTGCCCGAGCGCACCCGTCGGGTCGAGCAGGCGGCCCGTCTCGCGCGATTTGAACTGGGCAATATCCCTGTTGGCCGCATCCGCTTCGGTATAGCCTTCCTTGCCCTTGGCCGATGATACGACGCTCAGCCAGACAATGCCTTTCCCCGTCGCGTCCTGCTGCATTTTCTGCATCGCGCCCGCGTCATAGAATTTACGGACATAGGGGCATTGATCGTTGGTCCATTCCAGAACGACGATGCGGCCGCGCAGATCCGAAAGTTTATGCGTCTTTCCGGTGCTGTCCGTGGCTTCGAAATTCGGGGCCGGTTTGCCGATCTCGATGGCGGTGGCGGCTGCGGCCTGCGCGGCTGCATTCCGCGCCGCCTCGCGTGAATCGGCAAAAGCCATGCCGGGTGTCGCGGCCAGCAGCAGCACGGCAAGCATCATTCTGAACATCATCATTTTCCTCATTTGCGTTGAAAGGTTTCGGCCATCAGGCCGGGGGTTAAAATCTGCGGCAGGACGACGGGGGCAGGTCTTTGTCCCCCCGCATCGCGCGGCCCGTAATAGATATAAAGCGGGACACCGGCGCGGTCATAGGATTTGAGGAACGCCGTAATCTCCGGGTTCATATTGGTCCAGTCGCCCTCCAGAACCGTGATCTTGTTGTCACGGATCAGGGCGCGCGTCGCGTCGGTATTGAGGGCGATACGTTCATTGACCTTACAGGTAATGCACCATGACGCTGTCATATATACAAAAATCGGCTCATCGCCTTTCAAAAGCGTCTCAAGTTTTTCCGCCGAATAGGCCGGAACCTCCTGCGCCGCACTTTCAACCGTCTTGCGCAGTAAACCCCTGTCCATAAACGGCACAGCCGCAAAGGCAATCGCCGCCAGCGCAATCAGGATAATCACGCACCGCCGGGTTTTCCGCACCGGCTTGTGCGCCAGCAGCCAGAGCGCAAAGGCAATCGCCACCAGCCCCATCAGCGCCCACAGCAATCCGCCCGTCCCGCTCTGCAGGCTCAGCACCCAGAGAAGCCACGCCGCCGAGGCATAAACCGGAAATGCCAGAAATTGGCGGAACTTCACCATCCATAAACCTGGACGCGGCAGAAGCGCGGCCAGACCCGGCACCACCGACAGCAAAAGATAAGGCAGCGCCAGCCCCAACCCGAGCGCCAGGAAGACAGCCATCGCCACCACCGGCGGCTGGACCAGCGCATAACCAAGAGCACCCGCCATGAACGGCGCCGTGCACGGCGTCGCCACCACCGTCGCCAGGACGCCGGTAAAGAACGACCCCGCGAAACCATGCTTGTTCGCAAACGACGCACCCACGCCGATGAAGGACGAATTGATGTCAAACATGCCGGAGAGGTTAAGCCCGATCCCGAACAGCAGATAGGAAAGCCCCAGAACGATTGCCGGGTTCTGTAACTGGAACCCCCACCCGATATCGCCACCCGCGATCTTGACCCCCATCAGCAAGCCGCCGATGCCCGCGAAGGTCGCAAGCACCCCCAGCGTATAGGCAATCCCGTTCATGGCCGCGAAACCTGCGCCTTTGTCGCGCAGTTTGATCAGGCTCAGCGCCTTGATGGACAGGATCGGAAAGACGCACGGCATCAGGTTCAGGATCAACCCGCCGAACAGCGCGAAAATCATCGCCTGCAAAAGCGTGGTTTTAACGTCGGGTGCCGTTACGGGCTGTGCGTCAGTGTTTTTTTTTAAGGCGCTGTCCAGCGTGGCCAAGGGTGTCGTATCGAGGCGCAGCGGAATTTCAAGATCGTTCTGCTTTCCATCCATCCCGGCAAAGGACAGGATCGCCGTGAATTTTGTCATGTCCTTCAGATCGCGGTCATCCCGTGCCTGCACGATTTGTAACGCCTGTTTCGGTTCGGTGATCACCGATGTTTTGACCGTCGCCGCATTCTTCACGATGCCCCATTCCACCGGAATGAACGACAGGGTGGAGAAATTAATCGCGCTCGGCTCAAGCCCGTAAATCGTCGCAACGAAATCCGGCCCGTCGAAACGGTAAGTCCCGTACCAGTCGGACCGCGTCGGCAGGCTGTTGAAGAACGCATCGACGGCTTCGGTGCTATCGGTTTCCTTTACCGCCGGGTCGTTCAGTGTGATGGTCTGCGACACCATTTCGGGGATGCAGATGTCCTTGCAGACCAGGATTTCAAAATCGGCCCTGAACTCCAGCTTGCCTTTTGGCATGTCTTTGACCGGCGCAAGGATGCTCTGCGCCAGGACGGCCTTGCCCTCATACCCGTAACTGGTCAGACCCTCCAGGTTGATCTTGTGCGGAGCGGACCATTTGATGTCGCTCGTCTCAAACCCTTTCGGCATCGTCCATTTGATGCGCGGGGCCGCGCCAGAATCGCCGGGATTGATCCAGTAGGTATGCCATCCCGGTTCAATCGTTTCCTCGATCAGGACCCACAACCCTTCGCCGGTTCTGATGTCGCTGCGCTCGGGCGTCAGGGTAATTTTGACATGCGGCGCTTTGGCCTCCTGGGCCTGGGCGGGCAGGGCGGGAAGAAGGAGCAAAACAAGGGCGAGAATGATTTTTTTCATGACCATGCTATGGTACAGGCACTTAAAGGCAGCGAAAAGGCGAAATTGACGCGCCATTTCAACATATTATAGGGAAATATCTTGACAGGAATACGAGCATTATGGCAATTATTGGTACATCCTTTTCAAAAACGCGAGGAACCGCCAATGACCGCCCACATCAAATCCGCTTTCGCCGATACATCCGCGCTTGAAGTAACCCCCGAGGAAGAAGAAGCCTTCGTCGCACTGGAAAAAGCACTTTCAGGCGATACCTCCACAGGCCCGGCCGAACCGGTCGAGGTCATGACGATTGCCGAATTGCAACTGAGCACCGACAAACGCCGTTATGGGGTCTGCGATCCGGGCATGAAGAACGATTTCTAGCCCGCCCTTGACTTGACCTGAGATTCCAAGAGAATGGCGCTCCTAACAAAAGCTCAGGCAGGACATCCATGAAAAAAGTGTACCCCGACGCGGCCACCGCTCTCAAAGACCTTGTAAAGGACGGGCAGACGATCGCCATCGGCGGCTTCGGTCTCTGCGGCATCCCCGAGGCCCTGATCGGCGCATTGCGCGACAGCGGCGTCAAGGGTCTGACCGCCATCTCCAACAATGCAGGTGTTGACGGTTTCGGCCTCGGCCAGTTGCTGACCACGCGCCAGATCAAGAAAATGATCTCCTCCTATGTCGGTGAAAACAAGGAATTCGAACGCCAGTATCTCAGCGGCGAGCTTGAACTGGAATTCACGCCGCAGGGGACGCTGGCCGAAAAACTGCGCGCAGGCGGCGCGGGCATTCCCGCTTTCTTCACGCGCACCGGCTACGGCACGATCGTCGCCGAGGGCAAGGAAACCCGCGAATTTGATGGTAAACAATATGTGATGGAAAAATCCCTCACCGCCGATGTCGCTCTGGTCAAGGCTTATATGGCGGACAAGGCCGGCAACCTCGTCTACCGCAAGACCTCGCGCAATTTCAATCCGAACGTTGCAACCGCAGGCAAAGTCTGCGTCGCCGAGGTGGAAAAACTGGTGGAGGTCGGGGAGATCGATCCGGATCAGGTCCACACCCCCAGCATTTTCGTCCACCGCATCGTCGTCAACGCCACACCGGAAAAGCGCATCGAACAGCGCACCGTCACGGCAGCATAGGGAGATCAAGCATCATGGCATGGACACGCGAAGAAATGGCCGCACGCGCGGCACAGGAACTGCAGGACGGCTTCTACGTCAATCTCGGCATCGGCCTGCCGACGATGGTGGCGAACTATGTTCCTAAAAATATCGAAGTCTGGCTGCAATCCGAAAACGGTCTGCTCGGCATCGGCCCCTTCCCGAAAGAGGACGAGGTTGACGCCGACCTGATCAACGCCGGTAAACAGACCGTAACGGCGCTGGATGGGTCTTCTTTCTTCAGCTCGGCCGATTCCTTCGGCATGATCCGCGGCGGCAAAATCAACATCGCCATCCTCGGCGCCATGCAGGTATCGGAAAAGGGCGATCTCGCCAACTGGATGATCCCCGGCAAGATGGTCAAGGGCATGGGCGGCGCGATGGATCTGGTCGCCGGTGTTGAACGCATCGTCGTTCTGATGGAGCATGTCGCCAAATCGAAAGACGGCACGGTTTCCAAGAAGATCCTCAACAACTGCGACCTGCCTCTGACCGGTGTCGGCGTGGTCAGCCGCATCATTACCGATCTCTGCATCATCGACGTCACGCCGAAAGGCCTGGCCCTGATGGAACTTGCCCCCGGTGTGACCGTGGACGACGTCATCGCACAGACAGAAGCGACGCTCGATGTCTCCGCCGTGCAGACGCCACAGGCCCGGACGGCCTGAAACAAAAAAGAAACATCTTTTTGACAATTTCGCCGCGCTTACTGCATAGTGAATTACACTTTATCATGCAGTAAAAGGCTTCGTACGATGTCGGACAAAACCGCCAGGCCAGAAAATTCCCCGGATCACCTTCACGGGCATTCCGAAACCTCGGCCTGCTGCCAGTTCATGCGGCCGGTTATGGACCAGATCCGGCATAATCCGGGCGCGGACATCATCCGCTATGGCCGCCGGGTGCCGAATGTGCTGGCGCTGGGGACAGGGGAAACCGACACACCGACACCGGAGTTCATTACCAGGCCGGTCGCCGACGCGCTGACGGCCGGGCATACTTTTTACGGGCCGATCCTCGGGCGCACCGATCTGCGCCAGACCATAGCCGAGTATTATAAATCCATCTACGGCGTCAATCTGTCGCTCGACCGTGTGATTGTGACGGCGTCGGGAACATCGGCCATTCACCTCTCCCTGACCTCCATCCTTGAAAAGGGGGATGAGGTTGTGGCGATTCTGCCGCTCTGGAAAAACCTGCTCGGCGCAATCCGCCTGGCGCAGGCCGAGACACATGGCGTCGACCTGCATTTAAGTGCTGACGGAAAGGAATGGACACTCGACCTGAATGAGGTTTTTGCGGCGGTTACGCCCAAGACGCGCGCCATCGTCATCAATACCCCGAATAACCCGACCGGCTGGGTGATGCAGGAAGATGATATGCGCGCGATCATGGATTTTGCCCGCAGCCGCGGCCTCTGGGTTGTTTCGGATGAGGTTTATGGCCGGCTGGTCTATGGCGAGAAACGGGCGCCGAGCTTCCTCGATGTTGCAAAGCCCGACGACAAACTCTTTATCGTCAATTCTTTTTCGAAAAACTGGGCGATGACCGGCTGGCGTCTTGGCTGGCTGATTGCTCCCGCCGCCGCCGAGCAGCGGATTTATGATCTTGTCCTCTACGATAATATGGGGCCGCCCAACTTCCTGCAGTTTGGCGCTATTGCCGCACTGAAGGACGGCGAGCATTTTCTGGAAGAGCAGAAGACCCGCTTCCGGGCCAATCGCGATATCGTCTGCGCGGCGCTCTCGGGAATCAAAGGCATGCATTATGCCGCGCCGCAATCGAGTTTCTATGTCTTCTTTAAAATGGATGGCGAACCCGATTGCATGGCTTTCGCAAAGCGCCTGATCGACGATCATGCGCTGGGGCTGGCGCCCGGATGTTCCTTCGGCCGTAATTATGAAGGCTTTATGCGCCTTTGCTATGCGGTATCGGAGCCGCTTCTGCGTGACGCGCTGGACAGGCTGGGGGCCGCTTTGCGCTAGATCTGTTGGCATAATCCGTTTGCGGTGCTATAAATTTCTCTTTTCAGGATAGCAACATTCAAGGGAGAGAATTATGCCTCAATACGTTTTCAAGCATCACGACGCCTCCGCCACCCGTATTGATATGGAGCATACTGTCGCTGCCTTCGGCAATATCAAGGTTCTCGATTATAAAATCGCCAGTCTGGTCGTCGAAACCGACGAAAAAACCGCCGATGCCTTCGCGGCCAGATATAAATGGTTTGTTTCGCCTGTCGCCACGCTCGATATCGGCCAGCCTCCCGCCGTTAATTACAGGAATATGCGCCGGCTGCGGGATCTCGATAAGGACTGACCCGTTTTCCGCGCAGGGCTTTTGTTGATTTATTTTTCGCGGGCATGTTATAAGCCCTTTGAAATGAAGGGGTAAAAGATGCGCGGATTTTTCGGCATGGGGGCACAGGAAATAAGCAAGGGCGCCAACCTCGGCAGCCTCGTGCGCACCACCCATGCCTTTGGCGGCCAGTTTTTCTTCACCGTCGGCACCAGGCTCGACCTGGAAGGTGTGCGCGCCTCCGATACCTCCGACGCCTTCGACCATCTCCCCTTCTACGATTTTAAAGGCATCGATGACATGATGCTGCCGAAAGGGTGCCAGCTGGTCGGGATCGAACTGACCCCGGATGCCATCGAACTGCCGTCCTTTCGTCACCCCACGCGCGCGGCTTACATCCTCGGCCCCGAAATGGGCAGCATTTCGCCCGCCATGCTGGAACGCTGCGACCATGTCATCAAGATCCCGATGAAATTCTGCGTCAATGTCGGCGTGGCCGGAGCGCTGGTGCTTTACGACCGTCTTCTTTCGCTGGGCCGTTTTGCCGACCGTCCCGTCACCGCGGGCGGCCCCATTGAGGGAATGCCGGAACCGTTATGGATGGCCCGCCGCGTCAGCCGCACGGGAAATTAACGGATCGTCATCGCGAAGGCGATAAAGACGCAGGCAATCGTCATCACGATAATACCTGACATAAACGCTATATCCGCGATTTTCTCCAGAAGGTGCAGGCGCGTCTCATGGCGGTGACGCATCGCCCAATAGGATGTGATCGTCGCAATCAGGAAAATCACCGCATCGAACGCCAGGATATTATCCGCAAACGTATCGATCTGTTTCAGCGTAATCACCACCCTGATCAACCCGATCGTGGTCAGGCACACGCCGACCATGCTGGCCGAAATGGTGCAGATCTGGGACGCGGCTTCGGTGCTCAGGTTGCGTTTGGTCATGGGGGAACTGTAACTAGATAAACGGATTAAACAACCGCTGGAACAGCCCGGTAAACCGGATCGGGTGCGGGTTCAGGCAGATCAGCAGGCAACCGGCCTTCACATCGGCCAGCGGCTCATGCTCCGACCGGTCTTCCATGACGGTCAGGTCGCCGCGCACATACCGCCCCGTGTCATCTTCATACGACCCGTCCAGCACCAGTGTAATCTCCGGCCCCAGGTGCGTGTGGCGGGGCAGGGCGAAGCCGGGGGTGCAGCGGATAACGCGCACTTCGCCGCTGCCGTCCGGGAATTTAAGGGTGGTCCATTCCATTCCGCCGCCCGGCCTGTTTTGAAAGGCGCGGCGCCATTCCGGGTGATGGTCGGCGGGAAGGGATTGGGCAATGGGCTGGGGCAGGGGAGAACAATTTTTGACGCAGCTCTCGACGCATTCGGCCTTCTCCGCGCATTCGGACGGCAGGCTGTCCAGTTTCGCCAGAACCGCCTCAAGGCAGGTATTGCTCATTTCTGCACATTCGCACAGATGCGACATCATCGCGCCGCCAATATCCTCATACGCCGCCACATAACGCCGCGCCTCGGGCGAGAACGTGAGGTAAGAGGCGATAATCACGTTATGCGCGGTATCCAGCGTCCCAGCGGCATAATCCATCAGCAATGTTTCATACGTGGATTTCATCACAAATACTCCCGTCCCAGTTTCGGACGCAGACGGTCCATGGCCAGGCGCAGCCGCGACTTGACCGTGCCGAGCGGTATCTTTTCTTCCGCCGCGATCTGCGCATGGGTTTTATCTTCGAAAAACGATTTGCGGATCAGGTCCGACTGCTCCGGCGGCAAATCCCGGATCGCGTCGGCGATTTTGGCCATGCGCTGGGAATCGAGGATGCCGGAATCGGCATGCGGGGCGTTATCCGGGATATAGGCCGGATCTTCGATGCCCACGACCATGCGCCCGGTTTTGCGCAGCGCGTCGATCCGCTTGTTCCTGGCGATGGTGAAAATCCAGGTTCCGGCATTGGCCTGTTTCGGGTCATAGGTTGCCGCCCGGCTCCATACCGTCATCATCGCCTCCTGCGCCAGTTCTTCCGCCTGTTCGGGTTTTGCGCCCCCCTTGATCAGGAAGGATTTGATGCGCGGGGCGTAATGATTGAAAAGCTGGATAAAGGCCGATCTGTCCTGCTTCTGGCCGACCGCTAGCAGCAATGCGCCGAAATCCGGCTCTTGCTGGGTGTTGGCGGGAATGGCTGTCGGGGCGGCGGAGAGAACCATGACCCTATTAAGCCCGCTGCGCTCTGGCAGGACAAGGGGAAAAGCGATCCTTCGCATTCTGGGACTGGCGGCGTGCACACTTATATATACGGCGGGGCGGGGTGGGCGGATCACCTGAAAAAGTTTGCCTATACAAGGCCGCAGCTTATAATAAAACCCATCCCCGGAAACACCGGCACACTCAGGGTAAAACGATGACTGTAAAACGATACTTTCTCCTCCTCTGCGGCCTCGCCGTTCTCGGCGCCGCCCCGGTTTTCGCTGGCCCCGCCTATGCGGGCGGCGAGCCTAAACTACTGGCGACCGAAGGCAAATGGTCGGCCTACAGCTTTATCGAGAATAAAAAGAAGGTCTGCTACATCCTCAGCCAGCCGGAAAAGGCCGAAGGAAAATACGGCTCGCGCAGCGAAATCTATGCCTTGATCACCAACCGCCCGGCAGACGGCAGCAAGAACGTGTTCAGCTATATCGCTGGTTACCCTTATAAACCGGGCAGCGACGTCACCGTGAAAATCGACGGCAGCAGCTTCACCCTCTTCACCCAGGACGATACCGCCTGGGCCCCTGACGCTGCGACGGATACGAAAATCGCTGAGGCAATGAGCCGCGGCACCACCATGGTCGTCACCGGCGTTTCTGCGCGCGGAACTGAAACGCTTGATACTTATAGTCTCGAAGGCTCCAGCGCGGCCCACCGGGCCATGACCGCTGAATGCGAGGCGAAGAATTAGTTCCGGTTTTTATTGAACAAATATCCATAATAAAAACGCGGAAATCTGCGCCTTTCTGGCCAATAATCTCAATGAAACCGCGCCTCTCCAAAGGTTTATTAACCAAAGGGTGACATAATACATAGTTAATATGCACCGCAAATTTCCGTGGGGATAAGCAAAACAGGTTTGACTCATCTTTACCATGTGTTAATCAAGTGCCCAGTGGTAACATTATCGAAGAGACCAAAAACGAAACAAAACAAGTGCGTGACATCGGGCGGCGAATTTGAGGAGCATCTCAGACCAACCAAAAACCCAGCCGACACCCGCCCCGGCTTATAAACGGTTCTCACGCCAAACTGCCCCCAGTAACAAACGGAAGATCAAACAAACGATGAATAGTCGTGCGGATGTTGAAAGCCTGCTGAATAAACTGAGTCAGTACGTTCCGGTCAGGCATCGCCTGGTCCTTACCCGTCGCAAGACGGTTCGTGCTCGTTTTATTATCCTCCCTGCTTTCGGCGCTTCGGCGCTGGTGCTCCTGGCGACGGCTATGCTGTCCCCGGCGATCTCCTCTATGAATATGTCGGGCGAAGCCCAGATGGCGTCTGCCGCCACTCCGGTGATCCTGGGCGATGCCCCGGTTGAAACCGCCGACGCCGGCCCAACCCTGCTGGAACGCTTCCACCTTTCACAAAAACGCCTGAAGCGCTCGGGCGACAGCGCAACCGTTGCCGAAGACCTGGCTGCGATTGAACCCTCCGCCGGAAATGAAGAACTGGCCCTCGCCGCCGCCGACCCAAGCCGCGACCCGTCCCAGCCTTTGACCCCGCAGGTCAGAAACCCGCAGGAAAAAACCGTTAAAATCGGCACCGGCGATACGCTGACCGGCGTTCTCAACCGCGCGGGCCTCTCCAGCGACGAGGCCTATCAGGTGGTGGAAGCCGTGCGCAAGCATGTCGACCCCCGCGCCCTGAAACCCGGCCAGACGCTGAACATCAAATTCGACCACCCGAAAGCCTCAGGCGCCCGCAATCCGGCCTTCCAGTTTGCCTCCCTGAACATGGCGGTTGATCCGCTGCGCACCGTATCCGTGGCCCGCAGCGCCGAAGAAGAAGATTACCGCGTCGATATGCATGAAAAATCCATGCAGAAACACCTCTACGCCCAAGAAGCCACCGTTGAAAACTCGCTGTTTGGCTCCGCCGCAAAGGCCGGCATCCCGGTTGCGATCATTTCCGAGGCAATCCGTATCTACTCCTGGAACACCGATTTCCAGCGTGACATCCATGAAGGCGACAAAATCCAGGTCATGTATGAACAATATGAAACGGAAGACGGCGTTAAAGTCAAAACCGGCAACCTGATCTACGCCAAACTGGTCATGGGCGATACCGAAGTGCCGATCTACCGTTATGAACAGAAAGACGGCAACGTCGATTACTTCCAGCCGAATGGCCGCTCGATCAAGAAAACCCTGATGAAGACGCCGATTGATGGCGCCCGCATCTCCTCCGGCTTCGGATTCCGACAGCACCCTATCCTTGGCTATAACAAAATGCACAAGGGCGTCGATTTCGCCGCCGCAACCGGCACCCCGATTTACGCCGCCGGTGACGGCACCGTAGTCAAGGCTGGCAAGGCGACCGGGTACGGCAACTTCGTCAAGATCCGCCACAATAACCAGCTCTCCACCGCCTATGGCCATATGAGCCGTATCGCAACCGCCTCCGGCGCCCGCGTCCATCAGGGTCAGATTATCGGTTATGTTGGTATGACCGGCGCAGCCACCGGACCGCATTTGCATTATGAAGTTCTGGTCAACAACGCTCAGGTCAACCCGCGCGGCGTCAATCTGCCGACCGGCCAGGCGCTCGAGGGCAACCAGCTGAAACTGTTCAAGGCCTATGCCGTTGGCATCGATCGCAGCTTTAACGCAGCCGGCGGCACCCGCGTGGCGCAAAATGCGACCAAACCGTTCAGTGGCGAAGCATCGATCCGCTAGCACGCCCGGTTAATTATCAACAGGAATAACAGGGCGAAGCGCGAAGGCGATTCGCCTTTTTTCTTTTCACGGCTATGATCCGATTCGGGGACATACTCGTCATGCGTTACATCCGACACACATTGCGTTTTACCGCTGTTCTGCTGCTGAGCCTGCTGGCCCCGTGGCAGATGCCGCATTCCGGTGCAGAAGTCCTGCCCCAGAACGCACTCGGCGGTAAAACCCTGATGACCTTCTGTACGGGCAAGAGCGATGTCGACAGCGGCGTCTGCTCCGGCTACATCATGGCCGTGGCCGAGGCGATGAGCGGCGGTCAGGCAATGTACGGGCAAAAAGCCTGCAATCTTGATGGCATCAAAGCCCAGCAGCTGAGCGATCTGGTCCGCATGGACATCGCCGAAAATCCGAACATTCAGACGATCAAGGCCGGACCGATGGTCGCCGCGATCATGGCGAAATCTTTTCCCTGCTATAACGATTATACCCCCGCTGCCGGTGGCTCGCTGAACGGTGATGACAATAAAATTCTTGCCGAACCCTTAAGTGCGCCGCAACCCGAACCGGCCAACCGCACCATAAAGGCCAGGCCGTCCACCAGCCTCACCGGTTCCGACCGTGAAACGCCGTCCTTCCCGGGACAGCAATAATTAAATCTTCAGATTGATTTTTTTAACTTCGCCGGAAGGCTGATCAGGTCTTGCGCTCTTTTATCATCGGCACAATAAATTTCAGCGTATAAATAATCATCATCAATCCCGCCAGCATGAACCAGAACACGGCGTAATATTTGTGATTGTTGTAAAGGGACGGCTTTTCACCAACCGGAACCGGCTGCACCCCCGTATCCGGTCCTTCCAGATACAGCACATAGGGCGCCAGTTTTGGAATCTTCTTCACTGCCGCGATCTGCGCGAAATCGACGTCGAACCATTCATCGTCGCCGGGGTTGTTCATCGGTGTGAATTTATTCGGCTCGTCAGGCTTGCGTACGAGGCCCTGAACCCTGACCGTGCCCTTCGTCGGCAACGGCATCACCGTATCGGACGCGATCCATCCGCGATTGACCAGGATGGACCCGCCGTCCAGCAATTTCAGGGGCGTATAAAGATGATACCCCTGCTTCCCGTCACGCGGGCGCGGCCCCAGCTTGAACGTTTTGTTCAGCATATAGGACCCGACCAGAGTGCCCCGCATCACCAGGCGGTTCTCGCGGTAGCCTTCCAGCAATTCAGCGGACCCGATCAGGTTCTTGTTAAGGTCCACCTGATAGGCCTGATCGATTTCGGAGAGCAGGGCCTCTTTCCAGTGCAGCCGCTTGACCTGCCAGTTGCCAAGGCAGCAGAGAATAATAACGCCGGTAATGGTGAGGATCGTGCCCCAGAACGGAAGCTTATGACGCATTATTGTTTCCAGTCGCTGGCCCGGTGCTTGAACTGCAGGCCGATGATAAAGGCTTTCAGGGGACGCATCGCCCCGATCGTGACGGAAAGGGCAATCACGGTCCACAGAACGGCATGAACCCAGAGCGGCGGCGCAACCGCCACCTCCAGAAGAAGCGCCAGCGGCACAAGAGTGAAACCAAGAATGAAAATCAGAAAGACCGCAGGACCGTCGGCGCTGTCGTTTTTGGCAAGGGCCAGGCCGCAATCGGCGCAGACATCGCGGACGGTGAGGGTCAGGCCGGGTTTATAAAGATTACCCGTCCCGCAGCGTGGGCATTTTTGTGCCCACGCGCGATGGAGGAGGTCTTTATCCAGCGGCATGCCCGACGCCGATGACATTGCCCCAGAAGTAAATGGCAACGAACAGGAACAGCCACACAACGTCAACGAAGTGCCAGTACCAGGCGGCCGCCTCGAAACCGAAATGCTGGCGCGGCGTGAAGTCGCCCTTGTAAGCGCGGAACTGGCAGACCGCGAGGAAGATGGTGCCGACGATCACGTGGAAGCCGTGGAAGCCGGTCGCCATGAAGAAGGTGGCGCCGAAGATGTTGCCCTTGAAGGCGAACGGCGCGTGAATATACTCGTAGGCCTGGATCGAGCTGAACAGCGGGCCGAGCGCGATCGTGCACCACAGGCCGGCCTTCAGCCCCTTGCGATCACCGTGGATCAGCGCGTGATGCGCCCACGTCACCGTCGTGCCCGAACATAGCAGGATCAGCGTGTTGAGCAGCGGCAGATGCCAGGGGTCGAAGGTCTGGATGCCCTTCGGCGGCCAGACGCCACCGAACAGCGCC
>JAQGJB010000049.1 GCA_028290825.1 Micavibrio sp.
TATTCAGAAACTGTCGAACAGCTTGTGTCGCTGCAACGCGAGGAATTTATATTAAGGAAAAATGCGAACGACCCATTGCCTCATCTTGTGAATTCGGAAGAAGGTCTGTTGCCCACTGGCAAAATGACGAGATTTGTAGAAATAAACTCCTAAGATTACGAAAGCATTCAGCTATGATTTGTTTTTTAACGGATTTGGAATGACTAAAAGTCGGCGGACGCCAAGTTCATTAAAACTTTTTGGTCGCATAAAGCGAGATTTTCGACCAATTTTAAAAGTTGTTACAGGTTCAAGACGCGTGCGTGTTGCTAAAATTCCAACCGGGGCATTCACCACATTTGCTGAGGCATACAAAGCCTGAGTAATACGAAACTCATTTTCGCTGAGCGGGATATTTTTATTCTGATCAAATGTACGTGTCCTGTAGCATTCAATTACCCGGGCGAATTCGGCTTCACGATCGCGATGAGCAACATGGGCAGCAAGCTCCGGCCAAAGTTTACGCAGCCCATCTCCGAAACGGAAATTTTTTGGCGCAGTTAGGCCACTTACCATTTCATAGCTCAGGCGTTCGACTGACAAAAAATAGGTTTCAAGAAAAGCCAAGGTAGATTCAGGTGATGAATTTCCAGCAGGATCAAATTGAATTGCAAGCCGTTTCACATCCTTTTCGGTAGGGCGCACCTCACCTGTAAGAAGAGGCCATGCGATGTCAAAATCGGCCATTACTGCGGCATTTATCGTTGCCCGGGCTCCATCGCGGTGAATTTTGTGGGCGCGATAAAGATGGTGTAGGGCATCTCCGTATTTATGCGGGTTAATTCTGGCCTGACCTTCGCTCCTAACAATTTCCATCGCCTCGACCAATCCCAACACCGAGAATATCGGCAGACACGCATGGGCGGTGAGGCGTTCGCCGGAAATTGCGCGCCCCTGTAGTGCTTTAGGGTCATCCCCCTTTGCCTCGGCCGGTGTGATACCCGGTTCAACGGTCTTTTCACCACGTTTTGCAGGCCTTGAACTCGCATTGCCAGCTTTCATTGATAACCAGGGTGCATTGATAAGGAGTTTGTCTATTGCAGGATTTTGCTTAGTAAATAGGTCAAAAGCTTTGCCTGCGGTTTTTGCATACAGCCAGGCATCGGCGCGTGCATATTGTTTATTAATGCTCTTGGCAAAATGCGGGATTGGCATTTCACCCCGTACGCCTGCTTTGGTGTAGAGGTTTTGACAGATAAAAGCCTCAAGGGAACCGAGAGCTACTTTTCCTGGGCAAAATAATATAGTCAGTTGCTCACCTTGAATTGTCAATGTAGACGGGCCAATGTCGGTAACCCTTGCATCTGCGGCGGCTCGGCCATGTAGTGCGGCTATTTCTGTAACACGGCCGCCGCCGCGTTGAAGCGCGTGTCCACCGCCGTTTTTGATCGAGGTTTTGACTGTTTCGAGTTCCTGGTACTTGCGTTTCATTTTTTCAGCAACGCGATAGATTTCTACGGCTGCTTCGTATTGGGTAAATTCGGCCTCTCCGCGGCCGTCTTGCCGAGTTGTGTCACTTTTGGCAATCATCACGAGCAGACGTTTTCGACTAACAACATGGTCTCGGAAGATTTTATTTTCGAGGAGCGTCTCAAGCATTGTACCAAGATTGAGGAGATCCTTCACTGATTCAGAGAGAATTGTAAGATCGATCCTGCTGCCTTCTTCACCGATTATATTGCCGGAAGTTTTTAAAAGAAGTAGGGCTGCAAGAGCATGTGCGGGATGGGTGGTTTCTGCAATTATCAGTTTTTCACACATGTCAGGGTTTTCGCCGATTACCTTTAGCCGCCCCCAGATACGGGAAGCCGCTTCATGGTCCGAGTCATTGAGTTTATTTATAGAAGTATGCGAGATTTTTTTGATGATGGCGTCATCGTTGAGCCAGCCTGCCAATTTGGCAGCAGCGTCATCCAGGCTCAATTTTTGTAATGAAGACATGGAATCGAGTCCGCTAATATTGACTAAACAGAACGCTGTCTCGAGAATTTCCGCAGCATTGTGCCGAATATCAATTGTACCGAATCCCAGGCCAAAACATTTCACCAGGTAGATGAAATCAAGCCAATCGCCTTTGCCCGCATCTGGAATCGATTCAGTAAGATGCTCAATGTGTTTAATAAGAGAAAGCTGGGTGAGTCCTTTACTTAACTTTCCCTGCGCTAACATAGCAAGATCGTCCTGAAGGGGCTCCAGATCTCCAGGATTAAAATTATTAACATTAGTGGAAATTTTTGATAGCACTTCTTTGTAGCGTTCGGCAATTGTCGCGCGGTGAAGCCGGATTCCCTGATCCAGCACTTCGGCGGTAAGGCTGTTATTTCCATCTCCATCGCCCAAGGTCCAAGAACATGGAACAATGATCGGGCGGTCGAGAGTGACCCCTTCCTGTTCATAGCCATATTTATTCAGGGATTTGATAAAGAATTTCCTGAGCGGAAGCGTTGTGTCAAATATAACATCAAGCGTAGCAAGTGTTTCTTCAGCTTCTTGAAGAGGAGTTTTATGCGTGCCGACAATAGGAGTTTCATAAATAACTTGCAGCGCGGCATCAAGATCTTCGAAAGTGGATTCTGGAATGGCGAGAACTTTGGCTAAAGCAATCTGCGCTTTTGTATAAGCCACTGTTGTCGGATTGGTCGGGTGGCCCGTCAAGCTGATCCAGGCGACGGCATTTTCTTCAATAAAAAGTTGCAGTTGTTTCGCGGTAACCTCTTCCTGCCTGAATCGCTCTAGTACGAAATCGAAAGACTCGGCTGTCGTTGCGTTTATTTTATTATGGGCCTGCACTACCTCCGTCGTTCCCATGGTTTGAATCAGACGCGCGAGGTGATTTATTTTTGCATCTTGTGCGGATAGCTGAACCTTCTGCTGATCATTAAGACTATTCCAAAAGGTAATGTAGTCAGCCATGCGCCGATTTTTAGCTTTGCGGGGCTCTGCGCCTCGTGGCTCATTCCCTTGCAGTTCGGTTTTTTTACGAAGAAGTTCGGATATTTCTGGAGAGTTTTTCTGAATTATTTTTCGATACCGATTGAGAAGAAGGTCCTCAATTTTGGCGACATATGTATGTGCGGCGGGGTAGGTAGAAGAACTTTTAAACATTGAAAATCCTGTTTGTTATAGGAAACAAACATATTAGTTTCAGGCAAAAACTCAAGCTTCGGCGCCTTTTGGGTTAAGGCCAAGTTCCGCAAGATTTCGGTAGAGCGGGCTGCAAGTACAACATTTGCGCTTCGCCAACTGGATGGGACGGTTTATACGGATTCTATCTTAGGTTGGCAAAGTGTATTCATCCGACGACAAGCACCACCAACTCCCAGATATGATCCAAACCTGGACTACGGCAAAACGTGCGCGATGCATGTCCGGATGTCCACAGATCATCAAAAGTATTCGACGGAGAATCATGCGGACGCGATCAGGGAATATACCGAGCGGGGTGGTATGGATATCCCATGATGGTCAGTTATCTGATCCCAAAAGTGTCCGGCTTGCCTATAAAACTATGCTGATTAATCTTATCAAAAGAGAAATGACACCTGATAGATTACCAATAATTTTGAAGTTCTATTCGGTAAAGGCGTTCATCTTAAAGACGGTCCAAATAGACCACCATTCCAGGACGATATAATACTGAACCCGAAATGACACTGTAAGGAGGTCATTTATTATGGAACTTAATCTTTGATATTCAGTTGGTTGGGCTTAGATGAAGATGTGATAGGTCTTGCTTCTCCGTAAATCTCAACATTGAAAAGAAGCCTATAAGTGAAATTGGGGAAAGCAACTGCGCGGCGTAATCTCCAAATGAAGGGGTTTCTTGTTAACAGGGAGCGCTTAGTGAAGGGCGCAGCTCAAGAGCATCCCCTACGTTCCGAGCTTTTTAGCGCTTACCAGATGGAGCAGTATGGACGCCTTCTAGCGGCAAATCATATTATCAACGAAAAGGCTGCCCCTGATCAATTACTCCTTCGACTTGCTGACAACGAAACCATTATTAGTCAAACCTGTGACCTCCTTAATTCCACAATTTTGGGAAAACGCCAAATTACTCCTGCGTCGGAGTGGCTGCTCGATAACTGGCACCTTATCGAGCAGGAGATACGCATAGCCAAGAAGCATCTGCCAAAAGGATATAGCCGTGGACTGCCACGACTGCAGGGTGGTTACGGTGATGGGATGCCAAGAGTCTATCAGCTTGCACTTGAAATTATTTCTCATAGTGATGCCCGGATTGATCCTGAAAGCCTGACTGGTTTTATTAGTGCCTATCAGGAGACAGCGCCCTTAAAGCTTGGAGAGCTGTGGGCCATTCCAATTATGTTGCGCTTAGCGTTGATTGAAAATTTGCGGCGAGTTGCTGCTCGCATTTCTGTGGGGCAAGTTAACAGGAACCTTGCCAACATCTGGGCTGATAAAATGGTCGAGACGACAGAGAATGATCCTAGCACTCTCATTCTGGTAATTGCTGATATGGCCCGCTCCGCGCCACCGATGGACGGCTCATTTGTTGCTGAGTTAGCGCGACGGCTTCAGGGGCAGGGGCCAGCACTTGCTTTGCCGCTGACCTGGATAGAACAACGTCTTGCCGAAGATGGCATGACAATCGAGCAAATGGTTTATTCTGAAATTCAGCAGCAGGCCGCAAATCAAGTTTCGGTCAGCAATTCGGTTGGTAGCCTGCGTTTCCTAGACACTATGAACTGGCAGAAATTCGTAGAGGCCATGAGTGTAGTCGAACAAATTCTCTATAATGATCCCGCGCGGGCTTACGAGAAAATGGACTTTGCAACGCGTGACTTTTATCGCCATGCAATTGAGAAAATTGCAAAAACCGCAGGCTGTTCTGAGGAAAGCATAGCGCGAATGGCAGTGGATGCTGCAATGGCCAATTCTGATGATCCACGTGTCGGACATGTTGGATTTCATTTGGTTGACCGGAAAGGGCGGCGTGCCTTTGAGAGAGCAATGAAGGTCAAACTAAGTATTGAGGAGCGTATCCGAAATATTGCTGGGCAGGCTCCTCTATCCATCTATCTTTGTTCAATCGTCCTTACCACAATCTTGGTTAGTTTTATTCTTGCCGGAGCGGCGAGTGCAGATGGTGTCGCGTTGCCTGAATTGGCATTCTTGACCATTGTATCTGTAATAAGCGCCAGTCATCTTGGGGTTTCTTTTACAAACTGGCTTGCGACCCTTCTTGCCCGGCCACATACACTGCCGCGCCTGGATTTTTCTGAGGGTATCCCGGAAGATTTTCGCACTATAGTTGTTGTACCAACGTTACTTACCTCCATTAGCGGCGTGTCTGATCTTTGTGAGTCCCTAGAGGTCCGGTATCTCGCCAATAAAGACCAAAACCTCCATTTCTGTCTGCTCAGTGATTTCGCCGATTCAAAAACAGAAACCATGTTAGATGATGATATTCTGCTCGACCACGCGCAAAGTATTATTGAAAGATTGAATGACCAATATTCAAATGGGTTAAACAATATATTTTTCCTGATGCACCGTCCCCGGGTCTGGAATGGAAGTGAGAATGTGTGGATGGGGCATGAACGCAAGCGTGGCAAGCTTGCGGACCTGAATGCGCTTCTACGCGGACCTGGTATAGAGTATTTTTCGCGTATCGTTGGCAATACAGAGGTTCTAAAAGGTACCCGATATGTGATCACACTCGATTCTGATACACAGTTGCCGCGTGATTCTGCATGGCAAAGCATTGCCACAATGGCTCATCCCCTTAATCGTCCGTTTTATGATGAATCAAAACAGCGCATCGTCGAGGGTTACGGCATTATACAGCCGCGCGTAGCCGCAAGCCTGCCCGGCAACAACTCCTCCCTGTATGCGCAACTTTGCGGTGGTGAGCCTGGGATCGATCCCTATACCCGAGCAGTCTCCGATGTCTATCAGGATGTATTTCAGGAAGGGTCATTTATCGGCAAAGGTATTTATGATGTCGATGCCTTTGAACATACCTTAAAAAACCGTTTCATGAAGAACGCGATCCTCAGTCATGACTTGCTGGAAGGATGTTATGTACGCTCGGGCCTGCTCAGTGACGTACAGCTTTATGAGGAATATCCTGAACGTTACAGCGCCGATGCGGCACGTCGTCATCGTTGGATCCGGGGCGACTGGCAATTAATAGGTTTTCTATTTTCGTCTCTTAGAGGTCCGGGCGGGAAAAGGCGTAAGAACACTTTATCTGTTTTATCGCGCTGGAAAATATTCGACAATCTTCGGCGCAGCGTGGTGCCTTTATCACTGGTTGCGATGCTGGTGTGCGGATGGACTCTTTCGCTTCATCCGGATTTCTGGACCATCTCGGTCGCGGCCATTTTGCTAATTCCGTCGCTATGCGCGACTCTTTTCGATCTGACCCGTAAATCACCAGACATAACGCTGGGTCAGCATTTAATGGCATCATCCTACAATGCAGGGCGGCATTTCTCTCATGCTTTGTTTACTTTGGCCATTCTACCTTATGAGTCATATTACAGCGCCGATGCGATTTTTCGTACGCTTTGGCGTATGACAGTCAGCCGCAAAAATCTGCTTGAGTGGATTCCCTCTAGCGAAGCGGGACGACGTTCGGGCACGGATTTTTTCCCCGTTGCACGACGCATGTGGATCGGACCTGCATTTGCTCTGAGTGTTCTGTTTCTTTTACTAGATCAAACTAGAAGCGCAGTCGAAATGACAGTCCCTGTTTTGTTACTATGGTCGCTGTCTCCAGTAATCGTATGGCGTCTTAGTCTGCCAGTTTCTATAAAAAAGGCTACGCTTCAGCCGGAGGATAAAAGTTATCTACGCCGGTTAAGTCGAAAGACATGGGCATTTTTTGAAACGTTTGTTACCGAACACGAAAATTGGCTTCCGCCCGATAACATGCAAGAGCAACCAGTTCATGTGGTGGCCCATCGAACGTCGCCCACCAATATGGGCTTGACGCTGCTGGCTAATATGACGGCCTATGATTTCGGTTACGTTTCAGCTGGTCAGATGATCCAGAGGACACAAGCAACACTCCGGACAATGGAAAGGCTGGAACGTTATCGGGGGCATTTCTACAACTGGTATGACACGCAAAGCTTGGTGCCACTTAATCCTCTCTACGTATCGGCGGTGGATAGCGGAAATCTAGCGGGACATCTACTTACTTTAAGATCCGGACTTATGCTCTTTGCAAGCAATCCTGTGGTTAATTTCAGAGTTTTCGAAGGGCTATACGACACAATTGGTATTCTTGAGGCAGAAATCGAAAATGGGGCCGGGCTGTCCCGACTGAAGGAGCAAATAGCGAACCATCGGTCGTTAGCCTTAATGGATATTCTTAATAGCCTTCAGTCAGTATTGGCTGAGGCCGAGAATCTTGCTGGCCAGATAAAGGATCAGGAGAATGCAGGCTTATGGCTCAGAGCGCTGATCAACCAATGCCATGATGCCATAGACGATCTTTTTTGGGTACTTCCCTGGGCAGCACTGTCTCCAGAAACGGCCTGGCTTGAAAAATCGCCGCTGCTGAACAGGGTGCCTGACCTCCGTACCTTGGTTGGCTGCGAGTTCGAAATTGGTCTGCATATTGCGAATAGATTGAAAGAGGATCTGACTCCGAGCGAAAAAGATTGGCTGCACCAAACAAAATCTTTACTGAATCTGGCTGCAAGCCGGGCACGCGAACGTATTGGCGTACTGGAGCTTCTTGCTATCCAGTCTGCAGATATGGCGCAGATGGACTACACATTTCTATACGACAAGAACAAGCGTCTGCTTGGCATTGGATACCATGTTAATGATCGCCGGCTTGATCCAGGTTTTTATGACTTACTGGCATCTGAGGCAAGACTTGGGTATTTCGTAGCTATTGCTCAGGGCGCATTACCGCAGGAAAGCTGGTTCGCTCTGAGTCGTCAGTTGCGCGGAGGGGATGGCAAGCCACTGCTGGTTTCCTGGAGTGGTTCTATGTTCGAATATCTGATGCCTCTTTTGGTCATGCCAACCTATGACAAAACTTTGCTTGATCAGACTTATAAAGTGGCCGTCAAACGTCAAATCGCATATGGAGCGCAGCGGAACGTGCCGTGGGGCATTTCCGAATCCGGGTATTATCTTTTTGATACCAATATGAACTATCAATATCATGCCTTTGGCGTGCCGGGCTTAGGTTTAAAACGCGATCTGGCCAATGACCTAGTGATCGCACCGTATGCGAGCATTATGGCTTTAATGGTTGATCCAGTTGCAGCATGCAAAAATCTCCAACAAATGTCCGCCCAGGGTTTCGAAGGCCGCTTTGGTCTTTATGAGGCTATTGATTATACGCCTACACGTATACCACGTGACAAATCCAACGCCCTGGTCCAGTCTTTCATGATCCATCACCAGGGTATGAGCTTCCTGTCGTTAAGCTATCTGCTGCTTGATAAACCGATGCAAAGACGTTTCAGCGCGGATCCATTGTTCCAGTCAGCATTATTGCTGCTTCACGAAAAAGTACCCCGCGCCGTATCCTTTTATTCAGATGGAATTGATACAACTCCGCTCGAGCTTATGCGCTCCAGCCAGCCGCAGGGTTCTCTCCGGGTCTTCAATACTGCTTCAACGCCTGTGCCTGAAGTTAACCTCCTTTCCAACGGGCGATATAACGTCATGGTCAGCAACGGCGGTGGCAGTTATAGCCGCTGGAAGGATCTGGCGGTTACACGCTGGCGCGAAGACAGCACACGCGATAACTGGGGGACTTATTGCTACATCCGGGATGTCGCGTCAAATACGTTTTGGTCTACTTCTTACCAGCCTACGCTGATGGTTCCAGAACGCTATGAAGTGATTTTCTCTGAGGGGCGTGCTGAATTCCGCAGACGCGATGGCGATTTTGATACGATGACCGAAATTGTTGTGTCACCGGAAGACGACATTGAATTACGTCGCACCCGTATAATTAATCGGTCATCCGTAAGAAAGACGGTTGAAGTTACAAGTTATGCCGAAATTGTTCTTGCTCCGGCTGCTGCGGATAATGCCCACCCAGCTTTTAGCAATCTATTCGTACAGACTGAGATACTGCAAAAGCGCCACGCCATCATTTGCACGCGCCGCGCTCGGGCTTTCGGCGAACAGCCGCCCTGGATGTTCCACCATATGGATGTAGCAGGGGCAATAATATCAGATATTTCTTATGAGACGGATCGGATGCGGTTTATTGGTAGGGGGCGCACATTACAGTCGCCCTTGGCAATGTCCGAAGTCCAGCCATTATCTGGAACTCAGGGATCAGTACTTGATCCGGTGGTGGCCATCCGCTACCTGATCACAATCGAGCCTGAACAAACGGCTGTCGTAGATATCGTAACAGGCGCGGCTGACACCCGTGTAGCCTGCGAAGCCTTGGTGGACAAATACCAGGACAGCAATCTTGCCGATCGTGTCTTTGAACTAGCCTGGACCCATGCTCAGGTTATATTGCGCCAATTGAATGCAACAGAAGCCGATGCGCAGTTATATGCGCGCATCGCGAATGCAATTATATATCCAAATGCCTCTCTGCGCACGGACGCAGGAACAGTGATAAAGAACCGTCGCGGGCAGTCTGGTTTGTGGAGCTACGCAATTTCCGGCGACCTTCCAATAGTGCTTCTGAAGATAAACAGCCTTAATAATATCTCTCTCGTCAGACAAATGGTGCAGGCTCATGCTTATTGGCGCCTCAAAGGTCTTGCCGTCGACCTCGTGATCTGGAATGAGGATAATGCGGGATATCGCCAGCTTCTCCAGGATCAAATTCTGGGTCTGGTTGCCGCTGGTATCGAGGCGCATGTCATCGACAAGCCGGGCGGAATATTCGTCCGGCCTGGCGACCAAATTTCACCAGAAGACCGGGTTCTTATCGAGTCCGTCGCCTGTGTAATTATGTCTGATAATAATGGTACCCTGGAAGAACAGGTTAACCGCCCACCGGTTAAGACACTACGGATGCCCCGTCTGGAGCCGGCTATATCGTCACGCCGTGATGAATACCGGGATGCAACTCTGTCTCTCTACTCAGATCTCATCTTTGATAATGGTACTGGCGGTTTCACAACGGATGGGCGTGAGTATGTTATTCGTACGGGGTCCGGGCTGACAACGCCGGCCCCATGGTCTAATGTTCTTGCCAATCCAGATTTTGGCACAGTTATTTCAGAACGCGGCCAATCTTACACTTGGAACCAGAATGCGCATGAATACAGGCTCAGTCCTTGGCATAATGATCCGGTCGGAGATCCGAGCGGAGAAACATTTTATCTTCGGGACGAGGAAACGGGCTGTTTCTGGTCGCCAACACCTGGTCCGTGCGTCAGCGATCAGCCTTACATTACCCGCCATGGCTTTGGCTATTCCGTCTTCGAACATGTTTCAAACGGCATACACTCGGAATTGACTATATATATCGCTACCGATGCTTCTGTAAAGTTTTCCGTTTTAAAAATCCGTAATGTTTCGGGACGCACTCGCCAAATGACCGCTACAGGCTATGTCGAATGGGTTCTTGGCGATCTCCGCCATAAATCTAAGATGCATATTGTAACCGAAATAGATCCTAATACGGGCGCGATTCTTGCCCGCAATGCCTACAATACCGAATTCCGAGACCACATTGCCTTCTTCGATACTGACGATTTAAGCCGTACTATAACAGGTGACCGTCGCGAGTTTATAGGGCGTAATGGTACGCTTCAGCATCCCTCGGCCATGGATCGGACAAAACTTTCCGGCAAAGTGGGCGCGACTCTGGACCCCTGTGCAGCAATCCAGGTTCCATTCGAATTGATGGATGGCCAGTCCCGCCAGATTGTCTTTAAGTTGGGAATTGCAGGTCGAAGAAGCGATGATGCGAGTGCATTTATCCGCCGCTTCCGAGGTTCCGCTGCAGCCTGGAAGGTACTTGAAGGTGTTCATGCCCAATGGGCGGACCTCCTTGGTGCGATAACTATTGAAACACCCGATCAATCCGTGAATATATTGGCCAATGGTTGGCTGATGTATCAGACCATTGCTTGTCGCCTTTGGGCACGTAGCGGCTATTACCAGTCAGGTGGAGCCTTTGGTTTCCGTGATCAGCTACAGGACGCAATGGCGCTTATCTATAGTAAACCGGAATTATTGCGGGCGCAGCTTTTACTACACGCTGCGCATCAGTTTGTCGAAGGAGATGCGATGCATTGGTGGCATCCACCAACGGATCGCGGTGTCCGGACTAAATGTTCAGACGATTATCTGTGGCTTGCTCTGGCAACCTGCCGCTATGTGACTGCTACTGGTGATACAGATGTGCTTAATGAGAAGGTCCATTATATCGAAGGCCGTCAGCTGAATGCCGATGAAGAATCTTATTATGATCTCCCAACTCGTTCGAGCGAGGAGGGTACGCTTTATGAACATTGTGTCCGCGCCATCACCCATGGCCTTCGTTTCGGCGAACATGGCTTACCGCTTATCGGGACCTGCGACTGGAATGATGGCATGGACAAAGTTGGGCATCATGGCAAAGGTGAAAGTGTCTGGCTGGCTTTCTTCCTCTATGACATATTACTGAAATTTTCGGATCTTGCAAAAATGTATGGCGACCACGATTTTGCGGCGCGTTGTGGAACAGAAGCCACTGCCTTACGGGTCAATATACACAAAAATGCTTGGGATGGTGGCTGGTATCGGCGCGCTTATTTTGATGATGGATCACCCTTGGGGTCTTCCACCAATACGGAATGCCAGATTGATTCCCTCTCTCAAAGCTGGTCGGTTCTCTCGGGTGCCGGCGATCCCGAGCGGTCACGCATGGGTATGGAAGAGGTCAACCGTCGACTGGTCCATCGTGACAAGGCCATGATTCAGCTTCTAGATCCGCCTTTTGACAAATCTGGTATGAATCCGGGCTACATTCGTGGCTATGTTCCAGGGGTCCGTGAAAATGGAGGCCAATACACACACGCTGCTATCTGGACAGCGATGGCTTTTGCCAAAATGGGCGAACATGACAGGGCATTCGAACTGTTGCAGATGATTAACCCGCTTAATCACGCACGCAATGCGGAAGACGTTTCTCTTTATAAAATAGAGCCGTATGTTATTGCTGCCGATGTTTATGGTGTCGCTCCGCATACGGGCCGGGGTGGGTGGAGCTGGTATACGGGTTCTTCTGGTTGGTACTACAGGCTGATCCTTGAATCGTTGCTTGGTTTAACCCTGATAAATAACCAGCTCAGCATCAATCCATGCCTGCCGGCGATATGGGATGGGTTTAAGCTGATCTATCGTTACAAAAACACTAAGTATCATATTTCTGTGAACAGAACGAAGTCTGACCCATCTGTATCTGTGGACAGCATTATCCAGGGATCTTCCGTCATTGTACTTGTAGACGACGGCTTGCAACATGATGTGAGCGTTCTTTGTGGTTAGGCTATTCTTTAATTACCTGCAGAGAAATGAATAAAGGTTTAAATTTCTACCGTCAGGAACTAATGAGATTAAATCGCGTTGGTACTACATCGAAACAATATTAAGGGGCTATTATGAACGCTGCTACTGCTCTCCTGAAGAAACTGTCACCCGCTCAGCCGAAGTCGCAAAATGACTCAATGCTCCGTGAGTTCTTTATTAATGAGATTAAGGATATCTATTGGGCTGAAAAACATTTGTTAAAAGTTCTGCCAAAAATGGCAAAGGCAGCAACTTCCCCAGAATTGGCTCAGGCTTTTAAAGACCACCGCGATATGACGGAAGTTCAGGCCGGACGTCTGGAGCAGGTTTTTGAACTTCTCGGTGAAAAACCCCGTGCCAAAAAATGTGAAGCTATGGAAGGCATCACCAAAGAGGGCGCAGACATTATTGAGGAGACAGAGAAAGGCACTGCGACTCGCGATGTCGGCTTAATCCTTGCGGCACAAAAAGTCGAACATTATGAAATTTCTACTTACGGCGGTCTGGCCCAGTTGGCGCGTACTCTTGGAGAAACCAAAGTGGCCAAACTTCTTGAAACAACACTTGCCGAAGAAAAAGAAACGGATGTTGCCTTGACTGAAATTGCTGAAAACAGCGTAAATTATCAGGCTAAAGAAGAACAGGAAGATTAAACTCATCTTCTAAAAAAGCCGCGTCGTTTTGGACGCGGCTTTTGCTGTTTAAAGTTTGCAGATTATCTTTGCCATAATTTTAATCTTGCGCAGTTGTAATATTAGCCCGGTCATATGTTCCCCTACAGCCCACATTTTATATAACACTTAGGTGTGTGTTACATTATATGTTAAAAAAACTTATGAACCTTTCAGATTTTATAAAGACGAATATGGATTCCATCACCGCAGAATGGCTTAATTTTGCGAAAACGATGGAGCCTGCAGCCACTACAATGTCCACATTGGCTCTGGCAGATCATGCAAAGCCCATTCTGTTGGCCATCGCCAAAGATCTTGAACAGGAACAGACTGCTCAAGCCCAGTACGACAAGTCCAAAGGGAAAGGGCCAAGACTGTCAGCTGCAGAGACAGCTGCAGCTACCCATGGTGCGCTTCGGCATCTAAGCGGTTTCGACATGATTCAACTTGGGGCGGAATACCGGGCATTACGCGCCAGCGTAGTTCGGTTGTGGGCAAAGGAAAATACCGATCCCCTTAATCCAGCCGGGATTGAAGACATGGTGCGGTTTAACGAAGCTGTGGATCAGGCAGTTGCCGAATCCACAGCCCGCTACGCCGCCGAAGTCGCATTGTCTCGGGATACCTTTGTTGCCATTCTGGCTCATGATCTAAGGAGTCCTCTAAGTGCTATCAGCATGATCGGCCAGTTGCTTGAGCGCACAGCGACCAGCGAGAATGCCAGGGCACAGGCGGGGCAAATTCAGCGCAGTGCCCAAGAAATGAGTGGCATGATTAGGGATCTACTTGAATATACCCGGACGCATTTAGGCAAAGGTATTCCCGTCGAGCCAAAGGACGAGAATATTTCTGTCATATGCCGCGCAGCACTCGAAGAAGTTCGTTCAGGGAATCCTCACCGTGAATTCTTGCTTAACGTTCCGGAGAAACTGACTGGCTTTGTGGATACTGCTCGTATTCGCCAGGCTATATCGAACCTTTTAAATAATGCGATACAACACGGGGACCCTCGTTCAGCAATCACATTAAGTGCTTATGTTGAAAATAACCAACTTGCGTTAAGCGTAAAAAATATGGGCAAGCCAATACCTCCGGAGTCATTACAGGTAATTTTTGATCCCTTGGTCCAGCTTTCTGATAAATCGGCCATCAAAGTTGATGTAACCAGTACAAATCTTGGCCTTGGGCTATTTATTGCGAGAGAAGTAGCAATCGGACACTCTGGAAATATAGATGTTAAATCTACACTGGAGGAGGGAACGGTGTTTACCATACGTGTTCCCCAAACAAGTCTGAAATAATGGGCGTTACACATAGAGCCGCAAAAGGTTTCTGATATATGGAACGGGCTTTTAATAGTGAATATTCTTACGATAGGAACCTAAGTCGGCGATAGTACAGGCCTGGGTCGACAATCACGAAACATTAGTCCAAATTATGGATGGAAATCTATTGGTCGAAAGTGAATTTGGTAAAGGCTCTGCGTTTATTGTATGCCTGCCATTAGAAATTGCGCATGTCTAATTGGAGCAGTCAGGAACGACGATACTTGAAATTTTCGAGGGAAGCTAATGCCGGTATTGATAGTCGAGGATTATGCTCCGTACGTTATGGTTGCTCAAACATTTATTGAACATTTTGGTTATTTATGCGATGAACTTGTTCATCGCCATTTTGATGAGGTTCTTGCGAATATTTATCCGACCACATCGCAAGCTTAATAACGTTTGCATTATAAATAAGTTTATTGTGTGAATTAAGAAACAGAAGGCGGGAAAATACTGCACGGGGTGCAGCGTTTTTAAAGAGCATCCTGAAGCGGAAATCATTTGAATTGCGGCGTAAAAAGTCGTCCTATGCAAAGGCAATGATTTTTTTAATTGCACAAATCTCTGGAGATAGCGAGCAAGTTCTAAGTCATAAAGCCCGCTGCTTCAGTGGGATTTAAGAGAAAGAGACCCCCCCGCGCCGGTTGCACCCGAGATCAAGACTGGGCAAGCGGTTGGGTGATGCGCCGGGCCTGTGCGCTAGGGGCAGAAGGTGCCCATTCAAATTTTTTGCGGAACGCATCGACATCACCGCCAACATCAATCAGCACATAGGAGGCGGCAAGGTTCGCCATGTTAAAAGTGCGATGCCGCCCGTTGCTGAAGGCGATGCAGTCTTCGGGCTGGTTTGCATTGAAATTGATAAAGGCCGCCTCTATCGGATGTTGCGGAGAAGTGTTATTCCAGATTTCTTTCCGACTCTTTTCTTTTGTTGACTGAAACAGCGCCAAATCGTGCCTCCGTCCTTCGTCATCCGAGGTATTTTCGGACGCGCTTGAAAACAAAGACCGTAATAATCCTATAGTTTTGTTGGCCCGGGGCGATGCAGGTTTCAAAAAGCGTTCTTCCTGTTGCCGCCATGCGTGCAAGAATTTTGCAGCATCGACCAGAACGGGCGTCATCCCGTCGTAATTGTTGCTGGCGAAATAAATAACCTTATCCCGGTCTTCACCGCCCAAGCGGATCGGGAAAATGGTGTTTTTCTGGCCGCGCACAAAACCATGCCCAGAGGACATTTTATCTTCAAAGCCATCTGGAGATTTCAATGCATCTTGATAATGCTGCAATGAAATTTTAGAATTAACTCGGCCCAGTTCATTGCTGCTCAAATGCATACGGGTCAATATCCCGCCTTGCTCTTCAAGTTTAATATCGCTGTGATAGATGCCGTTGGTATATTTCCAGTCTATATCGCCGAGCGAGGTGCCGGGGCAGAATTGGTCCCGGATGGTTTTAAGGCCATCTGCAAGGCAGGCATTCAGAAGGCCCCCGTCATTCTCTCTAATTTCAAAAACGTGGATATAAGGCTGCTCATTGCGGCGGGAGAGCGCAACGCCGCAATGCCCGGGGCCATCTTTATCAAAGCAAATACGTTCAATCTCTGTCATAGTCCAATCAATATAGGGGAAAACCCAAAATTTTCTATTAAAGCCAAATTTTCTAAAAGTTATGAAAAAATTTGCGCATTACGGTGACCGATAGGCACCTAGGACCAGTTTTTTTGCTGCTTCATCGAAGAGAGAGGCATGCCGGTCGAAAGCCCGTTTCAGGGTGTCATGATATCGCCCGGGATTTCGCTGGCAATGAGGCCCGATTACCTTCTGAATGAAAGATCATGTGGCATTCGTCAGCAGGTGGCGCGACATGGAGCCTCTTTTTCTCGATGTTGGGCGAATGCTCGTTCCTGCAAGACATATGTATGTTATCACATTCGATATGTGAACTGCTAAGCTCGATAATGACTGAGACTTAAAGAAAAATCTAAATCATCATAATTAATTATTTGACTAAAATGCCGGTTGAACGACAGCTTGGCTATATGGTGTAAATTTAATGCGGGTAATTAAGCATAACTTAGGTTGCCGATGGAAATTTTTGCTTATTCAGGTAGAATCCTATCCAGTTATTTTACTTTCATTATAAGAAACCCCTGTGCCTCCTCTCCTCAAACTTTTGACTTTAACTGCGGTTTGTCTAGCGACTCTTGCCTTCTCCGGGCAGGCGGAGGTGTCTGCTGCTGTTTTGCCTGTTGTTCCAGGGTCGGCAGATGCGGGACGTGTCAAGCCGGAGGAAAAATTACCCGAGGTGATGCAGAATTCCAGGGGTGCGATCGCGGTTCCGGCCGGGGTGGCTTTAACCCAGGCCCCAAAAGGTGCAGAAGGTATTCATTTCGTTTTGCAGGCGCTCAATATTGAAGGGGCGACTGTTTTTCCGCATGCACAACTGGAAGATCTTTATGGCGCGCAGGTTGGTCAGGAAATCGCATTGGCGAAGATCTATGATATTGCCAATAAGCTGACGGAGAAATATCGCGATGCCGGATATTTTCTCAGTCGTGCCTATGTCCCCGCACAGGATATTGATAAAGGTATTGTCACGATACGGATTGTCGAAGGCTATATCGGGGCGGTGGATCTGCCGGAAAAATATGCCCATAGCTTTATGATTAATTCTGCGATCGCACGGTTAACGGCTGAACGGCCGTTAACAACCGAGGCGCTTGAAAGCTTCCTGCTTCGTCTCAATAATTTGCCCGGCCTGGATGTCAGCGGTGTGTTGTCAAGCATGCCGAAAATTGAGGGCGCGGCTCAACTGACCCTTGATATCAGGCGTTCAGAGGGTTTAACCCAAATCGGGTTCGATAATTTTTCATCGCGCTATCTGGGGCCGAATGAAGTGACGGCGTCATGGGCCGGTAGTCTTCTGCCGATGCAGCAGACGGCAATATCCCTTGTTGGCGGTCTGCCGATGAGTCGGCTGAAGGCTGGCACTATCGGTCAGAAGGTCATGCTGATCCCCGGTCTTTCTCTTGACCTCGCTGGAAGTTATACTCATTCCAAGCCCGGATTTACATTGCGCCAGTTTGAGGTTGAAAGCACCTCCGCCTGGCTGAGTGCCGGTCTAAGTTATCAATGGATCCGCCAACGCGACCAGAATTTATTAAGCCGCATTTCCTTTGATGCACGAAATACGCAGAGTGATATTCTCAACTCTCCCCTGACGCGTGATCGTGTCCGGGCAATCCGTGCGGGTCTGTCCTGGGACAAGACGGATCGCTTCCAGGGTCGTACAAATATCAATGCCACATTCAGTCAGGGTATCAATGGATTTGGTGCCAGCCAGCCGGGAGCGATTAATTTATCCCGTGCAGCGGCGCGACCTGATTTCACCAAGGCTGAAATTTCCGTCACACGTCTTCAGGTGCTGGCCGATAACTGGGCCATGATGGCCGGTGCCAGTGGCCAGAAATCTTCCGGGGCGCTCTATTCTGCCGAACAATTCGGTTATGGCGGGCCTGTTTTCGGACGCGCCTTTGATTCGTCTGAAATCACCGGCGATCATGGGTTAAGCGGCTCTCTGGAGCTTCGCTATACCAAATGGAGCCTTGATGATCCGGTTTCGGTCCAGCCTTTCGCCTTTTATGATGTCGGTCAGGTCTGGGGCAGTGGCGGGAATGGCAATGCTGCCCATCAATCCGGGGCTTCGGCAGGATTTGGTGCGCGGGGTGTCTATTACGGTTTCAGCGCAGAAACCGGCGTCGCATGGCCGTTGACGCGTCCTATTCAGGTGCCGATATATGGCCAGCAGAAATCCGGTCCACGTATCCTTTTGAATATATCCAAAACATTTTAGACAAATTCGAGATATTTAACCTTTTGTTTAGGTCGACTTAGTAAAATCATCAAGTATTACCGTAACTTAAATTATCTTAGATCGTTTTTTCATGACCGTTTCGCGTCGCCTTTTACAAACCACCTGTCTGGCTGCCGCACTTCTGAGTGTGGCCGGCACCGCTTCGGCCAACCCACTGGATGGTGTTGTCAGCGCAGGTAATGCCACGATCAGCAGCAGCGGTTCCAAACTTGATGTGCTTCAGCAAAGTGATCGCGCCGTCATCGACTGGCGTTCCTTTGATATTGCGCCCGGGGAGTGGACCGAGTTTCATCAACCCTCCGCTTCCTCTCTCACTGTTAACCGCGTCAACAGCGACCATGCCAGTGATATCGGTGGCCGCCTGACCGCAAACGGAAATCTCGTAATCCTTAACCAGAACGGCATTCTGTTCGGTGCCGGTGCACAGGTCGATGTGAATGGGCTGATCGCTACCACGGCCGACATTGACAACGAGAATGTTATGAGCGGTTCCGGTGCATTATCTTTCGACAAGGCCGGAAATCCTGATGCCGCTATTATCAATGACGGTACCATCACGGCGCACGATGCAGGTCTGGTCGGTCTGGTTGCGCCGAATGTCGTTAACAACGGCACCATCCGCGCCAATCTGGGTCGTGTGAATCTTGCTTCCGGCGATACGGTTGCTGTTGATCTGTATGGTGACGGCCTGATGAAGGTGGCTGTGTCCGATGATGTCAAATCGCAACTGGTTTCAAATTCCGGTGTACTCGAATCCGCTGGGGGCACTGTGGCCCTGACGGCTGCGGCGGGCGGCCAGATCGTCAACAGTCTGATCGTTGCAGGTGGCGAAATTAAAGCACCGAGCGTCAGTCAGAAAAATGGTCATATCATTATTGCGGCCGAGGGCACCAATGCCGTCGCGGGTAATGTTACCGCCAATAAGGGCAAAAAACAGGGGGCCAGCTATACAATCGTTTCCGGGACTCTCGATGTCTCCGGCCTGAAGGCCGGGGAAAGCGGAGGATCCGTCAAAGTCACCGGCGATAATATTGCCTTGCTGTCCGGTTCGGTGATCAATGCATCCGGGTCTGATGGTGCGTCGAATACAACACAGGGCCTTGCCGTTTCTGCACCGCGTGTCGGAGCAGCGGGGGGTGATATTCAGATCGGTGGGGATTATCTCGGTTCCGGTGATATGGGGACAGCCTCCAATCTATATGTTGATCAGGGCGCTTTGATCCTGAATGATTCGATTCGTAGCGGCGATGCCGGACGCACGATTTTATGGTCCGATGACACGACAGATTTCTACGGCACCGTTTATGCCCGTGCTCTTGGCGGTCAGGATATTGACGGTGCAACGTGGAATGCAACGGCTGGCGGCAATACTGGCAATGGCGGCTTCCTGGAGACGTCTGGCCATGCGCAGCTTAACGCAGGCGGCTCTGCAGATCTGACGGCCAGCAATGGTGATCGCGGAACATATTTCCTCGATCCTGCAAATATCACGGTCTACGGCAATTTTGCACCGAATTACGGGACGGTTATCCTTGGTGATTCCGCAACGCTGGCGTCTAACCTGAAGCTCTGGCTCGATGCTTCTGATACCGCCAATGTCAATCTGGCTTATAATTCTCTCAATACGACGGCAAACGGCACGCTTGGTAATAATACCATCACGGTCTCGGCCAATACAGGTCTGGTTGTCGGGGCGCGGATCAGGCTGGGGGCGGCAGGCTCAGTGACTGCGGCATCGACCGTTGGGGCCGACACTTATACGATCAATGCCATTTCCGGGACAACAATTACATTAACCTCAAATCTGACCTCCAACTACACAACAAGCGCCATTTATCAGGGTTATGCCAGCCAGTGGACCGATAAATCAGGCCAGGGCAATAACGCCACCCAAGCCACAGCGGCCAGCCGGCCGCTTTATGTGACCAACTCACAAAATGGCAGGGCCGTTCTGGTGTTCGATGGCACCAATGACGGTCTTTCCGTCAATCTCAATTTCCTGGCAGGTACATCGAATACTAATTTTGTCGTCGCCAGGACCACAACCTATTCCAATATTTATGGCGCCGTTACCGGGAGTTCGGGGGCGGGTAGTCTGCACGTTGGCTACACCAATGCTGCGACGTACCGGGAAAATTACTGGGGCAATGATTTTGCCCCTGCCGTCAGTTCCTATTCCAATTCCAGCAGTGCAAATATTCTGGCCTTCCAGTGGAATCAGGGTGGCAGTAAATATATTTACGCCAACGGGCATCTTGAGAGCACAACAACTGGTGCAGGAACAATCACGGCGATGGCCGGGGGTGGAACGATCGCCGGTAACGTCACGGGACTTGGCTATTGGGGCGGCAGCCTTTCTGAGATGGCAATGTATACAACGGCCCTGTCTGCCAATGCCTATGCGCTGATGAACCAATATCAATCCGCCAAATGGGGGATCAATATCAATCCGACCGGGGCCGGGGCAACGGAAGCCGCGAAGGCCATGGCATCCGATGGCTATTCTGTCTTCACCACGCGGTATCTTGAGCGCCTGAGTCAATCGGCCAATATCTCGTTACAGGCCACAACAGATATCAGTCTCGATCTGCAAGGCGATACCCTGAACCTTGCCAATAATCGCGATATTACGCTCACGGCAGGAAATAATATCGCCAGCGCCAGTGCCGGAACTATTACCACGAATGGCACGGGCAGTATTCTGTTCGCCGCTTCCAATAACATTACACTAGCCCACGATATAAACCTGAATGCCGCCGGGACAGGGAATATTACGCTTCGCTCGAATAATGTTATGAGCTTTACCAATGGTGTCGATTTTACGACACAGAGTGGCAATATCATTCTGAACGCCGACCGGAATGCAGATCGTCTGGGTGGTATTTCACTCACGGATAGTACCATCACCACCAATGGCGGTTATTTTGTCGCAGGCGGTGGAAACGGTGCAATCGGCGGGACAAACTCACTTCTAGGCGATGGAGACGGCACCGGTGCCGACGATGCTTTCGCCTACGGGAATAATGGGCACGGCGTTCTGTTGAGCAATACAGTAATCAATGCAACCAATATCGGCGGAACCAGCACGGGTGCCATTATTGTCAATGGCGCCGGAACATATGCAACAGGTGTTGGAAATAACTCCTACGGCATTAGCATTGCGGGAACGTCTGCCCTGACTGCAGATACAGGCAAGATCAAGCTGACAGGCCTTGGCGGCAATGGCGAAGATGAAAATTACGGTATCAATGCCTCAGGATCAGTGATTATAAAATCGACAAAAGGTGCAATCACACTGACCGGAACCGGCGGCACCGCAGGCACTGCAACCAGTGAATCCAGCACAGGCCTTAATCTTTCCGGTCTGCAGATCAGCTCCCTCGGCACTGGCAGCGATGCAGCGACGATTACCCTGACTGGCACAGCCGGTGTAACCAACGGCCAGCAAAGCCGCGGGGTCAACCTGCAGAGCACAACGCTTCTTTCTGAAAAAGGGGCAGTCACTGTTAACGGAACCGGCAAAGGGACATCCTCCTCAAGTTATGGCGTCTATTCCAATGGAAGCATTCTTCGGTCAACAGGCACGGCAACAATTGACGTTAAAGGGCAGGGTGGCAGTACGTCTGCGTCCGATTTATATATCGCAGGCACGGGAAACATCATTGGTGGCGCCACCGCAACCGGCAATATCACACTGACGGCTGACTCGATCACCCTTGCCGGACTGAGCGTGCAGACCAGTCAGAATGTCACGGTCAAAACCCGTACGGCTTCCGGAAGCATCGGCATCGGCGGCGGCATTGGAACACTGGGCCTGACCGATGCTTATCTGGCGATGTTCCTGCCCTCCGGAAAACTGATTATTGGCGATACAGCAAGCGGCACGGGCGATCTCGTCGTTGACAGCTGGGACCTCTCTGCGAAAAGCTATAATGTTGAAATCTACGGCAACGACATAACCTTCCAGGATACAGATCCGTCCGCAGGTGTTGATTATGCGATGAGGCTCGGCACCGCAAATTTCTTTGCCTATGCCAGAAATAATGGTGGCGATCTTGCTGACCTGAATATCAATGGGGCCATCGATAAAACAGAACTCGGTACCAGCATGCTCGATCTCCGTGCCGAAAATAATATCACCGCTGTCTCTAATATCGGGTCTTCTGCAGGTCTGCTTCATATCTCCCTGACGTCGGATGCGGACAATAATGGTGTTGGCGATATTATTATGGGCGGTGCCATTCTAAACTCTGCAAACGGGAATATTGCCCTTAACAGAGCTGTTACTTTGAATGGGAATCTGACACTTGCGGCGGGGACGGGCGCGCTGACCGCTGCTTCAACAATCAACGGTGCTTATAACCTGACAGCCGGTGCCGCTTCAATGAGTTTCGCGAATGCCCTTGGCGGTTCAACCGCGTTGCATGATGTCAGCCTGACCTCCATCGGTTCACTAAATCTCCCGTCCATTACGGCCGGCAGTATCCTTGCGCGGACAACTGGTGCAACCGCCGATCTCAGCATCGCCGTTGGTAAAACCATTACAGGCAACAATACCGGCAATGCTGTAACCCTGGTTACGCGTCACAATTTTATCAATAATGCAGGTGCCAATGCGGTCTCCACACCCTCAGGTCGCTGGTTGATTTACGTGACTGATCAGGCAAGTCTGTCTCTGAATGGGATGAATCCCAGTTTTGATCGCTACACCTGCGGTTACAGCGGCACCTGCCCGACCCCCGGTGCAGGAAACGGTCTGCTTTATACTTATACGCCGGTTTTGACCGTGACGCCGGGTGCTGTTTCCGTTGCTTATACTGAAACGCCTGTCTTCACCTACTCTGTGAGCGGGTATCTGGGCGGTGAGTTGAGCATGGATACCATCACCGGCAGTCCGACCTATACGACCGGCTTTGTGCCTGGCAGACTTTCCGGCCTCTTTAACATTACGACGGGGGCTAATACACTGCTTTCTGCTCTCGGGTATGGCTTTACTTATACAACACGGGTCGATGGCCTGCGCGTTGCCGCTCCCGTGCCAAAAGTTGTCGTTCCGAATAGCGTTATCCGTGTCAGTCAGCTGCCCAGCCTCAATTCACTTGCACAATCAGGCAGCACAACAATTAATTCGACAAAAACATCGACTTCATCGCAGTCATCTACCAGTTCCGGAACACAAAAATCAAATCCGGAAAACTATAAAGGTGAATTTGCCTTAGAGATTCCGGAGACTAAAAATCTGCAAACCTCCATTCCAGGGCTGACAGTTGATCCCGAATTGCAAAGAGAATTAAAATTGGACGCAGCGCTGATTACGTCATCAAGTGAATAATGCGGGGCAGGAGAGTTCGAAGGCCTCGGAAAGTACATTAAGCCTAAGAGAAAATGGATGATTTGTGAGCGAAGTTACATTGCTCGCCGGGCTCACAAGGGTTCTATTATAATTGAATCCAGCACACAGCCTGCAGGTGGGAAAGACCCCTTAGATATTCCTGCCCAAGAGCTCAAGAATCTTGTTCGGGGCATGATCTGGCGAGATGAGCACTTCAAGGGTGAAACAATCCGTCAAATCGCCTCCCAAGAGAAATTCTCTGAAGGTTTCGTCGGGAAGTGCATCTTCCGGAGCTTCGAGCTGGCTTAATCCGGCCCCCATTTATATCCCAATTTTTTTTATTGTCTGCCGCACAGGAAATTTCACTACTGAGAGAAATGGCTGTTCGAGTCCTTGAATAGGGATTCTCAGTGGTGTGGCGGACATGAGGTGCTGTGCAAAGGGCGCGGAACGGGGGCCTCACAGGCCTGTTTCTCTCAATGCGTGGCGGAGTGGTAGGTGGATGGCTGGGGCACTAGGATTCGAACCTAGGGTGTCGGTACCAAAAACCGATGCCTTACCGCTTGGCGATGCCCCAATCCCTAAGGAATGGGCGGTAAATTAGTTCAGAACATTCTGAAAAGCAACCCCTTTTAAATATGGAGATTTATACGGGTTTCTGACCCTGTGGATAGCGGATTATAGTCAGAAAGTTTTGCTTGGCCTCATTTTCCGCAATCTGTATAGTGAGGGCATCCGACAACATATATATAAAAGAATGAAACGGGACATCCATGCAGGGATCCAACCGCAAAAATCCTGGCACGCCAGGTTCACCGAACCCTTATATCCAGACTCCGGCGACGGGTCCCCTGAATCAGAATGCGGGTCAGGCGGCGGCGCCGGGCGGTCTTGCGACGGCGCGTATCCTCGGGCTTCTCAACCAGATCGGCGATAAACTGGTCAGCAGCGAGCAGGAGCGCATCGCCATGCGCGAGGCGCTAAGCGATCTTGAAAACCGTTCCGACATGGCCGAACGGATGTTCCTGACCATCGAAGACAAGGTTTCCAAAAACGACTCGGTCGAGATGAAGCTGATCGAACGTCAGGAGAAGCTGGAGCAACTGGTCAGCGAGAGCGCGGAGCGCCTTGAGCGCGCCGAAGCCCTCACCGAAAAAATCGAAGAAGCCATCGCGCTGCAGAACCGTCTCGCGCGCCGCCTGGAGAAAACCTCGCAGGACAAGGCACGTATCCTTACCAAGATCGAGCGTATTGAGGAAGGCGTTGAAAAAACCCGCGAAGCCCTCAATTCCAAAGCCCTGATCCAGCTGGCCGAGCAGGTCGCCGCCGGTGGGTGGCTGCCCCAGGCACCGGCCGCGAATGACCGTCTCAATGCTGAAATCGCGGCCGCGACGCCGTGGTGGAAGCGCCCCTATAAAATGCAGACCGGGATGGCCGCAAGCCTTCTGGCGGCGGGCATTATCGGCGGTCTGGCGATTTCGCAGATGGCTGCACACTGGCCGGATGCAACAGGCGGGTCATCGACACTGGTTGTTTCCTCCACACCGGCGACGGGCGAGGGGGATTCCGTCCTGCCTGGCCGTGTCGCCACCGGCGAAACCCCCGTGCCGCAAAGCACCGAGGCCCGGGATGTCGCCCCGTACAGCGATAAGGCGCTGGATGGCGCAACCGATATGGATGCCATCGCCGCCGATATGAATGCGATTACACCCGGCGTCGCGCCGGAGCAGGCAGAGCCGGTGAAAGTGGCAAGCGCCGCACCAACCGCAACAACGCAGGCGACTGCGGCCCCCGCGCCAGCCGCCCCGGCCACCGCCGCGCGCACAGTTATACCTGCAGTTACACCGGCGGTTCAGGATAATTTTGATGTCGATGGTTTTATCAGGGCGCAGGGCGACCGTTCCGCACCGCTGGCCACACGGATAAAGGCCGATCCTGCCCTCCCGGCCGTTGTCAGATCGGTCGAGGACAAGGCGTTTCAGGGCGTACCGGAGGCACAGCATGATCTGGCGGCCATCTATACCGCCGGTCATGCCGGTGTGACTGTCGATTTCAAACGCGCCGCCACCTGGTTCGGCGAGGCTGCAGCCAATGGCGTCGCGAATGCGCGTTATAACCTCGGCGTTCTTTATCATCAGGGGCTTGGCGTCGATAAGGATGTCAGCAAGGCGATCGGTTGGTACCGCGCGGCGGCCCGCCTCAATCATCCCGAAGCTGAATATAATCTAGGCATCGCCTATATCGAGGGCATCGGCACGAAATACGACCCGCGCATGGCGGCGAAGTATTTCGAACAGGCCGCGCGCGGCGGTGTTCTGGAAGCCGCCTATAACCTCGGCCTGATTTACGAGAATGGCCTGCTCGGCGATGCCGATGCGAATGAGGCTGTCTACTGGTACAACCTGGCCTCCGATGCCTCACCCGAGGCCCGCCTTGCCCTGAACCAGATCACACGCCGACTCAATTTGGGTGAAAGCGATGTCGCCCGGATCGTGAAGGAATATAACGCGGTCTATAAAATTCCGGTCAAGGGATCGACGGCGTCTTCGGCCCCTGCGTCTGTCAAAACCGGTGCGGTCGCCGCGCCTCTAACCCCGGCGGATGCGATATCGCCCGATGACCCCGCGCTGATTGCAAAACAAATCCCGGCCCTGACCAAAGAGGAATCTAAAAACCTTCTGACCTCTCTGGGCAAGGACCGCGCCGTGATCGAACAGGTCCAGGAACAACTGATCCGCATGAAGCTATTCGCGGGCCAGCCTGACGGCGTCGGCGGTCCGGATACCGAGGCTGCCATCCGTGCCTACCAGAAAACCAACGGCCTGACCGTTACTGGCAAGCCGAGTGAGGAGCTTCTCGTGCGTATGTTGGCGAGCGATATCGACAGTGCGTCCGGGAACAGAAACCTGCAGGGTCTTTAGTTTTCTTTTTTTAGGGCAGGGTGCGTCGTTTAAAATCAATAACGCTGCGGGCTGTTGATCGTTCCGCCGCGCACCCACCATCCGGACCGCGTATTGGCAATCTCCGCCACTGCATTCTCCGCATCGTCCATCGTTTCGAACAAGCCGAACACCGTCGCGCCGCTTCCGCTCATGCGGGAGAGGGCGCAGCCCTGCTGCGCCGATAACAGGGAGATCGCCTCGCCGATCTCCGGCACGATCTCGCACGCGGCGGGGGTCAGGTCGTTATCCTGCTTGTTCATATGCTCAATCAGGTTTTGGGGTGAGGATAGATCGGGCAAGGGCGACGCCATACGCATCGGCCCGATAAACTTCCGGAAGACTTCCGGTGTGGGGCAATGTTTGCCCGGATTGACCAGCACCACGGGAATTTCCGGCAGGTTGGGGACCGGGTCGAGGATATCGCCGATGCCTGTCATACGCACGGGAACGCAGCGCAGGCACGCCGGCACATCGGCCCCAAGCTCCCGCATCAGGCCGGGAAGCCAGGGGCTGGACGTCATGGAGATGTTCCAAAGATTCATCAGCCCCCACAACACCGCCGCCGCATCCGATGACCCTCCGCCAATCCCTGCGGCAAGAGGAAGGTTTTTGGTCAGTGTCATGCGGAAGGGCAGGTCCTGTTCCGCATGACGGGCCAGCGCCCACGCGGCGCGGACGGCAAGGTTGCCTGAATCCTGCGATGCGTTGCGGTCCTGCGCGGTGAAGGCTGAGGCATAGGGGCCGGTGATCTGAAAGCTGAAATCGTCCGCCGCCTCTATGGCGATGCGGTCGCCAATATCCGCGAACACGGCAAGGGAGTCGAGCAGGTGATAGCCGTTGTCCTGTCTGCCGGTCACGTGCAGATAAAGATTAATCTTCGCCGGAGCAAAGACGCTCAAGGGGCGCTTGGCGGACCGCATGAATTAATGGCTGCTGGTCACGGGCGGCACCGCGGGTGTGGCCGCGGCGGCGGCGACCGGTTTGGCCGGGTCTTCAAGGGTCATGCCGTTTTCCATCTTGGCGTTCAGCGCGTCGGTCAGTTTGGTATCCTTGGCGTAGTTGCGCGCGCGTTCCCACTGGAACCGGGCCTCAACCTTGCGGCCAACCTGCCAATACGCATCGCCCAGATGGCTGTTGATCTCGGAATCATAGGGAAGCATGCCGACGGCCTGTTCCAGCAACGGCACGGCTTCTGCAAACTGCTTCATCTTGAAATGGGCCCAGCCCAGAGAGTCGGTGATATAGCCGTCATTCGGGCGCAGGGCCGAGGCGGATTCCAGCATCTTCATCGCTTCATCCATATGGATGCCCTGATCGATCCAGGCATAGCCGAGATAATTCATGATATAGGGATGGTCCGGCTGATACTCGAGCGCCTTTTTCAGGTCGGCCTCGGCCTTTGGCCAATCCTTCAGGCGTTCTTCGGTCATGCCGCGCGCGTAAAGAAGGTACCAGTATTCCTCGGGGACCGGGTTGGGCAGTTTCGCCGCGACGTCATTATAAACGGCGAGGGCTTTTGAAAAATCTTCCTTGCTGCGGTAAATGTCGCCAATGCGGATCAGGGAATCCGGATTGTGGTGCGTGGCATAAAGTTTGTTGAGCAGGGCGACGGCTTCATCCGTTTTTCCGCTATCGGCCAGAATCTCGGCGGCCTCATGACGGGTTGTCAGGTATTCGGGGCGCGATTCAGGGATCTTGTTATATTCGGCAAGCGCCTGGTCAAACTGCTTGCTGCGGGCGTAGCTGGACGCGATCAGGATGTGGGTTTCAACCTTGTTCGGATCGAGGTCGAGCGCCATCTGCGCGAAGATGCGGGAGGATGCGTCGCTGTTCTCCAGATACAGGATGCGGGCAAGATCGAGGATTGCGGTGGCCGCACCTTCCGCCGGGGTTTTAACGGCGAGGGCCGGGATCAGTTTCGCCATATCTCCGCCCTTGTCGGCAGCGGCGATTTTTTCCTCCAGCAGGTCTGAGCCGCCTTTTTGCGACTGCAGGGCCTTGTAGACATTCACCGCGTCTTTTGGATGGCCGGAGATTGCCATTAGGTCGGCGGCGCGTTCAACCTCCTCACCGGTCAGGCCGCTTGGCGCGAGGATGGTCTCGGCGAAGCCGAAGACAAGGGCGTTATCCTTTTTCAGGTAATGCGCGATGACGCCGCCGTGATAGGCGTGAATGGTCGTGCCTTTGAACATCTCGGGCGTAAATTGTCCCTTGCCCGCCATCGCCCAGCCTTTCAGCAGGGGCATCACGAAATCGGCCATGTCGCCCTTGGGCAGCGCGGTCAGGGTTTTTATTGCGGTGTCGTAATCGCCTTTGCCAATCGCATGGGTGGCGACGATCAGGCGGGCGAGGCCGTCATCGGATTTCAGGTCGACAAGTTTCTGGGCGCGTTTCGCGGCAAGGTCATGATTGCCAGAGCCTTCGGCAATCACCATCGACTGGCGCAGCAATTCCTTGTTATCGGGTTCTTTTTCCAGCAGGGCGTCAAGCAGCGGCGTCGCTTTGCCCCAGTTGTTTTTCGATTGCGCGTAACGGCTGGTCAAATATTCACCGGCCAGGGTGCGGCGCACGGATGATTTGTTAAAGGTGAACTCATCCCCGGCGGCGGGTTCGATGACGGCACTGGCTGCGGCCACATCCTTCGCCGCGTTGCCGGCCGCATATAGATGTCCGCACCCGGCAGCAATAATGGCCAAAGCAGCCACAGAGACGAGAAAGCGGGCAGATTTTTTATGGGACATGGCGATTCTTTCAGATGAGTCACGTTTATTATACGGTCTTAAACATTAACGGGATCTTTACATCCCGGAGTAATTCGGGCCTCCGCCCCCCTGCGGCACGGTCCAGTCAATATTCTGGCTGGGGTCTTTGATATCGCAGGTTTTGCAATGAACGCAGTTTTGCGCATTGATCTGGAATTTCTTGAACCCGTCCTGTTCGATCACCTCGTAAACGGCGGCCGGGCAGTAACGCTGGGCCGGTTCCGCCCAGTTCGGCATGTTCACAGTAATAGGTACGGCAGGGTCGCGCAGTTTCAAGTGCGAAGGCTGGTTTTCCTCATGCATTGTGTTGGATAACCGCACCGAGGTCAGGCGGTCGAAGGTCAGGACTCCGTCCGGTTTCGGGTAATTGATCGGCGGGCAATCGGTGACTTTTTTCAGTTGTTTGTGATCGGCATGGTTATGCAGCGTGAAGGGCAGCATCCATCCGCCAATGGTCTGGAACGCGGCGTTAATCAGGCCGAGCCATAACCCGCAATCGAAACCGGGGCGGATGTTGCGGACCTTATAAAGTTCCTTCCACAGCCAGCTGGCTTTCAGGTCATTGGTATAACGGGCGCATTCCTCGCCAAGGCCATCGGTCAGGAACGCGCCGAGCGATTCCGCTGCGACCATGCCGGATTTCATCGCCATGTGGTTGCCCTTGATCTTCGGAACGTTGAGGAACCCGGCAGTATCGCCGATCAGCAGGCCGCCGGGGAAGGTGAGTTTAGGGAGCGATTGAAAGCCGCCTTCGGCCAATGCGCGTGCGCCATAGGAAACCCGGCGGCCACCTTCAAGGATTTTGCGGATGGAGGGATGTGTTTTGAACCGCTGCATCTCCTCAAATGGGGAGAGCCATGTATTCCAGTAATCAAGACCGGTGATAAAGCCAATAGACACGGTATTATTCGCACCGTGATAGACAAACGACCCGCCATAAGTTTTGGTGTCGAGCGGCCAGCCCAGTGTGTGCATGACCTGACCTTCGTCATGGTTCTCTGGCTTCACTTCCCAGATTTCCTTGACGCCGAGGCCATAGGTCTGCGGGTCGCTGTTTTTCCTCAGATCGAATTTTGCGATCAGTGTTTTGGTGAGCGAGCCGTGGCATCCTTCGGCAAACACGGTCTGCCTGGCGTGCAGTTCAATGCCGGGCTGGAACTGGTCGGTCTTTTGACCATCCTTGCCGATGCCCATATCGCCTGTGGCGACGCCGCGCACAATATTGCCCGCGTCATACAGAACTTCCGCGGCGGCAAAGCCCGGATAAATCTCGACGCCCAGTTCTTCCGCCTGTGTGCCCAGCCATTTGCCGAACTCGCCGAGGGAAATGATGTAATTGCCGTGGTTCATCATCTGCGGCGGGGTCGGCAGGCGGAAGGCTTTGGTTCGGGTGAGGAAAACGAATTTGTCCTTCTTGATTCCGACATTGAGCGGTGCGCCTTTGGCCTTCCAGGCGGGGATCAGTTCATTGAGGGCGCGCGGTTCAAACGCCGCGCCGGACAGAAGATGCGCGCCGACCTCGGAACCCTTTTCCAATACGCAGACCGACAGATCCTGGTTGAGCTGCTTCAGGCGGATTGCGCAGGACAGACCCGCCGGTCCGGCACCGACAATAATAACGTCATATTCCATGACCTCACGGTCAGCGCGAAACGGGGCAGCCATCAGGGTAACTCCAGCTGGATGATTGTCTTTCGGAAGGACTTCCGATACAGCTAATCTATCATAATTATTCTGGTTCCCCATGGTGAATAGCGAATACGCGGCCCTGAAATCTGCGCTGCTCTGGCATATCGATGCCGGTGCGGACAGCGCGTTTTCGGACCAGCCCGTTTCAATGCTGTCCCTTAAAGAAGCGGTGCCGGAGCCGGTTTCGCAATCTGTAAAACCGACCTCAGCGCCACTGCCGTTTCCAGAACCGGCGGCACCCGCCTTTATCGGCGCGTCGGAGGCCAGGGCCGAAGCCGTGAAACTGGCCGCCGCCGCCCGGACCCTGGAAGACCTTCGCGCTGCGATTGCCGGGTTTGACGGGATCGGGCTGAAGGATACCGCGTCCAACCTTGTTTTCGCGGGCGGACAGGCGGGGGCACCGATCATGTTTATCGGGGATGCCCCGGCGGGTGACGACGACCGCGACGGAAAACCCTTTGCCGGGGCCAACGGCCAGTTGCTGGACGCCATCCTGAAGGCGGGCGGCATGACCCGCAATGCCCCCGGTGCAGACGGCAAAAATTCGGGCGGCCACACTATATATATAAGTAACGTTCTGAACTGGCGTCCGCCCGGTAATCGCTCGCCAACCCCGGCGGAGATCGAGGTCAGCCTGCCGTTCATCGAACGCCACATTCAACTGGCCAAACCGAAACTGCTTATCCTCCTCGGTGAGGTTCCGGCGCGCGCCCTTCTGGGGCGGTCGGAGAATATTTCAAAGCTGCGCGGGCGGTGGCTCGACTACCTTCCCCAGACCAAAGAACTGGCCTCCGTATTCGAGGACGGAGCGATTCCTATTCCGGTCATTTCGACCTATCATCCGGCCTATCTTGCCGAGAATCCGGCCCAGAAACGCCCGGTCTGGAGCGATATTCTTTTGATTATGGAAAAGATAAAAGAGCTTGGATTTATTAGCGATATCAATAGCTTAAATAAAAATTAACCCTTCTCTCCACGGCTCTTAGGGGTGGGGCCGGGCGTGTTTAGTGGACAAACGGTCCTGAAATGGCTATCACTCCCACCATCATGCGTTTCATTATGGCACGAAAAAACAGCCGCAGGCTTCTTGTCCTGTCGGCTGCAGGTCTGGCGATGCTGGCCTGTGCGGGAACCGGATTGGCGGGGGCTCTTGTCCTGGAACCGACCAAGGCGGAGGACTCAATTCAATCGACAGCACAGGTTCTCGGTCTCGTCCCGGCGGATGACGGCGACCAGGTTGAAGCGCTGCTCAGCGCCCCGGTCAAGCGCCTTAAACAAATTGTCCCGAAACCGGCCTCCCAGAAACTGGCGAATGTCCCGGTTCCGACAACCAAGCCAAAACGCGCCTTCAAACCGATCCTGACCGAAGACAGCATGGTCCCGGATCTGGCACCCGATCTTGCCAAAGCCGATATGGACAAGGTGGCCGCCGTGATGGCCAGACTGGAGCCAGCCTCTTTTGCCCCGGATACCCACCCAGCTGAAAGCCGCGTCCCGATCCCGACCCGTAAACCCGATTTCGTTTCGCCGAACCTCGGCGCGGCCCCGGTGCTAAAACCTGCCCCGGTTGCCCAGACCCTCGATCCGCTCTCGACCGTTGACGCCGACCTCTACAAACAGGTTTTCACGGCCCAGGCCGCCGGTGACTGGACGACAGCCAACGGGCTGATGGGCCAGCTGAAGGACCAGCGCCTGCGCGGTCACGTCCTGTTCCAGCGTTATATGCACCCGACCTACAAGGCGAGCTTTGCCGAGCTTCAGGCATGGATGTCGCAATACAGCGATCTGCCCGGTGCGGATAAAGTTTACAAGCTGGCGTCCCTGCGCAAAACCGCAGGCGCTGGAAACATCGCTGCCTCGCATAACCAGATTGGCGTGTCCGCCGGGATGCTCAAAGTCATCGCCGCTGCCGGGAACCAGTACCAGTCGGACAAAGACCTGTCCCGCGCCCAGACCCTCGACATCAATCAACTGGTCAGCAGCGTCCGTGACGATATTTCACGCGGTGCACCGTCCAAGGCCCTGCGTCGACTGACCAACGATAAAGCTGCAAAACTGATGGACGATGTGGAATACGATCAACTTCGGTCCCAGATCGCCAGCGGCTTCCTGCTGCTCGGCAAACCTGATGATGCTAAATCGCTCGCTGTTGCTTCTGCCAACCGTTCCGGGGCCAAAGCGCCTCTCGCCGGCTGGACCGGGGGCCTTGCCGCGTGGCGTGAAAAAGATTACCCGCTGGCCGCAAAACTGTTCGAACAGGTCGCGCAATCGCCATATACATCGGCATGGATGAATTCCGCCGGGGCTTACTGGGCTTCACGTGCCCACATGCGCGCCGGGAACAGCAAACAGGTTTCCATTTGGCTGAAGGAATCCGCCCGCCACCCGCGCACGTTCTACGGCATGATCGCCACCCGCGCCCTGGGGTGGGATTTCGATTTCGACTGGGCCGCGCCGGAATTCAACAAGGCCGATTTTGCCAAGCTGGGTAAAATTCCTGCCGCGTGGCGCGCTATGGCGCTGGTGCAGGCGGGGCAGAACCATCTGGCCGAGGCAGAACTGCTGCAGATCAATTCCGAAACCGATCCGTCGGTGAAGGGTGCGCTGCTTGCCTATACGCAACAGGTCAATCTGCCGTCGCTGGCCATGCGTATCGCCAATAATACGATCCGCACCAACGGCAAGCTTTATGACGGTGCGCTTTATCCGTTGCTGCCGTGGCAGCCGAAGGATGGCTACATCATCGACCGCGCCTTGATCTTCGCGATCATCCGCCAGGAATCGAAATTCAACACCTGGGCCGAAAGCGCCAGCGGTGCGACCGGCCTGATGCAGATCATGCCGACCACGGCCAGCTACGTCGAAGGCACACGTGACTTCACCGACCGGGCCGAACATCACACGCTGAAAGATCCTGAAACCAACCTCGAGATCGGGCAGAAATACGTCTCGCAACTTCTGACCCAGGACGGCGTGAACAACGATCTGTTGTCACTGGCTATTGCTTATAACGCCGGGCCGGGAAACTTACGCAAGTGGAAAAAGACCCTTGCCGATATCGATGATCCTTTGTTGTTCATCGAAATGATCCCCATGGCCGAAACCCGCAACTATGTCGAACGCGTCATGGCCAATTACTGGATCTACCGCCTGCGCCTGAACCAGCCAATGCCGTCGCTCGACTCCGTCGCCGAAGGCAAATGGGCAATGTACGACCCGGTTGAGGATCGCGGCGGTGCGACTGTCCGCCTTGGCTTTGTCAACCTGCCCAAAACCTTCAAGGTTGCCGGGAACTAGCCTTTTCTTGATCTGGTCCTGTCGGCTGTGGTAAAACTCTCTCCATGGATCGCCTCTTAGCTATCGCCACACTTGCCGCAGCAGCGGCCGCAAATGCGGCCCGCTAGGGCACATTCATAGACTTTTCCCCCAGTATTGAGCCTTGATCCCGTGGACTTCCGCGGCAGATCTGATTAATATCCATCAATTCAAAAGCTTACAGGAATACCGCCATGACTATGACCGTTCAGGACATCCGCAACGAATTTTTAGGCTTCTTTAGGGACAAGGGCCATGAAGTCGTCCGTTCCAGCTCCCTGGTGCCCGATAACGACCCGACCCTGATGTTCGCCAATTCCGGCATGGTCCAGTTCAAGAACGTGTTCACGGGCGCGGAAACCCGTCCCTACAAGCGCGCCACCACTGCCCAGAAATGCGTCCGCGCAGGCGGCAAGCATAACGACCTCGACAATGTCGGCTACACC
>JAQGJB010000059.1 GCA_028290825.1 Micavibrio sp.
CAGTCGTTCGTAGCGAATTCTAGTGGATTATGAACCCTCATATCATTTTTACTCGAATTGCTTACCCAGCGTGAAATTAGTCTCGGGCTACTGTTTTGAAGGCCCTTTATTAATCGTAAATCAACATTAATGTACTTTTGCACTGCCATCTAAGACTTTAGAATACGGTTTGTGACAGATTACGACATGAGTTCGAATTCCGTTTACAGCAATTGGGACCGGGGGTATCTATGGGGGTATTACAATCGGATTTACGTTGATAAACCCAAGTTATATTGGCTTATTTAGCATCAATTCGGGTTCCGTAGGGTTCGTGTCCTGGAACGCCGTGCCTTCGGTGTTTTGGAATAGTGACGGATGAGGCATTAAAAGAGGAGGGCAAGCGTTATGGGGCGGCGGGCGGCAAACCGCAGGTCGTCTGGCCGAACGGTATCCTCGCGTCATCAGCGATTGGATTACTTCTTCAACTTTTAACGCCTTGGCATAGTCAGTCGATTGACTCAGCTTATCTGGAATATGACGGCAACCTAAATACAGTGAAGGTGAGCGAGAAGTTCAAAATCTTCCAAAACAGAACCTGTCCTCACTATCTACTGGATGAAACGGGTGACCCCGGCTTTGATATTCGTCAGGTCTTGAAAAGTTAATTTTAGAATGAGTTTCCTCCGCGTTACCCCGAGGGGCAAAATACACTTTGCTTTAAGAAGGTTAGAGAGCACATACAAATTTTTCGAGTGAAATTTTCTGGGGTAACTTTTTGGAAGGTCAAACTGAGTTAAGTTATGGTGCCGGCAGCAAGATTTGAACTCGCGACCTTCGGTTTACAAAACCGCTGCACTACCACTGTGCTATGCCGGCATACCATAAATTTATTGCTTCTTACCGCCCTGACCTTAAGGCGGTAAGGAACCGCAATATTTGCGGTTCGGGGGTCTTTATAGCTGGCGGAGCGGGTTTGATCAATATGATTAATTCACTGCGGTTTCCCTGGTTTTGCGGACAATTATTAACTATATGGTTACGCTCAGCGTTTCGCCTCCTGCTCCAATGCCCCCGGTGAGTGTCGTGTTGGCGCCGCCTGCCAGACCGGAGGGGGAGGCGGTTCTGGTTCCGAAGCCGCAACTGACCGTTCCGCCGATCTGGACCAGGATTACAGCGCCGCCTTTACCGCCGGCCCCGCCATAGCCACCCATTCCCGTACCGATACCGTTGCCTCCATTACCGCCGCTTCCGCCGATGGAGGTGATGGCCCCGCTTTTTCCCGTGCCGGTCAGGGTTTTATAAACAATATAGACGGGTCCGCCGCCGCCGCCGGATCCCCCGGCACCGCCACCCCGGTTACCGGAAGTGGGTACGCCACCGTTTCCGCCATTGCCGCCTGTGGTGGTTATACAGCCTGTTGCGGTTGAGGCACCCCGACTAATTGTATTGGCATAAATTACAACCGGATTCCCCCCAGCGCCGCCCGCGCCACCGCCGCCCGAAGCACCGCCATCACCGCCACCGCCGCCGCCCGATGCGCCGCATTGACCCGCGCTGATCAACGGGACGCTGCCGTAATAGAAAGGGGCAAGTGTCGCATAGCGGGGATCGCAGCCGCCCGCCAATGATGAAGTGCCGATGCTGCCGCCCGTTGAGGCAGCGCCATTCCCGCCTTTTTCACCGTTACCGCCGCAGCCCCCGAGGCCGCCGAAAAATGTAGCGATGGCTGAGGCCGCGCCCGCGATACCCGCAGCGTTTGAACCGTTTGAGCCCGCGACACTATTCATGCCGATGCCTATTGGTTTATTTGCGCCGAGGGCTGTCTGGTTTGTTGCGGCACCACCGGTATTGGCAGATGCATTGCCGCCGGTAGCCGCAGCAGCGGCAATAATTGCGCCCGCAGGTGCGGCAGTCAGATCGAGTGTCCCGGCCACGAAAATCCTGAACACGCCGTTATTGATCGAGGCCGTACCGGATAACGTCAGGTTATTATAATACATATCGCGGGTCAGTGTTGTCGTGCCACTGCTGAGCGTTACATTGCCGTCGGAACCGTCACCAAAAAAGAGAGAGTCATTAGTGTCGCCGGAACCGCCGCCACCGCCGGAGGGCGCAGCCCAGGTTCCGTCCGCTTTCAGGTATTTTCCGGCCGCAGCATCACCGGAGGATGGCGCGGGGACCAGTCCCTTCGTTCCGCCCGATCCGCTATCGCCAACAACTGCGTTCAGCATGGCCGTCACCTGGCTTGCGCTCAGATCTGCGGCATTTGCGGTAGCGCCGGTATTGTTGCCCTTGATCGTCGCCGACGCCATCTGTGCCGCCTTGGCATTGGTCACTACGTTGCTTGCAATGGCGGCAGAGAGGGAGCCCGCAGTTGTCGTGAGATCGCCTGAAAGTGCGGGAAAGCGTGATGCCGCAAGTGTTCCCGTTGCCTCCGCCGTGCCCAGGTCGACACTGGATTTTGCCGCGAGGGCGCCGAGGGACGGCGCGCCGGACAGATCCGCGTAAGATCCCGTCGCCGCAACCGCGGCAAGGCCGAGTGTCGTGCGCATAGCAGCGGCGCTGACATCCGCCAGAAGGCTGCGGGCGGCCCCGGTGCAGGTAATTTCCTCGATCACGCCGGACCCGGCGCTGGCGCGGCCTAGTATTTTATCAGTCGCGGAAACGTCCTGGACCTTGGCATAGGTGATGGCGTCATTTTGAATCTGCGCCGACCCCACATCATTCAGGCCAGCCAGTGACCCGGCATCTGAAATATCGGCCAGGACATGGCCATGCCCCGATGTGGAAAATGCAGTGGCGGTGGTTTCAATATAAGACAACACGGCGTCGGCATCGGCGCGGAAATCTGCATCGGGCGTCCCCTGGCGCAGGACATAGAACATATCATTGCCCTGGACCCCGCCATTGCCGGAAATGTCATTCAGGTTTGCAATCGTACTGTCGGTCATATCACGGCCTCATCATTTTGCTGGTTGAATCGCTTAAGAGTAAAAAAAACGCGCCATCGGCGCGTAACAGAAAGGAATAAACCGGTGGCGGGGGCGGGTCTTCCGGCTCGCCGACGCCTGCGAATTCAGATATTCTGGAAATCCACGTTCCTAGATTGAATAACATACACTTCTCCCTTTGCAAAAAGGACTATATAGGACTATATTCCCAATGTAAAGGAAAAAATGCCTATTTCAGAAAATCGCCCCTGACAGCCTGTAAGCCTTGGTAAATGCAGCACCTTTCTGGTATTCTTAAAGGACTGGATTTACGGATTCGCTGTATTTTTCTGATACTGGCGATCAAGAGTTTTCTTTCTTACCGGGTGTCTTTCCTTGGCTGAACAAAAAGCAAATACGGGTAGCGAAAATTTCGTTGGCTGGATCATGATGCTGGTCGTCTTCGTCCTGCTGTTCATGCTGTTCTGGCATTACAACGAATTCAGGGTCAAAAGCGGCCTGCGCTGGATTCACTATGGTGAGATGTGGATCGTTTCCTGGTTCATCAACGATAATTACACTGTCGACTTCCACGGCAATAAGTTGAATTTTAAAGAGTGGTACGATGTAGTGCCGAAATATGAGGCGCGGCAGCTTGATGACGCGCTGATGAGCAAGATTTCGGCGCTGGCTCTCACCCCGCTAAAGCTTCCCTTCACAATTATCATGGCCCTGATGGGCTTATGGGCGGGTATGTACGGCCCTGGCACCAATCACCGCCGCAAACTGAATCTTGACGGGCTGATCGGGACGCAGTCGAAAATTTTTCCGGTGATTGCGCCGTTTGTTAAATTCAATCCTTCGAACCAGCCGCCGCGTCCCCCAGGATCGCCGGTGCCTGCGGAACTGCCTGCCTTTGCCGAAGCTCTCGCGCCCGAAGAGTGGCTGGCTTATAACGCAATCCCTGTTCCGGATGGCAATATCGACCGCAACGGGGCCTATGTCGCTTTCGCCAAGCAACTCGGCCCACGCTGGCAGGGATGGGAACAGTTGCCACCGCATAAACAAATTTTTCTGGCAATGTGCTGCCTTAAGGCTGCGCGTAAACGGAAGGATGCTGATGATATGGCGGGCCGCCTCGCCAATTGCTGGAGCTTTGAAAAAGGCATGCAGCTTTCAAGAGACTCGAAACTGCTGCGCGAAGCGCGCGCCGTTCTAAAAAACCGCGACCTGTCCGGCAAGACCCTGAAGAAGGTCAACAATCACGCCTTCCAGACAACGGCCCTGATCCGCGCCCTGCAGACCGCGCGGGAAGAAGGCGGCGTTCTGGCACCGGCGCAATTCCTCTGGATGCGCGCCTTTGACCGCACCCTGTGGTATCCTCTGAACAATCTCGGACGTCAGGCTTTCCACATGGAGGCCTTTGGCGCGATGGCGCATTACAAGGCTGAAAAACTGACCGAACGCCCGATCCCGCGCCCGAAAGTGGAACGCGCGATCGACAGCATCATCGAATATATGAAATCGGACAAAGCCCGCCCGATTCCGCAACTGGATTACAGCCGCAGCAAGAAACGCGGCATTAAAAAACCCGCCGCCAAACCGGCAGGCAAAGCCGTCGGCAAACCAAGAACCGCCTGATTAAAGAAACAAAAGGACCGCGACCATGAAACGCATGCTTGAAAACCTGACCGGAAATTACACCGCCTCTGCCAGTGTCGTTGATGGTACGCTCATTCTATCGCTGCCCGATGCGCTTTCACCCGTGGTGTGGCGGCTTGAATTGAGCAATGCCAAAGCTTCGGCGCTTGAGGTCCGCGAGGGTGACGGCGGCGTGTTCCGCCTGATGCTGAAAACGCCGCGCGGCGATGTCAACGACATTGCCGGGTTCGCCAGCCGCGGCCGCGCCGTCGCCGCCCTGATGGCCGTCAGCCGCGCAATGGAACAAAGCCACGGCCAGATTTATCCGGCTGCGAACGATACCGAACCCTATAACCCTGCCCATCTGCCCGTTGCGCCGAAACGCGGCAAAGTCGCCGGTGCGAAAAAAGGCGGGCTTGTCGGTGTCGTTGTGGCGATTGCGGTCATTGTCGGCCTTGGCATGCTGCTGATCAACATGACGCCGCCCAAATATAACGCCATTTCAGGCGCATCGGCGCCGGCCCAATCCGCGACACCGTCGGGCGTGCCGGTTTCAGCCGATGATTTCCTGAAAAATCGCTAGTGTATAAGGATACAGCCAGATATGGCGCTTGATACCCGGAAGTACGAACGAAAACATACCGACATTCTGCGTGACACGCGGCCATGGTCGCAACGTGTCCTCGAATGGCTGCGCCAGCCGACGCATTCCTGCGCCATGTTCATCACGGCTGCGGGCGGGATCTTTTTCATCGAGGATGTCCGCAATCTCGCGGACTGGATTCTTCTGGGCATGCTGTTCTATTTCTACTGCCTCAAAAAGGCGGACCGCAGCCTCGCCTTTAAAATGCCGATGGGTTCCAAATTCGCAGACAAGAATAACAAAGGCCCGGGCCGGAACGGCAAGGGCGAAGGCATCCTCTTCCTCGGTAACGTTGAAAAGACGAATGAAGAGGTCTGGTTCAGCAACGATGACGCCCGTACGCATATCCTTTATCTCGGCACCACCGGCTCCGGTAAAACCGAAGGTTTGAAATCGATGGTAACGAACGCCCTGGCCTGGGGTTCGGGTTTCGTCTACATCGATGGTAAAGCGGATACGGATCTGTGGTCGTCCCTGTCGTCGCTGGTGCGCCGTTTTGGCCGTGATGACGACCTCCTGATCCTCAACTATATGACCGGGAACTCAGACCGCCGTGCGCCGTCGAACACGATGAACCCATTCTCCTCCGGCTCCGCGTCCTACCTGACCAACATGCTTGTCAGTCTGATGCCCGATGCCGAGGGCGATAACGCGATGTGGAAGGAACGGGCGGTTTCTCTCGTCGGCTCGCTGATGCCTGCGCTGACATGGAAGCGCGACAACCAGGATATTCCGACTTCCGTTTCCACGATCCGCGAATACCTGAACCTGAACAACGTCATCAAGCTATCCCGCGATCAGAACCTGCCGGAGAAAATCCGTTTCTCGATCAAAGGCTACCTCGATACGCTGCCGGGTTATAACGATGCCGCGTTTGACGACATGGGCCGCGAAAAGCCCGCCGGTCCCGACACACCGATGATCGACACCACCACGCCGCGCCAGCAGCACGGTTACCTGGCGATGCAGTTCACGCGTTCGCTGCAATCGCTCGGCGATGACTATGGCTACATCTTCGATTCCCAGGCCGCAGACGTTGAAATGGTCGATGTGGTCCTGAACCGCCGCATCCTGGTGGTTCTGATCCCTGCCCTTGAAAAATCTTCCGACGAAACCGCCAACCTCGGTAAGATTGTCGCCGCGACGATCAAGGGGATGATGGGCTCCACGCTCGGTTCCACCGTTGAAGGTGAATCTGCGGCGGTGATTGAAAACAAACCGACGAAATCATCGACGCCGTTCATGTGCGTGTTCGACGAGGTTGGTTACTACGCCGCGCAAGGTATGGCGGTTATGGCGGCGCAGGCGCGTTCGCTCGGCTTCTGCCTGATCTATTCGGCACAGGATTTGCCCGCGATGGAAAAACGCGTGAAGGAAGAAGCGCGTTCGATCACGGCGAACTGTAACATCAAAATTTTCGGCAAGCTTGAAGATCCGACCCAAACCAAAGAATTCTTTGAAAAGACCGTCGGCTCATCCTTTGTCATGGAAACCACCGGCCTGCAATTGTCGGGCGACCGCCAGACCGGTTCTTACTATGATAACAAACAGGCAGGCCTGCAGCTCCGTGCGCGCGCCAGCTATGATGCGCTGCGTGCCTTCAAGGAAGGCCAGGCCGTCATCGCCTTCGGCCCCATGGTTATCGATACGAATATTTTCTATTCCAACCCCGGCCATGCCAAGGCAATGCGCGTAACACGCTACATTTCACTGCCGCCACCGGATGAGCAGATGCTTTCCTCCGCGCCGCAGATCGCCAAGCTGCGCGATCTTCTGGTCGACAAGGCCTGGACGGCCCTGAAGGCCGATATCAAAACGGAGACACAGCCGGAAATCACTGCGCTCCACCAGGGCTTTGAAGAAGCCCTTGATGCCGACCATAATGGAACGGAAGCAGGCATGATCGCCATTGCATCGGTTTTTGCGCTTGGCAATCCTCTCGTCAGCCTGATGGGTACGGGCAGTTCCGGCGGCGACGCCACGCAGCTTGGCAAACCTGCCGCACAACTGGGCGCACCGTCCGGCATTCCGCCGATTTTTGCCGCCCGTCCTCAGGGCGAACCCGTTGCGGTTGGCGGGGAAGCCGCCGGCGCAAACCCGATGGCCTTCTTTGGCGCACCGGGCTCCGCACCCGCCCGCACCGAGCCGCCCGCCGGCGGCCGTCCGGTCGGCTGGCAGGAACTGAACGAAGCCAGATCGCCGCAGCCAATGCTCGATCCGGAATCAGAGCTGATTCTGAAGCAGGCCGGCGACGCGGCGCGTGAGGCGCTGTTTGGCAAGATGCCGAAAAAAGATGGCGATGGATCAAAATAAAACCCGGACGAACGAATCAGGAAACGCGCTGTTCATGATTCTGATCGGCGTGGTTTTGTTTGCCGCGTTGTCCTTCACCTATACACGCAACAGCCAGCAGAGTGCGGATAACCTGACCCAGCGTCAGGCGGAACTTGCCGCCAGCGACATCGTCACCTATGCCCAGCGCGTCAGCCGCACAGTCAATTCCATGCTCAGCAAGGGCTTTTCTGAAACGCAGATCAGTTTTGAAGGCATGGACCCGACTTATATTTACACTAACACCAATTGCACGGATGACAGTTGCAAGGTTTTCGGCGGTTCGTCTTACGGCATACAACCGAGCATCCCGGTGGATAACTGGCTCGATTACAACGGTCATCAGGGCGATTATGCCTATAAAACCTGGTACATTACGCCGCAATATTGCATTCCGCGCCTGCCCGACGCGACGCAGTGCAGTGCTGGCAAGGGCAATGACCTTGTTCTGCTACTGCCTTATCTGAAGCAATCCCTGTGCGAGATGATCAACGTCCAGCTGCATCTGCCCGTACCGGTGCCGACGCCGTCTTCGATGGGTACGATCAATAACGGGAACCAGTTCAGCGGCAATTTCAACATCGTCTCCACCTTGCTGGATGATGCGGCCCTGAACGGGCAATCTGCAGGCTGCGTCCGCGCGGGCAGCACCTATTATTTCTATCAGGTCCTGATGCAGCGCTAAACGCCTACATCCGCTCCGGCACAACGATGCCCAGAAGATCCAGAACCAGAACCAGCTGTTCCATCACCATCCGGCAAAGACGCAGGCGGTTTGCGCGGATGCCCGCATCCGGTTCCGAAAGAATGTGACAATTGCCGTAGAAAGAACTGAACGCGTTGGCGAGGCGGTAAACATGATCGCAAAGCACATGCGGCGTATAATTCCGCAGCGAAAGCGCCAGAGCCTCGGGAAGTTCGGAGAGCAGCAGCGCCAAAGCACGGTTTTCATCATTCACGATAAGGTATTCGGACGATTGATCGTTCTGCGCCTCGGCCTTTTTCAGGAGGGATTTGACGCGGACAGCCTGGTATTGCAGATAGGGTCCGGTCTTCCCTTCAAAACTCGTAAAGCGATTGAGGTCAAAGATGTAATCAGACTGCCGCTGGTTCTGAAGATCGGCGAATTTTATCGCGGCAACGGCGACCTGGTTTGCAATTCTCTCCTGCTCGGCGGCATCCGCATCCTGTGCGACACCCGCTTCTTTCATCTGGGTGCGCGCGGCTTCGGTCGCCATTTCAATCATGTCTTCAAGGCGCATCACGCCACCGGCGCGGGTTTTAAACGGCTTGCCATCGGCACCGTTCATCGTGCCGAACCCGGCATGGGTCAGTTCGATCGCGTCTGGCGCAATGCCGGAGAGTCGCGCCGCACGGAAGACCTGTTCAAAATGAAGCGACTGGCGCTGATCGACGACGTAGACAATTTTTGACGGGTGATAAAGCTGGACCCGCTCGACAATCGTCGCCAGATCGGTGGTGCCGTACATCACCGCCCCGTCCCGTTTATAGAGGATCAGCGGCGGGAATTCTTTTTCATCGTCGTTCTTCTTGATCGGCACGATGGTCGCGCCGTCGTCCTTAACTGCGAAGCCACGTTTTTCTAAATCCTGCACCATTGGTGCGATCAGGTCATGAACATCGGCCTCGCCCTTCCACAGGTCAAAATGAACGCCAAGCGCGTCGTAATTGACCTTGATGCCTGCAATCGACACCGCCACAAAATGCTTCCACAGCGCCCGATACCCTGCCCGGCCATCCTGCAATTCCATCGTCGCGCGGCGCGCGGCGTCCATTCGCGCAGGGTCTTCCTTGCACGCGGCGGAGGCTTTCGGATAAATCTGTTCCAGATCCGCCATGGTGACTGGCGATTCCTTCGGGTATTCGCCTTTAAAATCAGCATCGAAATACGGCCAGTCCGGATGGAGCATTTCAAGCGCGGAGATAATCATCCCCATTGGCGTGCCCCAGTCGCCAAGGTGCACATCGCCGATTGCCTTATATCCGGCAAACAACGCCATGCGGCGCAGAGCATCACCGATAATGCAGGGGCGCAGATGCCCGACATGCATCGCCTTGGCCACATTCGGCCCGCCGTAATCCAGCACCATGGTTTCGCCCGCGCCAAAAGATGCAAAACCGTAACGGCCATCCTTTGCATTGTCTTTCAGGAAGGCGCTCAATACATCATCCGTGACATTGAGATTGATGAATCCTGGCCCAGCAATTTCAATTTTCGAGAAAAGTGGATTGTCCTTCAGACGCGCCACAATTGCCTCGGCCACCGCACGCGGATTTTTCTTCGCGGTCTTGGCGGCACTCATGGCACCATTGCACTGAAACTGCGCCAGATCGGGGCGGTCGGAGACGCGGACATGCCCCATCTCGGCGGGCAGTCCTTCGGCAGCGAAGGCTTCGCCGGTTACAGCAGAAAGTTTTTGCAGAAGTGACATAAGCTCAGTCTTTACGCATCAATATTGGTGGCTTTCAGGGCGTTGGTCTGGATGAAGTCGCGGCGCGGTTCGACCACGTCGCCCATCAGAGTCGAGAAGATATCGTCGCATTTCTGCGCGTCTTCCATGCGGACCTGCAGGAGTGTGCGGACAGCCGGATCGAGCGTGGTTTCCCAGAGCTGTTCCGGGTTCATTTCACCGAGACCTTTATAACGCTGGATGGTCAGGCCGCGGCGGCCGTAATCCTGAACTGCCGTGTAGAGATCAAGCGGACCGGAAACTTTAATCGTTGCCTTGCCGTCTTTGGCAATCAGGGCCGCTTCGCCTTCGAAGTTTTCCTGCAGCCATGTCGCCATGGAGTCGAGGCGGCGGCCATCGGCGCTGCCCATCTGGTCGACCGGAATGCGATAGCTTTCGGTCACGCCACGCAGTACGCGGGTCAGAACGAAACCACCAACCGGCGTGAATTCAACATTCCATGTTTTTTCACGGCCAACGGCGGATTCATTCATCTTCACCGCAAGGCGGGCAGAAACTTTTGCGGCCAGTTCGGTATCAGTCAGCAGTTTTTCATTGAACGCACCGGCAATCGCGGCCTGTTCGACCACATTCTTGTCACCAATACGCTGGGCCAGTGTGCTGATTGATGAACGAATGGTGCGGCAGCGAATCAGCATGTCACGCAGATCGGCACCCGAACGGATATTGCCCGGACCAGCCGAAAGCGTCACATCATCAAGCGTTGCATCGATCAGGTAATCCTCGAGCGAGCCTTCGTTTTTCAGATACATTTCGCCGGAATTGCCGCGCTTTACTTTAAACAGTGGCGGCTGGGCGATGTACATGAAGCCTCGCGTGATAATTTCCGGCATGTGGCGATAGAAGAACGTCAACAGCAGCGTCCGAATGTGCGAACCGTCGACGTCAGCATCGGTCATGATGACAATCTTGTGGTAGCGGAGTTTTTCGATATTGAACTCTTCGCTGCCAATGCTGGTGCCGAGAGCGGTGATCAGTGTGCCGAGTTCGTTGTTGGCGAGAATCTTGTCAAACCGCGCGCGTTCAACGTTCAGGATCTTCCCGCGCAGCGGCATGATCGCCTGGTTCTTACGGTCACGTGCCTGTTTTGCCGAACCACCCGCCGAGTCACCCTCGACGATGAAGATTTCGGAGAGCGCCGGATCTTTTTCCTGACAATCGGCCAGTTTCCCGGGCAGCGTCGAAATATCCATGATCCCCTTGCGGCGGGTCAGGTCTCTAGCGCGGCGGGCGGCTTCACGCGCCGATGCCGCTTCGATGATCTTGGCGACAATCTTCTTTGCCTCAGCCGGGTTTTCACCAAGCCATTCAATCAGTTTTTCGGCGGAGATATTTTCAACGACCGGACGGACTTCGGAGGACACCAGTTTGTCCTTGGTCTGCGACGAGAATTTCGGGTCTGGTACTTTGACCGAGAGAACCGCCGTCAAACCTTCGCGCATATCGTCGCCGGTGACTTTCAGGTCTTTGTTTTTCTTAAGAAGACCTTCTTCTTCAGCATATTTCATCATCACGCGGGTCATGGCGCTGCGGAAACCCTGAAGGTGGGTACCGCCGTCACGCTGCGGGATGTTGTTGGTGAAGCAAAGCATGGTTTCGTGATAGGCGTCGGTCCATTCCATCGCCACTTCGACGGTCATGCCGTCCTGCTGGGCGATCATGTAAACAGGTTTTTTAATCAAAGCGACTTTCGAACGGTCGAGATAACCGACGAAGCTTTCAATGCCGCCTTCAAAGAAAAATTCAACGAATTTAGGTTCTGCAGTACGGTCATCGCGCAGATTGATGCGTACACCCGAGTTCAGGAACGCCAGTTCGCGCAGGCGGTCTTCCAGCGTTTCAAAATTGAATTCCGTCATCGTGAAAGTTTCAGTCGACGGCATAAAGGTGACTTCGGTGCCGGTGCGGCGGCCCGGCTTCATCGGCGCGGTATTTTTCAGCGGCGCTTCGGCATCACCGTGACGGAAACGCATGGTCCATTCCTGGCCATCGCGCCAGATGCGCAGATCGAGATATTCGGAGAGCGCGTTGACGACAGAAACGCCCACGCCGTGCAGACCGCCGGAAACTTTATAGGAGTTCTGGTCGAACTTACCGCCGGCGTGCAGCTGGGTCATGATGACCTCGGCAGCGGAGACGCCTTCTTCCTTGTGGATGTCGACAGGAATGCCGCGACCATTATCGCGCACGGTGACGGAGCCATTGGCATTGATGATCACTTCGAGCAGATCGGCGTGACCGGCGAGCGCTTCATCAATACCGTTATCGACGACTTCGTACACCATGTGGTGAAGGCCGGAGCCATCATCGGTGTCGCCGATATACATGCCCGGACGTTTGCGGACAGCATCGAGGCCGCGCAGAACCTTGATGGAATCCGCGCCGTATTCGGTTTCCGCAGCGGACGGGGTTGGGGTTGCCGGACCGGAGGAAGCAGCCTGAGTCATGTTATTACCTTGAAGTGTTTTTAGTCTGAAAATGGATGGCTTTTTATAGCACGGATCGCCTTGAAAATGCTGTAAAAAAGCATGTTTTCCGGACCTTTTCAGACCCGGAAAAATCATTGTATTTCAATGCTTTACATTGATATGAGATAGACCATCACGGCGGCGCAGAGCAGGATCATAAATCCGGCTTTCAGATTGCCGACGGTTTGCCCTTTAAACAGCTTGTAATAGAGCAGAACGATCAGCGGCGTGACCAGAATCACGGCACTGACATAGGCCGGATTTTCCACCGATTGATAGGCATAGCTTTTGAAAACCATGTGGACGATGGTGTTCAGACCCATCAGGAAACCGGTCTGCATCGCGACGCGGCCGGTGAACACCGCACGCGGTACAGGCTGCCAGAAGGTTTCGAGCGCACCAAAAATCAGGATCATGAAGAAAGCCTGTACGGTCATGTAACCGAAAACGGCACTATGCTGGCTGGCAACACCGGCGCTATCCAGTGCGATCTTGGCGAAGACGACGCCGAGACCGGACATCAGGATGACGGGGCCCAGGGCGCGGATGGCATGGCGCGATACCGGTTGATCCTGCAGACGCATGGCAAAAATCACTGCGCCCAGCATAGCGGCAAAAATCCCGGCAGCGCGGAGAGGCTCTGCCATATAGCCATTCAGCACGTCAGGCTGGATCACGATCCACATAAAGAAGGTGACGATAACATTGAGCGGGATCAGGCGCGTGATCGCCC
>JAQGJB010000082.1 GCA_028290825.1 Micavibrio sp.
AGAATACAGGATTAATATCATGACCCGTCGTTGCATGGTCACCGGCAAAGGCCCGCAGGTTGGAAACAATGTTTCCCACGCTAATAACCCTACCAAACGCCGCTTTCTGCCGAGCGTGAAAACCACATCGATCTACAGCGAAGTGCTGGGTCGCATGGTGTCGGTGAAAACCTCGACACACGGTATCCGCACGATCGAGCACAAAGGCGGCCTCGATGCATACCTGATGGGTACAGCGTCAACCAAACTTGATGAGTCCCTGCGCCCCATCCGCGCAGAGATCAAAGCGAAACAAGGCGACGTCAAGAAGCCAGTTGCGAAAAAGACCGGCGTTCGCAAGACACCGTCCGCACGCAGCCTGAAAATCACCGCAGCGAGAAAAGCGGCAGCGGCCAAGTAATTCTTCGGCTAAGGCCGGAAACGAAACAACCCGCTGGCAATGTCCGGCGGGTTTTTTACAGGACAAAGATCATGGATTATCCGAACTTCGCCTTTGACATCACGCGCCGCGATCCCGCCTCGCGCGCGCGCCTTGGCACCCTCAAGACCCCGCACGGCACGATCAACACACCGAACTTTATTTTCTGCGGCACCAAGGCCGCGATCAAGAATCTCTCGCCGAAACAAATGCGCGAGGCGCAAAGCGATATCATTCTCGGCAACACCTATCATCTGATGATTCAGCCGGGTGCGGAGCTGATCGAGAAAATGGGCGGCCTGCATGAGTTCACGCAATGGGACGGGCCGATGATGACCGACAGCGGCGGCTACCAGATTTTCGCCATGGGTCATGGCGGTGTTGCGGATGAGATTAAAGGACGCAACCGCCGCGATGACAAAAGCCTGATCAGCATTACGGAGGAGGGCGCTGCTTTCAAGAACTACCGCAATGGTGAGAGGCTGCTTTTGACGGCAGAAAAGTCGATCGATATTCAGCGGAAGCTTGGCGCAGACCTGATCTATCAATTCGATGAATGCACCGCCTATCATGTGCCGCGCGAATATACCGAAGGGTCTATGCATCGTTCCCATCGCTGGGGCGATCGCAGCCTCGCGGAGTTCGAGCGCGGGCATGATGGCAAGCAGGCGCTCTACGGTATCGTGCAGGGTGGAGTATATGAAGATCTGCGTACCGAGAGTTGCGCCTGGACCAGAGACAAGCCGTTCTTCGGCACGGCCATCGGCGGTTGCCTCGGCGGATCGACGGAGGAGTTTTACGAGATCACCGGTTGGTGCATGCCCCAGATTCATCCGGACCGTCCGGTGCATTTACTGGGCATCGGTGCGATCGGCGATATCTTCGCCTGCGTCAAAATGGGCATCGATACGTTTGACTGTGTTTCCCCGACCCGGATTGCCCGCCATGGCTGGGCCCTGGCGAAAGGGGTGCCGGGCAACCGCCTGAACATGCGCAATGCACAGTTCCGGGAGAACCGCTCGCCGCTTGACGAACATTCGCCTCTGGCCGCCAGCCGCGAGTTTTCGAAAGGCTATATCCATCATTTGTTCAAGGCCGAGGAAATGCTGGGCCTGCAGATTTTGGCGCAACACAACGTTTCCGTGATGAATCAGCTGATGCGCGAGGTCCGGGCGGCGATTGCTACGGGAACCCTCGATACTCTGGAAAAAGAGTGGATCGTTGATTAGGCACCGGGTGGATTTCCTATTAACCAATCACACATAATTACCCTATACTCTTGATATATACGGGTGATTTCAGATGCCTTTAACCTACGAACAAGATTCACAGCTGAACGCTTTGTCTCCGGTGCTGGATGAGCACGCGGAATGGTTCAGCCGCGTCATACGTCATGTGTTCTATCCTGAAAAGAAAATGGAGAATGACCTTCTCGCCATCCCGGATAGTTTCGAGAACTGGGCCAACGTCGTCAGCCAGATTGAAGGCATCCAGAAAGAAAGCCTCGACCGGGTTCGCCGCGTTCATGCCGATATGCACGAAGCCGCGCAAAACCTGATCGAAAATCCCGCGCATGACGCTGAAAAACCGGCAGTCAAAAAATTTGATACCTTCGTCACATTCTACGACGAATTTGTTTCCAACATCCGCCGCCTTGAACGCGACGCCGCGGTCAGCGACAGCGGCCTTGACCCCCTGACGGCATTGCGCACAAGGCATGTCATGGCGAAAGACCTTGAGCGCGAAATGGAGCGCCGCGCGCGTCGTGGCCGCCCGTTCTGCCTGGCTCTGGCCAAGATCGATCATTACGACGAAATCAGGGGCCTGCCGCAGGAAGTCCACGACAAAGCCATGCAGGATGTCAGCGAAATTATACGCCTCACGATCCGCTCATTCGATGATGCCTACCGCCTGCCGGATGGCGAATTCATTATGTGCCTGAAGCAGACGGAAATGTCGGGTGGGGCGGCGGGGCTGAACCGCCTCCGTAAATTGCTGGAGGAACGGGCACCGTCCTATATGATCAATGGTGAGGAAAAGCGCATCAGCCTTTCCGCCTGCGTTGCCGAACCGCAGCCGGGAGATACGATTGATGTTCTGATTGAAAATATGCGCGGTGACATGAACCGGTATAGCGGCGAGGAAGAAACCGTTCTTGAGTACTTTGAACAGAGCCCGTTGCAGAGATTTGTGATTGACCAGGGCCAGAAGAATTAACTTTCTGCTTTTTCCTTCCCATATCGTGATATTGTCTTTTCCTGCTTTTCGGCTACTCTGGCCCGTCTTTTAAAAGAGGGGGGCAGTATATAAGCCATGAAACAACAGGCCCGATTTCCAAATCTCTACGTAGCCGATCATCCATTGATCCTGCACAAGCTTTCGCTCATGCGCGATGTGTCGTGCAACAAGGTCATGTTCAAGACCCTGCTGAAAGAACTCTCGCTCCTGATGGGGTATGAGCTGACCCGGCCCCTGCCGATTACCGACCGTGAAATCACCACGCCGATTCAAAAGATGATGGCCCCGGTTATAGAAGGGAAAAAGCCTGTTATTGTGCCGATCCTGCGTGCGGGCCTCGGTATGGCGGAAGGGCTGGAAGAATTGATGCCGGCAGCACGGATCGGTCATATCGGCCTTTACCGCGACCACGAAACGAAGCAGCCGGTGGAGTATCTGGTCAAGCTGCCCAACCCGGAAGGGCGGTTATTTATCCTGGTCGATCCGATGCTGGCCACCGGAAATTCCGCAAAATATGCCCTCGATGTCCTGATCCGTCACGGTGCCAATCCTAAGCAGATCCGCTTTATGGCCCTGGTCGCGGCACCGGAAGGAGTACAGGTATTGCTGGATGCCTACCCGGATGTGCCCGTGTTTGTGGCCGCCCTGGACGAAAAACTGAACGAAAATGCCTATATTGTGCCGGGTCTGGGCGATGCAGGGGACAGAATGTTCGGCACCAAGGGTTAAACCAACCTTTTGCCACATTTTCATAAGAATATAATTACGTTTATTACGGTAAGTTACTCTTTTGTAATGATTATTACCTAAACTGGACCTGTAGAAACGGTTTCTACGTCTTGGGACATCATGAATACCATTGATCACGTCAATCTTTTCCAGACCATGCCCGTTCCGCGCTTCATCATCGAAGTGACGGCAGAGAAGGATTTTGTCTTCGTCGAGGCAAACAAACGTTCGGTCGAATATCTGACGACCAATGGCGAAACCATCATCGGTAAAAAGATGAAAGATGTGCTGACGCCGGAAGTGCGACGCCATTTTGAAGAGTCATTCATGGTGGCGCAACGTCAGAAGAAACCGGTATCAATCCAGACAGTGCCCGATTTGCCGGGCGGATTCCGTGTGCATGCCTTCTGGATCAATCCGATCATCAACGAAGATGGATCGGTCAATCTTCTGGACGTAATGGCCCAGCCGACCATGGTTGCGCCGTCCAGCCTTCAGCGCGAACGTGATGATGCTATTTCGCTTCTGACGTCCGTCTTCGATGTCAGTGAAGTGGGGATCGTTGTCACCGATCACCATCAGCGCATCGTCCGCGTCAACGACAGCTTCGTGCGGATTTACGGCTGGCACCGCAACGATCTTGTCGGTCATAATTTTACCGAGCTGATCCCCCAGGAGGAACGCGATCTTGCGCAACGCTCGCATTCCGAACTTCTCCTAAGCGGGTCACGCAACAGCGGCGAAATGAAAATTCTCCGCAAGGATCAGAGCAGCGCCAACGTGCTTTACACGACTGCATCGCTTGAGCTGAGCAATGGCCGCCGTTTCCAGGTTACGACGGTGATGGATATATCCCTGCGCAAGCGCATGGAGGTTTCCCTGCGTCTTGCGAAAGAGCAGGCGGACTCCGCCAACCAGGCGAAATCCATGTTCCTTGCCAATATGAGCCACGAACTGCGAACACCTTTAAACGCAATCATCGGCTTCTCTGAAATGATGATCAAGCAGACCTTCGGGCCGCTGGGCAATGATAAATATGCGGAATATCTTGGTGATATTCATCTGAGCGCCAGACATCTGCTGGAAATCATCAACGAAGTTCTCGATATGTCCAAAATCGAAGCAGGGCGCCTGCAGCTGGATGAAGATACCTTTGATGTGGTGCACGCCATCCAGTCCGTCGGACGTATGATGGATTCACGGGCATTCAGTTCCGGACTGAAGATCACTCAGGACATACCGGAAAACTTCCCGCCTTTGTTTGCCGATCCGCGCCTGTTCCGCCAGATTTTGATCAACCTGGTCGGCAACGCCGTAAAATATTCAAATCCGGGCGGCGAAATCCATATGCGCGCGTTCATCATGGATAACGGCGATATGGCGATTTCCGTCGGCGATCAGGGCATCGGCATCCCCGCCGATAAGATCTCCGAAGCGCTCGAACCTTTCGGTCAGGTCAGCAACGCCGTTGAAACCCGGAACATTCAGGGCACCGGCCTCGGCCTGCCGCTGGCCAAGGCGATGACGGAACTTCATGGCGGTATCCTGGTTCTTGAGTCCGAAGTGAACAAGGGGACTGTGGTGACGGTTGAATTTCCGGCGGAGCGTGTTGTCGGCTCGCCGGGCTATGCCAATCTGCGGCGGTCCAAGGAAAACGTTGAACTTGCCAAATCATCCGAATAAGATGGCCTGTATATAAAAACAGGCAGGAATTATCATGAGTCATTCATCCACATCATCAGGCCCAAGCCTGATTCAGCGTTGCGCCGATGCCGGCCTGAAAATGACCGGTCAGCGTAAGATCATCCTGCGCGTTCTGGATGAAGCCGAGGATCACCCGGCGGTCGAAACCGTTTATGAACGCGCCAAGGCTTTGGATGAAAGCATCAGCATGGCGACGGTTTACCGTACGCTCAACCTGCTGGATGAACTGCATCTTGTGGTCCGCCAGGATTTTAACGAGAACTTTTCCCGCTACGACAAAAACACCGATCACCACCACCATCTGATCGATATCGAAAGCGGTGAGGTCGTCGAGTTTCAGAACGACGAAATCGAGCAAATGAAAAAAGAGATTGCGCGCAAACTGGGTTATGAACTGATCGAATGCAGGCTGGAACTCTATGGCAAGAAAATAAGGAAAAACTAAGCTGCAGCTTTTCCTCCCTACGAAAGTTCCATCTTAAACATAAAATATTCTTCATTGAAATTCTGAATAATCTGACCATCTCATTCGGATGGCACAATCCGGGCTTAGCGAAAGTGAATTTAGTATGTGGCGCACGGTCTTTGCGTTTGCCACAGTGGACGGCGTTCTTTCACTTGAGGAGCAACAGCTTCTGCAAAGCTATCGACACAAAGTCACGTTCTCCATGACCCAGCTTGAAATCCTGCGCCAGGATATGACGACGCCGCGCGATGTGGTTGCGATGTATAAAAAAATCACCCAGCCCGAACATAAGAAGCGTTTTTGCATTCTGGCCCGCGCCCTGTCCTGGTGCGAAGGCGATATGGACCGCCAGGAACAGGCGATCTTAAAGCAGCTTGATTGTTTCAAAAGCGGTGCCGATGCCGATATTCTGCGCTCAACCCGCGGACATCCGCATGTTCATGATTATTATCAGGAATACGCGAGGGCAGGAATCATGGGCCTGCGAAAATCCGCCCCCGCGGTACAGATTAGAACCTGATGAAACAAAAGCCCGGCCATCAATCTGGCCGGGCTTTTTGAATTAGCGCGGATCGTTAAACGAAGCTTGGTATCATCATGGGAATGATGGCCATGCCGACGGCAAGTTTTGCGCCCTTCATTGGAAGCGTTGCCGCATCCCGTGTGGCTTTATCGTTACCGGCGACGTCGTTAAACATACTCTGAAATATTTCACCCATTACCGTTCTCCTTCTTCGTGTTATAGAGATTAAGCAATTTCATGGTGCGACCGAAACAGAGTCCTGTCCAGCAGAGAATTTAGGGAACTTTTCTAGCAATGTCCGATGACCGCCTGCCCACCTCGCTATACCTTGATGCGCATTTTAAAAACCTTCGCGATGCGGGCGTGTTTTACTATGTTCATAACAAAGGGGCTCCGGCCTCAGGCACAATCATGGTCAAGCTGAACAACCGTCAGGATGGCTGCGTCATCCTGCAGCAGCAACGCGACATTGGTGGAAATCTCGGCTGGATGAAGATGTTAGGGGGTAACGTTGTAAAGGAGGCCGAAGCCGACGCCTTCATAAAACGCGCGGTTGAACGCGACCCGGACGTCTGGGTGGTGGAGATCGAGGACCCTGCGCTGAAAAACCCGTTTGAAGGTAAAATCTTCTAGCCAGAACATGAAAAATTACCTATATTGCATAGCAGCAAAAAGGACCCTCTCATGTTTCTCTCTAAAATCGCCATCGGCCAGAACCCCCCTGAAGATGTTAACGTAATGATCGAGAACCCGCTTGGCGGAACTCCGGTCAAGTACGAGCTGGATAAGGAATCCGGCATTATGATCGTCGATCGTTTCCTGCATACGCCGATGTATTATCCGGGCAATTACGGGTTTATTCCGCATACACTGTCTGGCGACGGCGATCCGGTGGATGTCATCGTCATTGGCCGTACACCCGTTATGCCGGGGGCGGTGATGAATTGCCGCCCGGTCGGCGTCCTCCTGATGGAGGACAATGCCGGGCCGGATGAGAAAATTGTCGCGGTGCCGATGCCGAACCTGGCTCCGTATCACGACAATATCGAGGATTATACTGATATCCGTCCGATTCTGCGCCAGCAGATCGAGCATTTCTTCTCCCATTATAAAGATCTCGAACCGGGCAAATGGGTAAAAACCGGCGGATGGCAAGATGCCGCCGCCGCTAAAAGGATGATTATTGACGGTATTGCCCGGGCAAAAAAGTAACATTGCTTCAATTGTCATATTATGATATCTTTTGAAATCTTTGAAAAAGACAAAAGGTGTATTCTATGAATGAGGGTCAAAAGCTCAGCCTGAATGATTTTCAGTATCTGGCGTTTCAACAAACGAGCGCTCAGGTGAGGTATTCAGAATGGAATGCTGTGCGTGATGCGCTCAAGGCTGCCTTTAACGATACTTATGGACGCTCAGCAGAATGCGGCCTTCATAGTGATGACCCTGTCCATGCCGGTACAAAAATCTCCAGCCAGCTTGACGAATTTGCGAAGGCGGCACAGGCAAAGCTCGAACAGATTGATAAGGTAAAGAACCCCGCCAAACTGGTAGAGGAGATTGTAGCTGCGATGCAGCCTTATCTCCCCTCGGCCCATCACTGTATTAAAGGATGAGGGAAATCTGATGTTCCTGTTCAGGCGTAAAGCCCAGGCCCCGATTATCGAAGATGAAGCAGAGGCGGTTCTGGTTGAAATGCCACAGGACCGTATTGAACGTGCCCTGCGCGAATCCTGCGACGAGGATAATGAATTTTCCGCCCGGCTGATTGATGCGGTAAAAATAATCCAGAAAGACCGTGTGATGATGGCGGGTGACACCGCCTGTACCTATGCGGAAGCGCTGCAGGCTTTGCTGGCACTGGTAAAGCGCAGGGGTGACGACGATATTAAAATTCTGAAGAGTGCCCTGCGCAATGTCGTGGACCATATTACCGGTGAGGGCCAGCAATATAAATCTCCGGAAGAGGCCACGATTGCGCTTCAGGACCTGCGGAACAGGAATTAGGGGCGGCAAACATGACGGATAAAAAATCCAGAACCGTTAACGATGTCGCTGTGCTTTTAGGTAACGCTGACTCCGTACAGGCATTAGCGCCCGAAGACCTTTTGGAGATTGTTCTTTCCCTCACGGAGCTGGGTTACCCAATGCTTCGAAATGATTTCAAATACGCTGCCCTTGACCGCCTCACCAAATGGGTATCCAGAGTAGACCAGAACGGGAGCGAGGCAGACCAGAAGGCGAGCCAGAATGTGTCACGGACGATTGTAAGTCTTTATTACCGGGAGAAATTTTACCGGGCGGCGGTCAGTTTACTCCCCGAATTCTGTGGTTTGAAAAACGCCGCCTTCAAAAAATCTGAAAGCTTTCAGGACCGCGAAGCGGAATCCCTGGCCTGTCTCATGCTTGACAGTCTCGGCCCGGCCCGGGCCAGCCAGGCTGTTCCCGACATGTTTCGCGAAGTGTCCTATGCCGAGCTTGCAGAAAAGCGAAATGCCAGGACTTTATCAGCCCTGATCCGCCGGGCTGCGGAACCGCAGATTTCCTAAACTCCTTTGGAAATGCAGGGTTTACCAAGGTAAAGGGCTTTATAAATAACGCCATATAATGCTATACCTCTTGCCATTATGACCCAGCTTACCGATGAAATCACTAAACGCCGGACCTTTGCCATCATCGCCCACCCCGATGCCGGTAAAACGACGCTGACTGAAAAACTCCTCCTGTTCGGGGGCGCGATTCAGCTGGCCGGAATGGTCAAGGCCAAGGGGGACCGCCGCCGTGCACGTTCCGACTGGATGAAGGTGGAGCAGGAGCGGGGGATTTCAGTTGCGTCCTCTGTCATGACCTTCGATCATGCCGGTCATACCTTCAACCTCGTCGATACGCCGGGCCACGAGGATTTCTCGGAAGATACCTATCGCACCCTGACCGCCGTCGATAGCGCCATCATGGTCCTCGACGCCGCCAAGGGGATCGAGCCGCAGACGTTGAAACTGTTTGAAGTCTGCCGTCTGCGCAATATTCCGATCATCACCTTCATCAACAAGATGGACCGCGACGGGCAGGACCCGTTCGAGCTGATGGACGAGGTGCAGAAAAAACTGCAGCTGGAAGTCACACCGGCCAGCTGGCCGATCGGCATGGGTCGGGATTTTAAGGGTTGCTATGATCTTCTCGCCGACAAGCTGATCCTGTTCGGGCGCAGCAAGGGCGCGGAGATGCAGGACACCGTGCAATGTTCGGGCCTCGATGATCCGAAGCTGGAGGAACTCCTGCCGCCCGAACAGGTTGCGCA
>JAQGJB010000100.1 GCA_028290825.1 Micavibrio sp.
ATGCCGCCGTAAAAGAAGGCCACGCCGGGTGTCATTAAAAGAACCAAGGCCGTCGCCATGATCATCCAGGCAATATCTGCGGGAACCATAGGAATCTCTCCATTTAACCAGTTATGCGCCTGATATAGGTCAGCCATGCAAAAATCGCAAGGAAAAAATTGCAATGCAGCAATTCCTTCTTTTATAAAATGGCGTAGATAAAGTTTGACTGAGATAACGTTTTTCTTATAAGTTATGAAAACAATTTGAGGGAGAGCTAAAAAATGAAAAAACAGATCGCCGCTATAACCACCGCTTTTGCACTGGCTGGCCTTGGTGCCACAACGGGGGCTGAGGCCCATGACCGTCACGGTCATCACAGCGATGGACGAGATATTGCTGCCGCTATCGCCGGAGCCGCCATTATTGCCGGTGTTATTCATCAGGACCATTACCCTCAGCCCTATTACGCGCAACCCCAACAGTATTATGCGCCTCCTCCACCGCCGGTATATTACCGCCCTCCTGTCTATGTTGCTCCGCAACTGCCGCCTGTCGAAATTGGCTGCTATGAAAGACAGCGTGCGGACCGTTACGGCTATCCCGTTTTTGCGGGTTCTGTCCGGACCTACCAAAATCAGAACAATGGTGCCGTATTCCAGCGTTCCAGCCGTCAACCTTGCTTCTAATAGCAGTATCAGAATTCAGACTGAGTCACCGTTTTAATGAGCGCGGCGGACTTATCAGCTTTGCTAAAAATCTGGGTCGGATCCTGAGGGAAGAAAAACGGAGCCACCTGCCCTGAATCTTATGCGGGCTATCTTGATGCCACCGCTGATCACAAAGGAAACCGGGGTAGCTTATAAACTCCGGACCCTTGGCTAAGTAAAAGTGAAACTGAAAAAAATAAGAGGTGTGTAATGCCAAAGGATGCCGTATTCGGCCTGTCTCCCGTGACCGTTAAGGAAGCCTATCCGGCGCGTTTCGACCTGGATCACTGGGATGACCCTTACCCAATGGAAGTCATGAAAGCGGTCCATCCGGTTGCCGAAGCTTTCGAAATCGCTCGTCAACACTGGGGCGAGCAAGCCGGAACATATGCGACATTTGAATCCGGCGCGTACCGGTGCAATTACCCGGTCGTTAAAAAACCCACCCTCGAATAGGGTACGTCCCGGATAGATCCACGGTTAAGGCAACACTATTGCTGCTGGGTCTTCTGGCGGACACTTTCAGACTTTAACTGACCGCACGCGGCGAGAATATCCTGCCCTCTGGTCTTCCTGACCGGGGCGTCGATTTCCGCGTTTTCCAGCAGGCTGGCGAACATGGTGATACGGGTGCGGTCGGAACATTCATACGGGCTGTTCGGCCATGGGTTGAACGGGATCAGGTTAACCTTGCACGGGATGTCGCGCAGCAGACGGATCAGTTCGCGGGCATGGTCGTCGCTGTCGTTGATGTCCTTCAGCATGACGTATTCGAAGGTGACACGGCGCACGGTGCTGAGGCCCGGATAGTTGCGCACGGCGTTCAGCAATTCTTTCAGCGGATATTTGTTGTTGATCGGCATGATTTCGCCGCGCAGCTCGTCATTCGGCGCGTGAAGGGAGATGGCGAGGTTGACGTTCAGTTCTTCGCCGCACTGGATAATCTGCGGCACGACGCCGGAGGTGGAGAGCGTGATGCGGCGCTTGGAGATGCCGAGGCCTTCCTCATCCATGCAGATTTTCATGGCTTTGGCGACGTTGTCGTAGTTATAGAGCGGTTCGCCCATGCCCATCAGGACGATATTGGTGACGTCCCTGCCCTTGTGCTGATCGGCTTTCTCATTCACTTTCGGCCATTCGCCGAGGACGTCACGGGCATACATGATCTGTTGCAGGATTTCATGCGGGCCTAGATTACGGACCAGAGGCTGCGTCCCCGTATGGCAGAACCGGCAGGTCAGCGTACAACCGACCTGCGATGAAATACACAGCGTGCCGCGATCGGTTTCGGGGATGAACACGACCTCGATCTGCTGCCCGTCCGCCATGGCAAGGAGCCATTTGATGGTGCCGTCGGTCGAGCGTTGTTCCGTGACAAGCGTCGGACGTTCGACGGAATATTTTTCGGTCAGCAGCGCGCGCATGTCCTTCGGCAGGTTGCCCATCGCCTCGAAATCAGTGACGCCACGGTTATAGATCCAGTGCCAGACCTGTTTAGCGCGGAATTTGGGGAGGCCGTGCCCCTCCATCACCGCCGTCATTTCAGGCAGGGTCAGGCCGATCAGGGCGATCCGCCCGGCGGCATCGGTGCGCGGGGCGGCGAATTTGGTGGCATGGGAGGTTACGCTCATGGGCGCATACATACAGGAAACGGGCCGGAAAAGTCAAAGTTTCTGCATCTTTACGGTTCTCTGGTATAATAAATAAGACCTAAAGGAGCCGCGATGACCCTCAAAATCCTCTATATCGAAGACGAACCCGATATCCGCGCCCTGGCGGAGATGATGATGCAATCCCTTGGCGGCTATACCGTGAAATCCTGCGCCGACGGCCTGAGCGCCCTTGAAGAAGCTGCGGGTTTCCAGCCCGATGTCATCGTTCTGGACGTCATGATGCCTGGTTTAAGCGGGCCGGAAACGCTGGCCAAACTGCGTGCACTTCCCGCGACGGCGTCAACCCCGGCCATTTTCATGACCGGTAAATCGCAGGCGCATGAGATTGAGAGCCTTATTGCGCTCGGCGCAATCGGGGTTATTCAAAAGCCCTTTGACCCAATGTCGGTTGCGGCAAAGATCCAGGAACTGATGGATCAGGCGTAACCGCTTTCGGACGGTGGCGGTCAAGAAACTCGCGGAAGCTCGGCAGGCTGGCCGAACGATATTCGAACATAAGCGGCTTCAGGTTATCGTTGCCCGCAAGCAGCGCGTTCAATGCCTTTTCATTTCGAACAAGCGCATCAAGTTTCCACAAATAGGTCTTGATACCAAAAATCACCGCGCCCGTAACGGGCAACTTGCGGAAGGTTTCATGCTCGGACCGCAGATAGCCGAACTTCTCCCAGTTTTCGGCATTCATATCAGGACCCTCAGCCTCCTGATGATCGGAATGACGGAATAATTCCGGGCCAAGCGTCATACCCCAGTTACGGCGCCAGGCCTTATGTTCCGGCTTCATATTGGCGAAGAATGTATCGACGCGCGTAGCATATTCCGCCATGTAATGCGAAACGGCACCGTGATGGATTTCATAAGGGGTTTTACCCAGACGGGCCGCACGCAGGCTTTCTTTCTGCGCCTCACGCCACGCAGCCCTCAAACCCAGATGGGGGAAAACCGGTTCAGGCTGGTTGAACTTGCTGCGCAATCCCCAGCCATTCGGGAACAGCAGCGCGCCGGCTTTCAGCGGATAAACGGTTTCCTGCCTGGGCCCGCGTTTTTCGGGAAGCAAAAGCAACATGTCTTCACTGGCCAGCAGAGCAACGGTCACAAGCGGATCGGCGCCATACGGGCCGACATCAAGGGCCAGACCCGTCAGCGGTGAGAGGATCAGATCGCCTTCCCGTTTGAAATAGTCGGGATAAAGGGTCAGTACTTCGTTGACCACTGTATCGCGTAATTCATATTCGGCGGCACGCACATCATCGCCAGGCAGACGGTCGACCACCATATCGCGTTTATTGAGAAGGAGCTCCATACGGCGGCTGATCTGCGCGGGATAGGTGCTGTCGACGATAACCCAGTTCAGGTCATCCGGCCATTTATTGATCATGACGGTGCTGGGGACGACGGTGTAACGCTCCATATCGTCTGTGCGCAATGTGGCGATCAGTTTCTCCCTTTTCTCTACCTTGTCGGTAAAGACGCCGTGTATAGCCATATCCATCTCCCTGTTTTCCGGATTCATAGCAGTCTGCGGGCCTTTGACAAGGGCAAATCCTGTTATGCCTAAAACCTTTGCTCCGAAGCATTGCATCAGCTAAATTCAGGCCGTTCAGGAATTGAAGGATTTCCGCCTAAATGTCTGTTTCATTTGTCATTCCGGTTTATAACAAGGCCCGCTATCTCGGCCTTGTGCTTAACTCTATTGCGGCGCAGAAAGGCAATTTTGAACGGGAGTTCATTTTCGTCGATGACGGATCAACCGACAATTCGCTGCAGATGGTGCGCGACCTGACCGCCGGGTGGACGAATGTCACGATCATCGAACAGGAAAACGGCGGTTCGGCCAAAGCGACCAACACCGGCATTGCCGCCGCCCGGATGGAATTTATAAAGTTCGTCGATGCTGACGATCTGCTGCACGAACAGGCAACCGCCATTCTGCTTGGCGCATTGAAGGCCAATCCCGGTGCCTGTCTCGCCTATGCTCTTTGCCAGTATTTTAACGAAGGCGAAACGATGGACCTGACGCAGACACTTGGTGTTTGTGAAATCGAAACCATTGCCGAACCTCTCTACGCATCCATACAGAATTCACTTTTCAATCCGACCCAGTTTCTGGCGCGCACAGATGCAATCAAGAAAAGTGGCGGATGCGATGAACGTGTCAAACACAGCCAGGAATATTCCCTGACCCTCCGCCTTGCGCGCCTTGGTTCGTTTGTGAAGGTCAATGAAACGCTCGCCTTCCTTTGCCGCGGTGAAGCAGGCCGTCATGGCGCATCGAGCAGCAGGCAGTTGCAGAGGGTCAGCCTTGCGCTCGCCTATTTTCTCGAGGATTATCCTGACACGCCCCTGCCCCTGCACCGTCATGCCTATAAACGGGCTATCGGTCGCGCGGCGAAGTTCGATTACCGTCATCGCGGCGGCGCCAAATATTCGAAACTATTCTGGAAGAGTTTGCTGGCCCGTATCGTGCCGGAGAAAAATTATGCCGCCGCCATTCGCGCGACCCTTCCCGTCTTTGACGAGAGAGCGGGATAATCCATGTGCGGCATCGCCGGTTTATACCAGCCAAAAAAATCGCAGGACGAACGGCATACACTTGCGCTGGCCATGAACAATGCCATTGCGCATCGCGGCCCCGACGGTGATGGCCTGTGGGGTGATGAAACAATCACCCTTGCCCATCGCCGCCTGTCCATTCTTGACCTCTCACCCGCCGGGGCGCAGCCGATGGCGTCGCAGGGCGGCGACTGGGTCGTGTCATTCAATGGCGAAATTTATAACCACAACGATATCCGCAAAGACCTGAGCGTCAACTGGCGCGGGCACAGTGATACCGAAACGATTGCCGAGGGGCTGCAACAATGGGGCTTTACCGCGACGTTGGCGAAAATGAACGGCATGTTCGCGCTTGCGGCCTATCACCGCCCGAGCCGCGAATTATTCATCGCCCGCGACCGGATGGGCGAAAAACCGCTTTATTACGCGCATTATAATGGCGGGCTGGCGTTTGCGTCGGAACTGGCAGCGTTGATGCAGCTTCCCGACCTGCCGCGCGAAACAGACCGCGAGGCGGCTGCCGCCCTGTTGATGCACCGTTATATTCCCGCCCCGCTTTGCATCCTGAAGGCTGTGAGAAAACTCCCGGCGGCGCATTACCTCCATTTCGGGGTTGGTCATGCGCCCACCCTTCATGCCTACTGGCAATTGCCGCAGGCGGGAATCACAAAGATGGCGGATAAGGACATCTCCGTTGAATTGTCTTCACTCCTGCTCTCCGCCACCAAAATGCGCATGTTGTCCGATGTTCCGTTTGGGGCATTCCTTTCCGGCGGTATCGACAGTTCGGCGATCGTTGCCGCGATGCAGAGGGCTGCGTCGAACCCGGTGCAAACCTATACAATCGGTTTTGAAGACCCGCGTTATAATGAAGCGCCGATTGCTGCGAAGGTTGCCAAGGCTCTCGGCACGAGGCACACGGAATTCCAGATCGGCGAGGCGGAGCTGATCGCGCTCGTTCCGCGCATGGCAAAGATCTATTCCGAACCTTTTGCCGATTTTTCACAGATCCCGACCATCGCCCTTTCCCAAAACGTGCGCCGTGATGTGACTGTTGCCCTGGCGGGTGACGGCGGTGACGAATGCTTTGCCGGGTATTCGCGTATTCATGAAACTGTGGGGGAGTTCACAGGCGGCGGATCACCTCTCTACAGCACGCTGGCCGGTATCGGTTCGTCCATTGCCCCCTTCGCGCTACGCAAGACGAACAAGCGGCTGGCGATGAAATCACAGGCCGATTTCGCCAGCTATTACAATCTGCGTTACGCCACATGGCATCAATACAGCGGCATCGTTCCGGCATCGTCCTTCCCGGAACCGTTTATCTATCCCGATAAAGACGCAATGACCGCCGCCAATAAATTTGAAATGCTCTGCTATCTGCCGGAAGATATCCTGACCAAGGTTGACCGCGCCAGCATGAGCGCCAGCCTTGAGGTGCGCGCGCCGTTCCTCGATCACACCCTGGTCGAGTTTCTGTGGCAACTGCCCCCGGCGCAGCGCGCGCAGTACCAGCCGAAGGGATTGCTGCGCAAGTTCCTCTCGGAACAGATCCCGTCGCTGCCTGCGGAAATCTTTACCCGCCCGAAACAGGGCTTTGAACCGCCTCTCGCCGCTTGGTTGCGCGGGCCATTAAAGGGGTGGGCCGATGATCTGCTCAACGAACCGCATCCGTGGCTGAATATGAAGCTCGTCCGCCAATACTGGCACGCCATGACCGAACAGAACAAATCCATGCACCAGTTTATCTGGCCGGTTCTGATGTTACGGGCGTGGGAGCGCGAATACGGGGTTCAATAAGGGCCGCACTCGTCTTATAATAAGGCCATTATCCACCCCAACCGGATTCGCGCCATGCCAAAGACATTTCTCACCGCTCCCGCCGCTTTTACCGCTACTGCCGGAAAAAATGCCGTCACGCTTCAGGTCCTGACGCGCACGGGTTTTGAAGCATGGGTAAAAAAAGCCCCCGCACAAGTGAAGCAGCGCATCGAACAATCGCCGTTCGGTGCCAAGCCCGGCCAGATCATGTCGCTTTATAATGACAAGGGTGCGCTGACCACTATCCTGATTGGCATCAACGACCCGGTGCAGCTTTTCGACCTATCCCCGGCCTGCGATTACGTGATCCGCAGCCTCACCGACAAGACAATCAAGTCAACGACATTTAAACTTGAGGGCCTGAAGGGCAAGGATGCGGAGAAGGCCTGCATCGGTTGGGGACTGGCCGCTTACCGTTTCGAAGATTACAAAACAGAAAAATCCGCCACATTGGTCCCGAAACTGGCCTGGCCGGAAAAGGTCGATAAGAAATCGGTTGAGGCGCATCTGGAATCCGCCTGCCTGATCCGTAACCTGATTAACATTCCTGCAAACGACCTCGGACCGGATGAACTTGAAAAAGCGGCCCGCACGTTTGCCACCGCCGAAGGTCTGACCATTAAAGTCACTAAGGACAAAGACCTGATCAAGAATAATTTTCCGATGATTTATGAAGTCGGCAAGGGCAGCCCGCGTCGTCCGCGTTTGATCGACATGCAATGGGGAAATGCGAAACACAAGAAACTGACGCTGGTAGGGAAAGGGGTCTGCTTCGATACCGGTGGGCTGAACCTGAAACCAGGCGGCGCGATGTACACCATGAAAAAGGATATGGGCGGGGCCGCGCATGTGCTGGGGCTTGCGATGCTCATCATCCGCCATAAGCTGCCCGTGCGTCTGCGTGTGCTTATTCCGGCGGTAGAGAATTCGGTTTCGGGTGAATCCTATCGTCCGGCTGACGTTATCAATTCGCGCAAAGGCCTGACGGTCGAAGTTGGTGATACGGATGCGGAGGGTCGTCTGGTTCTGGCCGACGCCCTCACCCTCGCCTCTGAGGAAAAACCGGATTTCCTGATCGATTTCGCGACCCTGACGGGTGCGGCGCGTGTGGCGACGGGCATGGATATGGCGGCGGTATTCTCAAATGACGTAAAGATTGCGTTCAGCCTTAAGGACTACGGCGATGCCGCGCAGGATTATATGTGGCCCCTGCCCCTGCATCAGGCGTACCGCAAGGATATCGCCAGCAATATCGCCGATTTGTGCAGCACTGGCGGCAAGGCCGGGGCGACCACGGCGGCGCTGTTCCTGGAAACATTTGTTGACGCAAAAACCGACTGGGTTCATGTTGATTTATCCGCATGGGAAGAAGGCTCCCGCCCGGGCCGCAGCAAAGGCGGCACCGAAATGGGCAGCCGCGCGGTGTTCGCCTATTTACAGGATCGTTTCAGGTAGCATCGTTAAACATGAGAGAACTGACGAAAATCCACAACGCCGTTGCCGATCTTCAGGGTGAACCAGGGATGCAGGTTCGTATCGGCCGCCGGGATTCGCAGATGCTGTATGGGGAACCGTTTGAGATCGTCGCCGAGAAAGACGGCTGGCTCCAGGGCCGCAGCATTCTTGATGGTTATGCCGGCTGGATCGATGCGGCCCACAAGGGTTTAGACCAGGAACTGCCCACCCATGTCGTTCATACCCGGATGACGAATGCTTATCTCCTCCCTGATTTTAAAACGCGGCCCTATGAGGAATTCAGCTTCATGTCACGGATCACCGTTGATCCGGCGGAACCCGCACAAAACGGTTTCGTTAAAATTAAGGGCCGGCAGGCCTGGGTGCCGCAGACGCACGTGATGGATATCATCACGCTTCTGTCAAACAAGGTGGATATTGCGGCGACTGCTGAAATGTTTATGGGCACGCCGTATCTGTATGGCGGACGCAGTGCCGGGGGAATTGATTGCTCGGCGCTGGTTCAGCTTGCGGTGTTGCGCAATGGCGGATTCTGCCTGCGCGATGCGGACCAGCAGGAACCCGTGATGGGTAAAATCGTCAAACGCCCGCGTCGCGGGGATCTGATCTATTTTAAGGATGGCCCCGCCCTGCATGTCGGGATCATGGCCGATACAAAACACATCATCAATGCAACGGTTCGCCACATGGCCGTCACGGTTGAAAAGCTGGATGAAATGCAGAAATTCTATGGCGGGATAAAAAGTATCCGCCGCCTGACACCCTGATCCATCGTCATTGCTGAGCTTCGCTGGATGCGTAATGACGGTTAGGGTTGCGCCCCGGCCACTATCGGTGCGGGTGCTGCCTTCAGTTTCTGCAGGATATCTTTTGCAAATTCACTCAGCGTATCATCCCGCGCACCCATGATGACGATACGGTCGCCTGCTTTCGCATTGGCCAGCATGAAGGCTCCGGCATCATCGCGGGTCTGGAAGAAATGCGCGTCGCGCCCGCCTGCGGTGATATCGCCGATCAAATCGTTCGAGGAAATGTCCTTGGTCACCGTGCCGCCGGCGTAGAAAATTTCCGGCATGGTCAGGGTGTCGCCCTTGCGGAGACCTTTGGTAAAAGCCTCCACCAGTTCTTTTCGCATCATTTTCATCGGTCCGAAGCCGTGCGGCTGGAACATGACGATGACACGGCCCGGATGGGCGGTCAGGGTGTCGAGGGTGGCGGCGATCTTATCCGGGTTATGGCCAAAATCGTCGATAACGGTTACGCCGCCCGCCGTGCCGAGGACTTCCATACGGCGTTTGATGCCCTTGAATGCTTCCAGCGCCGTGACGGCTTTATCGAGCGGCTGGTTAAGAGCCTTGGCGACACTGAATGCCGCGAGGGCGTTTGAAACATTGTGGCGGCCCGGAACAGGAAGGTTGCAGGGCCATGACGTTCCGTTTGTCCTGTCGTTCAGGGTGAATGAAATCCCGCCCTGCTGGTGTTGCAGGTTTGTGGCGAAAAGAGTCGCCGCCGGGTTATCGACCGCATAGGTAATCGTCAGCGGATGGACATTTGCCATCTTCGCCGCACGCGGATCGTCAAGATTGACGACGGCCATGCGGGCGCGCGTCAGGTAGTCGGCGAATAAAGGCTCGATCACACTGAACGGTTTATGATCGAGGGTAATATTGTTCAGAACCGCAATCTCCGGATTGAAGAAGGAAATCGTCCCGTCGCTCTCATCCATTTCCGCCACGAACAGATCGCCCTTGCCACCGACAGCATTGCCCATCAGGCTTTGGGGATGACCGACGAAGTTCGGCATGATGCCGCCATTGGCAATCGTCGGGTCGAGGCCCATGGCATGCAGCATCCAACCGGTCATGCCGGTGGTGGTTGTCTTGCCACTGGTCCCCGCGATGCCGATCCCCCTCGCCTTGTTAAACAGGCTGGAGAGAAGTTCGGCGCGTTTGATGACAGGAATGTTAAGTTTACGGGCGTTCTGAATATCGGGAATGGATTCCTCGACAGCGCTTGAGACGACGACGAAATTCACGCTCTGGTCGACGCCCGAGCCATCCTGTTTGTGGAGCGTCATGCCGCTTTGTGCCAGGGTCGCAAATTTATCGGGCACATCGCCATGGTCGTGACCACGGTCAGAACCGGAAACCACATTTCCCTGCCTGCGGATCAGGTCGGCCAGGGCGCTCATGCCGCTGCCGCCGATGCCTACGAAGAAGTAGTGGTTGCGTCCGGCCATGGCTTACGGCTTAACGCTCGGCACTGCGCCGATTTTTCCCGTGAAGATCTTCTGGCTGACCGAAGACGGGGTTGGCGAGGTGCTGTCCGAGGACTTGCTGTTATTGGTACCAAGACCCTGACCTATCGTCGTCGTCGAGGTTGATGTCGTTGTCGTCGATGTGGCTACGGGTGGCGCGACGATTGGCGGCAAAGGCGCCTTTGCCGTTGTGGTGGAGGTTGTCGTTGTGGTGACAGACCCCGCGACAGGCATCATGATGCCCATCGAATTGTCTTCTTCCGTTGAACGAGGCTGGAGTGTCGGCGCGGCCGTTCCTATATCGCTACCCAAGGCGGGGAGGCCAGGGCGGAACTGCTCCATCTGCAACAATTCAGGGTTCTGGTCAAAGACGTCCTGGTAATCGGGCTGAGGATAGCTGGTGGGCGGCATGCCCCGGAAATCGACCAGGACTTCACTGGGGTAATTATACATCGCGCCCGTCATCGCATCCCAGCCGACACCAACGCCGAGATTGCTGACATTATAAGGGAGATCGCGTGAGAGTTCGGACTTCAGAACAACAACCTGCTGGCGGTTGCCGGGGGCCTGACAACGAATGCGCAGATCGTCTTTGGAGCGCATGGCGCGGAAGGAACTCGGCGCGTAGACGCGGTAACGGCGTCCGGGCTGCGTCACATCGCACAGGGCTTCGCCCGTTCCGGCGATATTAATACGAATGTCCTCGGTTCCGCCGTTCATGGCAGTGCTGCAGCCCGACAGCATCGCGCCGGACAGCATTAACGCAGCAAAGGTAACCGTTATCTGACGGATCATGGTTTCGTCCCACCCGTATTTTTTGGAAAGCCTGCAGAATTGCATAAGAATCAAACCCGCTTAAAGAGTAGCCGCAAATCCGGGGAGTGACAACGCTGCGGCGCGGGGGTAAGCCGAATTGTCCAGAGGCAGGACTTATCACATAAGGACCCATATAAAGGACGGCAGGCGGGGATTTTAAGAGAACGATATGCAATCGCCTCACTCCCTGGCCTGCCGTCGCCTCTGCACTGAGAGTGCGGAGAGGAAGGCGCCTGTTCCCGATGGAAAAGGCGTTAAGAATAAGATAGGCCCCGCAATTCAACCGTCCAGCGCACAAGGCCTTATTTATGAAAACATTTTGTTGTGCCGTAAGTTTCGGTGTGCGACAATTCCCCTCATGAGCACACTTAACACCACATTCTCAAAATTAGTCCTCGCCGGGGTTCTGGCCGGTAGCGGCGGGGCGATGGCCCAGGCCACTGACCAACCTGCCCCGCCCTCAACCAATCCGGCAGATATATGTGAAAAAGTTGCCAAAGGTGACAGCCAGGATACCTGCCGGGCTCTTGCCAATGTCGTTTCCGCCTTAAAAGCCGGTAATAGTAAAATGGCCGCCGAGAGTTTCCCAAAGCCCGCGTTAGCCGAGCCGAAGCGCCCCTGACGTAAAATTCGACCGCCTGTCCCCCTAAGCGTTAAATCCAGCCGCCGGAAATTACGACAGGATTTGTCGTAAGGGCACTTTAATCCCGCCCTCTATTATCGTGACGTCGGATAATCAGGCTGCCGCCTTGCCTATGGCCGGTTTCGCGATTTTAAAATCAAGCTTACCGCCCTTTTCGGTGACCTGGACAACAGAGCCGTCGCCCACATCCCCGGTCAGGATCAGTTCGGCGAGGTGGTTTTGCAGTTCGGTCTGGATCACACGTTTCAGCGGACGGGCACCAAAAGCCGGGTCGTAGCCACGATCGCCAAGCCAGAGCTTCGCCTTGTCGTCAACATCGAGCGTAATGCGGCGGTCGGCCAGCATCTTCCTGAGCTTGCCCAGTTGTATATCGACAATGCCTGTCATCTGGTTACGGTCAAGGCGCTTGAACAGCAATATGTCATCAAGGCGGTTAAGGAATTCGGGGCGGAAAGTTGCGCGGACTACGCCCATTACTTTCTCACGGACCGTTTCTACATCCTTGCCTTCCTCCATATTGACCAGATATTCGGCCCCCATGTTCGAGGTCATGATCAGAACAGTATTGGTGAAATCGACGGTGCGGCCCTGCCCGTCGGTCAGACGGCCATCATCCAGCACCTGAAGAAGGACGTTGAAAACATCCGGGTGAGCCTTTTCAACTTCATCAAACAAAACAACCTGATACGGGCGTCTTCTCACGGCTTCGGTGAGCGCGCCGCCTTCCTCATAACCAACATAGCCCGGAGGTGCGCCGATCATGCGGGCGACGGAGTGTTTCTCCATATACTCGGACATATCGAGGCGGATCATGGCGGTGTCGTCATCAAAGAGGAATTCGGCCAGCGCCTTGGTCAGCTCTGTCTTGCCTACCCCGGTTGGCCCGAGAAACAGGAACGAACCGATCGGACGGTTAGGGTCCTGGAGTCCAGCGCGTGAACGGCGCACGGCGGAGGCCACGGCTTTTACGGCCGCATCCTGCCCGACCACGCGGGTTTTGATCTTCTCTTCCATTTTCAGAAGCTTCTCGCGTTCGCCCGACAGCATCTTGTCGATCGGAATCCCGGTCCAGCGGCTGATCACGGCGGCGATGTCGTCTTCATCCACCTGCTCCTTAACCATGGTTTCGGCTGTGGCTTTGTTGGCCTGAACCAGAAGCTTTTCGATTTCCGGGATGCGTCCGTACATCAGCTCCGAAGCTTTTTCCAGATTACCTTCACGTTGTGCTTTGTCGAGTTCGGTCCTGGCCTTATCCAGTTCCTCGGTCAATTTCTGGGCTGCACCGAGCTTGTCCATTTCAGACTTCCAGCGCCGCGTCAGAATGCCTGACTGCTCCTCTAAGCTTGCCAGTTCTTTTTCAAGCTTCGCAAGGCGATCAACAGAGCCAGTATCCTTTTCTTTTTGAAGGGCTTGGCGTTCGATCTTCAACTGAATGATGCGGCGATCAAGTTCGTCAATCTCCTCCGGCTTGGAGTCGACCTCCATGCGCAGGCGGCTCGATGCCTCATCGATCAGGTCGATGGCCTTATCCGGCAGGAAGCGGTTGGTGATGTAGCGGTTCGACAATGTGGCTGCGGCAACGATGGCGGAATCCGTGATCCGCACGCCGTGATGCATTTCGTATTTTTCCTTTAATCCCCGGAGGATAGAGATGGTATCTTCAACTGTTGGCTCAGACACGAACACAGGCTGGAAACGACGCGCCAGCGCCGCATCTTTCTCGATATGCTTGCGGTATTCATCCAGCGTGGTGGCGCCCACCATATGCAGCTCACCCCTGGCCAGCGCAGGCTTCAGCATGTTCCCGGCATCCATCGATCCTTCGGCCTTACCAGCGCCTACAATTGTATGCAACTCATCCAGAAACAGGATGATTTCACCGGCATTTGCCTTGATTTCATCCATTACGGCCTTTAAACGCTCCTCAAACTCACCCCGGAACTTCGCTCCGGCCAGTAATGAGCCCAAATCCAGCGCCATAAGGCGTTTATTCTTCAGACTTTCAGGCACATCGCCGTTTACGATGCGCAAAGCGAGCCCTTCGATGATCGCGGTCTTACCCACGCCCGGCTCCCCGATCAGGACCGGGTTGTTCTTGGTGCGACGGGCCAGCACCTGGATGGTGCGACGGATTTCCTCGTCCCGGCCAATGACCGGATCAAGCTTGCCGTCACGTGCCACTTCGGTCAGGTCGCGGGCATATTTACGCAGGGCGTCAAACTGGCCTTCCGCATTGGCGGTGTCGGCGGTGCGGCCCTTGCGCATGCTGTTGATGGCTTGGTTAACCTTCACCGCGGTCACACCGGAGCTTTCCAGCATGCCGGATATTTCAGAAGTGCGGGCATGAAGCATTGCTTGCAGGATGCGCTCAACGGTAATGAACTTGTCACCAGATTTTTCAGCCATTTCCAATGCGTTATCAAGTATCTTTGAGAGATCGGTTGAAATTCGTAGACCCGATGAGCCACCGGTGACGACGGGCATTTTGCTGAGGTCGAGATCGAGGGCGGCAGTCAGCTTCGCAATATCTCCGCCCGCCTCGCTCAACAGGCGTTCGGTCACGCGGTCTTCATCCTGGAGCATAACCTTCAGCAGGTGCTCAGGCTCCAGCGACTGGTGATTGCCGCGCGTGGCAAGGGTCTGGGCTTTCTGAAGAAGGCTACGGGATTTTTCGGTGAAACGTTCGAAGTCCATGCGTTATTCCTGTTATGGATTGTAGGATATAATACCTAAATATAGAGGCACTTGATCAGGGTTCAAGTGGCGTCTTTTTATTATACCAAGAAACTTGTCTCGCGTCATTGCAGCGCCCTCTTATGAATTATTTGACAATTTAAAACATATTGCCGTAACGTCCATAGATCATGGCAGCGAATTCTGAAAAACAGCCGGTTGGCCGGTTAAAAAGGGCATTTAATATTATCGTCGGCTCTGTTATGGCCGCAACTCCCCTTGTCCCAACCATTTATGCAGCTCACCTTCTTGAGATGTCAGAAGGCGATACATCTGTTTTTGCAGGGCTCGTTTGCGGGGTTTCCTTCTGCGCAGCCACAGCTTTCTTGGACCGCGCCAGGTTCAACTCCCTTAAAGAAGCTTACGGGTTTTATTCTGACAAAAATATCGACGCCCTATCAGCTGCCATAATGATGCCAGCAATTTACGGTGAGATCGCTTTTGTGCAGCACGTTCTGCCTCATCTCAATTAAAAAAACGGGAGGCCTTTTGCCCCCCGTTTCTAGAAATCGTAATTTGTCTGAAGTTTAGGCGTCAGACAGTTCAGTCTTTGGCACTTCGCGCTTCGGGCCAAGGATACTGCTAGGCAGGCCGAGATCGTCTGACTTTGGCTGGTGGCGCGGGCGCTGGGCCGGAGGCTGCTGTTGCGGCTGGGCCTGTTGTTGTGGTTGTGGTTGCTCGCCTTCAAAGGCACGGTCAAACGCGTCGGTCTGTTGCGGTTGTTCAACGCGCGGTGCCTGGATGCCCCATTCGTTGATTACGCGCTGATAGTGTTCGGCGTGTTGCAGGTAGCTTTCTGCCATAACGCGGTCGCCGGAGCTGGCGGCGTCTTTGGCGAGGGCCATGTATTTTTCCTGAATCTGGTAAGCGGTGCCACGGATACGAACGTCCGGACCGTTGCTGTCGAATACCTGTGAACGGTTCGGGCCGGAATTGCCCCCGCCGTGTGGACGTTGTCCGCCGCCGCTGCTGCTGTGTCCGCCGCGGTTATTTCTTGATCTTCTGTTTGGCGTTCCGTGTCTCATTTTAATCCTATGCCTACTTAAGGCTTTGATTCATTTACGCGATCATTTTACCAGATTCACGACTCAGGGCAAAGCGCCATGAGTACCGAGACAGGCTGTTCGCCTTTCCTGTATCGATCCGTTCATCCAAGCCTTAGTGTTTTTCTGATTAATGTAAGTGTACTTGTGTCGGATGAATCCCGTAAAGAGTCCCGCCCAAACCTTTTCAACTTATCCCCATCTGACATTCCACAACCCGCGGAATCCCTGTCAGATCAGGCACTAAGCGACTCAGAGTCGCGCCATATTCTTCAACGAGTCGCGGCATTGACGTTGCCTGGTCAAAGCCGATTTCGAAAAGAGCATAACCGCCCGGCGAAAGGAGGTTTTTCATTTCCGTAAGGATAGCGCGATAGGCATCCAGCCCGTCAGCGCCTCCATCAAGTGCCAGAATCGGGTCAAATTCTTTGACGCTTGTGGCAAGATTCGGGATCACTTCAGAAGGAATATAGGGAGGATTCGACAGAATCAAGTCAAATTTTCCCGTAATATTCTGCGCCCAGCTGGTCTGGAGAAACTCCGCCCGCCCCGCCACACCATTCCGAACCGCATTTTTCCGTGCCATTTCAATGGCTCCCGCCGAAAGATCGGTGCCCACCCCCAAAGTTTCCGGCCATTCATGCAGCAAGGAAATGAGAATGCAGCCTGTCCCTGTCCCGATATCGAGGATTCGTTTCGGAGGGTTTCCCGTGAAGCGTTCCAAAGCAGCTTCCACAAGGGTTTCTGTGTCCTGGCGGGGGTCGAGAGTATCAGGAGAAAGGTCGAAACGCAGGCTCCAGAATTCCTGGTGCCCTAGAATGCGGCTTAACGGCTCACCGGAAATGCGGCGATTCAGGGCGATGGCCAGAGCTTCGTCCCTGCCCTGGAATTCTTCCAGTAAAAGACGGGCTTCCATGGCGGCGCGGTCGATATTGGCGGATTTTAAAGTGGCCAAGATGGTTAGGTAATCGTTCATGGGCGGCACCATATATGAATTGACAGCCCAGGCACAATATATTAGTTTATGGAAATGAAAGAATATACAGTCCATAAAAACTTCCGCTCAGGGCGTCCAGATTATCCCGGACTAAAGGTTATTTACGCCAAAGAGGCCGGCAATAACGATACAACTGGCGAGATATTCCTGTTGGCCCCGGAACCTGCGCAACCAGATTCCCTTATACCGGAATCCGCCCTCACACGCTGCGAAGGCGTTACGCATTTTGGCGACAGGCCCCTTTTTCTGCTGAATGCAGATTACAAAATTTAATTTGCCTCCCCCGTCAGCACGGGCGCAGTATCAAACCCATGTATGACATTATCGGTGATACGCATGGCCATTATGATGAGTTGCACGCGCTGCTGCTCGGCATGGGTTACGCTTATGATGCGGCAACCCATAATTTTTCGCACCCGACACGAAAGGCCCTGTTCGTCGGTGATTTCATCGATGCAGGCAGGCAGAACCTAAAAGTCATAAGCCTGGTCCAGAACATGATGGCGAGTGGCGCGGCGAAGGCCGTCATGGGCAATCATGACTACAACGCCGTTCACTACGCGATGGAAGACCCTGACCGTCCGGGCGAATTTATGCGTCGGCACAGCGCCGATAATGCGCACCAGCATAGTGAATTCCTGAATGAGGTAGCGGGGAATCCTGCCCTTTATCAATCGATTACCGACTGGGTCAAAACCCTTCCCGTGTATTTTGCCGATGGCGACCTGCATGTTGTTCATGCGTGCTGGGACGGGGATGCTATTGCGGGGCTGAAAACAATTGGTGCGATAAATGCGGACGGGACAATTACACCGCAGGGCTGGATTGAGGGTGGGCGCAAAGGCACGGTCGCGTTCAGGCTTTTTGAAACATTGCTGAAAGGTCCGGAGGAACACCTCGCCCCGGGACTTGAATTCACCGACGCCTATGGACGGAAACGCACCAAGGGCCGGATTAAATGGTGGAATGAAAATCCGCAGACATACCGCGAAGCTTATTCAATTCCACCGAGTGCAAAATTCGCCGATGATCCCTACACGCCCGCCTCTCCCCATTCGGAGGCAACGCGCATCCGGGACGGATTAAGAAGCGTGGCGCTGGTGGCCTTCGGGCATTACTGGATGCATGGCCGGATTCCCACGCCGTTGTCGGATCACGCTATCTGCGTTGACTGGAGTGTGGCCAAGGGCGGGATGCTGGCAGCGTATCGGTATGACCGGGAAAAAACATTTACGGCGGCGAATTTTTATATTGCGCCGAAGCCCTAACCTTCGAGATCGGCCAGTCTTGCGGCCTGATCGTCGGCGATCAAGGCTTCGACAAATTCATTAAGGCCAAACCCACGCATCACCTCGTCCAGTTGATAAACGGTTAGATTGATACGGTGATCGGTCACGCGACCTTGCGGGAAGTTATAGGTGCGGATGCGTTCGGAACGGTCGCCGGAGCCAACCTGGTTCTTTCGATTGGCGGACATTTCTTCCTGCTGCTTGCGCCACTGGGCCTCATAAAGCTTGGAGCGCAGGTAAGTCATCGCCTTGGCGCGGTTCTTGTGCTGGGAGCGTTCTTCCTGCACTTCGACCACAACGCCGGTCGGGATGTGGGTAATGCGGATGGCGGAGTCGGTGGTGTTAACGTGCTGGCCGCCCGCGCCCTGTGAGCGGAAGGTATCGACCTTCAGGTCCTCGGTGCGGATTTCGATGTCGACTTCCTCGGCTTCCGGCAGAACCGCGACAGTGGCGGCGGAGGTGTGGACGCGCCCCGAGGCTTCGGTTTTTGGTACACGCTGTACCCTGTGCGCGCCAGACTCGAATTTCAGGCGGGAGAACACATCGGTCCCCTGCACTTCAACCGAAACCTGGCGGAAGCCGCCGAGATCGTTTTCGCTGGCGTCGATCTGGGTGAATTTCCAGCCGCGTTCGCCGGCGTAGCCACGGTACATTTCGTAAAGATCGGCGGCGAACAGCGCGGCCTCATCCCCGCCGGTTCCGGCGCGAATTTCGAGAATGGCGTTTTTGGTGTCGGCGTCGTCTTTCGGGATCAGCGCGAGTTTCAGTCCGTGTTCCAGCGCCGGGATTTTTTCCTTCAGCGCGTAGAATTCTTCCGACGCCATTTCCTTCATTTCAGGATCAGACATCATAGCTTCGAGATCGGCCATTTCCTTTACGGCGTTCTCATAAGTGTCATAGGCCGCGACGATTTCGGACAGCCCGGCATATTCGCGGGACAATTTAGTGAAAGCTTCGCCGCTCAGGCCCCCGCCCGACATCAGGGCGGCCAGTTCTTCGTGGCGGGATTTCAGCGTTTTGAGACGATCAAGCAACATAATGAACGGGTTTCTACAGGATTTTTTCCGGAAAGACAAAGCTTCGGTTGCGACTTGCGCTTTATTTTCTTTTCTTTATGGTAACCGGAAGCAACAGGGAGACATAAAATGAATTACGAACCCGTCGAAGGCGTCCATTATATTTTCGATCGTTATACTTTTCTCAATAATATCCTTCAGGATGGCAATTTCACCAATGTCAGCTTTGTATCAAAGCATGACCAGCCGCGTAAGGAAGATGATATCCGGCAGGCCATCAAACTGGCCCGCGCCATGTATCACCCGGACCGCCAGCAGCGCAGCGGCGAAAAAATGCAGCGCGAAGCGGAGCGCATGTCACGGCTGATCGACGATTGTGAAAGGTTCCTGACCAATCCCGAACTACGCAGCCACTACGAAGCGAAACTGGAGGACTTCCAGAAAAACAAACCGGAGATGGTCAGCGTCAACGGCATGGCGATTATCAACCTCGGGGAAGAAGTTCTGGATGTGAATTCGCTGCTCTCCGACGATATTGTCGATACGCGTGATTTTGAAGAACGCGTCAAGGCACTGACGCAATATGACGAAAAAAGCACATCTCAGGCCCAGTCCTTATTCGACGCCATGGGCGACAATCCCCAGATCCGGGATTTATACAGGAGCGCCCTGACCAAGAAGCTGGTCTATCTCACGCTTCTGGAGGATGCTGCGTGGGCGAAGATTGGCGTCATTAACCGCAAGAACAAGATTGATGGACACCTGACCAGCAGCGACACGTATGCGGAAAAAGTTGAAGAGTCTTTGAAAAAAATCTCTTCGGCAGGAATTGAGTCCGAGTTTGACCGGCGTGGGGATTCTGCGCGTATCGGGTTGTCACAATTGCCATTGCTGCTGAATTTCAATCCGGTGGCGGGTAATTCACCTGCCCCCGTCCCTGCGACGGCGCTGATGGATGCAGCGCAGATGTCGGAAATACTGGCGAAGTTGAAACAGACGGCACGGCAGAATTTTGAAATCCGCGCGGATTATGTGCGGGACGTTTCACGGCAGAAGCAGGAGTTGCTTGGCGCACTGGTCGCACTCACGCCTGTAACGACGCTGAATGAGCCGCAGCCGGAAAACCCGCTTTATTATTTCTTTCTGGTGGCGAATGACGGGAACGTCCTGCTGCGGATGGATCTTGATGTCAGCACGGGACAATCGAGCATCGGGCATATTTTCAATGACCCGGTGGATGTGCCTACTCTCAAAAAACAGGTCTTTGACAGGAATGCCCTTCTGGTCGAGCGCAATTCTGAAATCACCGATATCCTGGTTGAGATATCGGGAGCCGCAGAGCGAATTTTCCAGGAGCACAAACACAGGTTTGAAAAAACGGAACCATTACCGCCCGCACCCCAGCCATAGCAAAAAAAACGGCACCCTTCCAGGTGCCGTTTTAATATTCGGCGACTTTACCTCGCCTTCGGCATCAGTACAGTATCAATTACAAAGATGACGCCGTTGGACTGTGTGACATCAGCAATACGGACGGAGGCTTTATTGCCGCTGACATCCGATACCCACCATTTGTCATCTTCGCCCTTCATGACGATGAGGTCTTCGCCTTCGGAAGTTTTGAGGGTTAGCTTGCCGCCGTTATCGTCGGCCATTGTTTCCATGCTGGCGGAGTTCAGTCTGCCGGGAACGACATGGTATTTGAGAATGTTCGCGAGCTTGTCCTTATTCTCCGGTTTAAGGAGGTTGTCTACGGTGCCAGCCGGAAGCTTTGCAAAGGCGTCATTGCTTGGCGCGAAGACAGTGAACGGACCGGTGCCGGAGAGCGTGCCGGTCAGGTCCGCCGCCCTGATCGCGGCGATCAGGGTTGAATGATCCTTGGACAAGGCAACATTATCGACGATGTTTTTTACCGGCGACATTTCCGCACCGCCGACCATGACTGGCGTCGGTTTCATGGAATCCTGAATGGTTTTTATTTCCTGGTCGGTCTGGGCCAAAGCAGGTGCCGTAAGTCCGAAGGACAGGAAGGCGGCGCACAGCACCAGGGGGCGAAAATTTTTCTTATAAAACATAATGTTGCTCCTCAGTTATAGGCGGTGAAGACCGCAGCTATAAGGTAGAGGCATTCGGGGAAATCTCAAGATGGTTTTCAGGCGGCTTTCCGGGCGGCTTCGATTTCGGCGGCCTTTTCCTCAACCATCTTAACGAGGTGATCGACGATGGTTTCATCGCCCTCACGCAGGCGGTGGGCGGTTTTGCCCCCAACATAGACCTGGTGCACCCCTTTGCCGCCGCCCGTGAAGCCGATATCGGTCATTAGCGCTTCGCCGGGGCCGTTGACGACGCAGCCGATGATGGAGATGGTCATGGGAGTGGTGATATGGGACAGGCGTTGCTCCACCGTTTCGACGGTTTTGATGACGTCGAATTGCTGGCGGGCGCAGCTTGGGCAGGAAATGACGTTGACGCCGCGGTGACGCAGGCCGAGGGATTTCAGCATTTCGAAACCGACTTTCACCTCCTCCACCGGATCGGCGGAGAGGGAGACGCGGATGGTGTCCCCGATCCCGGCCCAGAGCAGAGAACCCATACCGATCGACGATTTGACGGTGCCGGTGCGCAGGCCCCCTGCTTCCGTGATGCCGACATGGATCGGGCAGTCGGTCTGTTCGGCCAGTTGCTGATACGCGGCCACCGCCATAAAGACGTCGGAAGCCTTGCAGGAAATTTTGAAATTGTGGAAGTCGAGATCCTGCAGGATCTTGATGTGATGCAGGCCGGATTCAACCATCGCATCGGGGCATGGTTCGCCGTATTTTTCGAGCAGATGGCGTTCGAGGGAACCCGCGTTGACGCCGATGCGGATCGAGCAATTGTAATCCTTCGCGGCCTTGATGACTTCCTTCACGCGTTCTTCGGAGCCAATATTGCCCGGGTTGATGCGCAGGCAGGCGGCGCCGTTCTGCGCGGCTTCGATGCCGCGCTTATAATGGAAGTGAATATCGGCGACGATGGGGACGCTCACCTGTCTGGTGATCTCCTTCAGCGCGGCAGAAGATTCTTCGTCCGGGCAGGACACGCGAATGATGTCGACGCCTGCGGCCTCGCACGCCCTGATTTGTGCGACGGTGGCGGGGATGTCGTGCGTCAGGGTATTGGTCATGGTCTGAACGGTGATCGGCGCGTCGCCGCCAACAGGAACATTCCCGACCATGATCTGGCGGGACTTCCGGCGCGCGATATGGCGCCATGGGCGGTGAAGGGTGTGATCGGTAGTCATGGCCCTGTAATGGACCTTTTTGGGTAAATTTTCAAGTTTTCTCGGTTTTAGCCATTCCCGCGATCCAGGAAATTACCGGGCAGCGGAAGCAGGAAGCTTTTCGACCATTTTGTTTCCATCCAGCACAAAGCCGCGGAGAATGTCGCCTTCCTTGCCCAAAGGCGGGTAAGGCTGGCCATTGACCTTTAGTTCGATACCGCCGGCATTGCCGGTATCGAGGCGGAGCCCGTAATTGGCTTCAGGAACGATGAAAACCTCACCGGGTTTCAGGATACGCGAGAGGATCGGCTTGCCCTGCTTGTCGCGGACCTCGACCCAGGAACGGTCCTTGATGGTGATGATAATTTCTTTTTTCGGGCCGGTCGGCACGGCAGCAGGCGCGGTGGTGGCCGGTGTTTGTGGTGCAGTTGTTGCCGGGGACGAGGTCGCCTCCGCCGTGGCCGGGGCGGCGGGGATGGCACCGGTCGTCGGCGTTGTCGCGGCTGGCTGGGCGTTGGCGATCTGCGGCGATGTCGCGGTCGGGTTCTGTCCGGTTGTATATTGCTGGGTTGCAGGTGCGGCCACGGGTGCTGTACCGGCATTTGCAGGAGCGGCGGCGGCAGGCGCGGTGACCGTCGTGGCCGGGCCTATCCCTGCGGCGGCGAGTGCCGCGGCGGAAATCGGGGTGGTCTGCGTGTTGGCAATCGGCGCGGGGGCCGGAGGACCGGCGGCAGGTGAGCCGCGCATATCTGCCGGGACGCTAGGAATTTCCGCGATGGTTTTATCTCGGGATTTACCGACGGCGCTGAGCGCGATCCAGACGCCGATAACAAGGGCGAGGACGGCGAGAGAGCCGAAGATAATAAAAAGGTTCGGAGCCTTGCTTTCGGAGGCAGGCACGGGGAAATGCAGTTCCGGTTTGGAGGGCTTGGCGCCGGATTGCTGCTTGAAAAGATAGACCATCTTCTCTCCATCGAGGCCGAGATATTCGGAATAGGTACGGATGTAGCCAATGGCGTAGACCTGGCCCGGCAACTGGGCGATATCGTTTTTCTCAAGCGCTTCAAGCTGGCTGGCGCGGATGCGGAGATAATTCGCGGCATCGTCGAGGGTCTGGTTATAATGGACGCGTGTGCGGCGCAGGATCTCGCCTACCGGAAGATCGGTATAATAATCGGCCTGGGTGGCTGGATTTTCAATGGGCGCGGGCGTCATTACAAATGAGTTTTCCGTTTACACTACTTATCAAGATTATATGCGGTATGCAGAGCCCTGATTGCGAGCTCCGTATAAGCTTCGTCGATTAAAACACTGATCTTAATCTCAGATGTTGAAATGACCTGTATGTTTATACCCTTTTCCGCCAGCGCTTTAAACATGGTTTGCGCAACACCTGCGTGCGATTGCATACCGATACCGACTACGGAAACTTTAGATACCTTATCATCGGTGACAATTCCGGCATTTTTGAGGTCGCTTATTTTACCTAATACGTCGAGAACTTTGGCCAGTTCAGGTTTCGGCACGGTAAAGGTCATGTCTGTGTTTTTGCCGTTCGAGGCAATGTTCTGGACGATCATGTCGATATTAATATTGGCATCGGCCAGCGGCCCGAAGACCTTTGCGGCGATGCCGGGGATATCAGGGACATCGAGAATAGTGACTTTGGCTTCATTGCGGCTAAAGGCCACGCCGTTGACGGCTTTCTGTTCCAAGATTTCATCCTCTTTCGTAACCAGGGTTCCGGGGTGGTCGCTGCCGATGGCGTCTTCAAAAGTGGAGAGAACCTGGACCGGCACTTTCATCTTCATGGCCATTTCGACGGAACGGCTCATTAAAACCTTGGCGCCGAGGGACGCCATCTCCAGCATTTCCTCATATGATATTTTATCGAGCTTGCGGGCTTCGGGCACGATGCGCGGGTCGGTGGTATAGACGCCGTTGACGTCGGTATAGATGTCGCAGCGATCCGCCTTCAGAGCAGCCGCCACGGCCACAGCCGAGGTATCGGACCCTCCCCGCCCCAGTGTCGAGATACGGTTGCGCGCGGTCTTGCCCTGGAATCCGGCTATGACGCCGACGTCACCGCTCATCAAAGCGTGCTCGAGTTCCTGCGCTTCGATAAAACCGATGCGCGCCTTACCGTGGACTTCATCGGTAACAAGGGGGATTTGCCATCCCTGCCATGACCTGGCAGGGATGCCGATCTTTTGCAGGGCAAGCGCCATCAACCCGGCGGTGACGTTTTCGCCGCTGGAAACGACGGCATCATATTCACGGGCATCGTGTTCCGGGTTGATGCTGCGGCAATACTCGACGAGCTGGTTGGTGACCCCCGCCATGGCGGATACGACCACCGCGACCTGGTTGCCGCGCGCGACCTCCGCCGCGACTTTTTTCGCGGCATTCTCGATTTCGGGGATACCTGCGACCGAAGTGCCGCCAAATTTCATAACTATACGGGACATTATGGGTCCGTTGATTGACTTCTTTGTGCGGGGACAATACTTACATGTAATTGAGATTCAGGAAATATCCTTCTTGCCTGTTTACCGCCCCTGCTTCCGAATAATTAAAGGTGTCCGATCATGACCACAGGTTCCGCCACCATCGACCCCGAAGACATCGCCCGTTTTGCCGGAATTTCGGATCAATGGTGGGACGAGGCTGGTCCCTTTGCGCCAATCCACAGGATAAACCCGGCGCGGCTGGGCTATATCAAATCCACTCTGGCGAAACATTATGAACGCGATGACAAAAGCCTTCAGTCTTTAAAGGCGCTGAGGATCCTGGATATAGGGTGCGGCGGCGGGCTGGTGTGCGAACCCCTCGCCCGGCTTGGCGCGATTGTCACCGGCATTGATGCAGACCGGAATGCGATCGATGTGGCGCGGCTGCACGCGGCGAAGGCGGGCCTGCCCAATGCGCCGGTTTATACCTGCACGAACAGCGAGGACATGGCGGCGAAGGCAAAGGGACAGTTCGATGTCGTTCTGGCGCTGGAGATCGTCGAGCATGTGGCGGATGTGGAGGTCTTTGTGCGCAATGTCGCCGACCTTTGCAAACCGGGCGGCGTGATTATTTTTTCCACACTGAACAAGACAATCAAATCCATGCTGATGGCGAAGATTGCGGCAGAATATATCCTGCGCTGGGTTCCGGCGGGTACGCATGACTGGAAGAAATTTATACGGCCTTCGACATTATCCAATGCGCTGCGCCGGTGTGGGGCTGAACCGTTTGATGTCAGGGGACTGGTGTTCAATCCGCTGAAGAACAGTTTCGCGATGTCGGATCGTGACATGGATGTAAATTATTTTATTGCGGCAAGGAAAGACAAGTAACCATGAGCACATTCTTCTTTATAATGCTGATGATCACAATGGCCGCGGTTGCCGGGGTTCTGGTTGCAGGCATCTTTGTCATGGGCAAAGGTGGCGAACTGAACGCCAAATACGGCAATAAACTGATGCAGGCGCGGGTGATGCTGCAGGGCTTGGCGCTTTTGTTCTTTGCGCTCTGTGTCATGACTCGCGGTTAGGACGCGAGCGAGGCGAGGCCGGCGGCCTTTCGTAATTCTTCCGGTGCCGTAGGGTCCATTTTTGCGCCGATGAAGGTTGCGCCTTCGGCAACCACGTTATCCAGTTTCGCCCCGGTCAGATCGACGTTATTAAAGTCGCAGCCGGTCAGGTCGCTGTAGCACAGATCGGCCCCCTTGAATGAAGCACCGGTAAAACGCGCACCGGCGCAATTGGCATAGCGCAGGTTTGCCTCACCCATATCGCAGGGCGTTGATTTCCTGATCCCCGATCCGTCATCGAAACCAAGGCCGCGGAAATCGGCATTGCGGAGATCCGCGTGGCTCATCCGCACACCGCGCATGGAGGAGCCACGGAAATCGGAACCGCGCATAAAGCAGGAACGGAAATCGGAATTGTCGAGGACCGAGCTTTGCATCTGGACATCGGTCAGGTCCATGCCGCAATACCGCCCGCCGATGGAGCGAATGGCGGTAAGACGTTCGCCGGAAAGCGTTAAAAGAATACGCATATCGTACCCGCTAAGGTCAAGCTGCCGTCCCTGCTTGCCGACGCTGGCCACCCAGTTGCGGTGTTCCTTGATAAGTTGGGCGAGAGGTCCGTCGAGCGCGGAAATCGGTTTACCGACATTTTCATCGGTGACGGCCCCGGCAAGGTCGGCACCCGACCCGGCGATATCGCTCATCGTCACGCCGGTCATGATGGTGGAGCGCAAATTGGCGCCAAAGAGCTGCACCCCCTTCATATCGGCTTCGGTCAGGTCTGCCCCTTCGAAGCGGGCATTGCGCAGATCGGCCCCCGTCAGATTGACCTTTGACATGATCGCGTCTGAGAAATCCGCACCGGTTGCAAGCGTCCCGGACAGACGCGCACCGGCAAGGTTAGCACCACGGAAATTGACGGCGTTACCTTGGCTGAACGTGCCGTCGGTGGACAACGCCCCTGCCCTCAGATCGGCGCTGTCAAGATTTGCACCGGAGAGGTTCGCGCTTTCAATACGCGCACCGCGCAGGTCGGAACGCACAAAATTAGTTCTGTTCAGATTGGCATTGGAAAGGTCGCAGGCATAAAGCGAAGCTTCGCGGAAATTTGCGCCGGAGAGATCCATGTATTGCATGTTACAGCCACTGAAATCCGCCTGGCGCAAATCGCGTTCGGACAGAGACAGGCCGGAAAGATTCATTTTCTTGATTGTGGCGCGGCGTCCGCCCAGACGGCCCTGCATAAAGCGGTTGTGCAAATCGACGATGTCGTCGAGCTGGCTTTGCGTCATGCGATCGGGGGTTTGGGAATCAGACATCGTTTTATGTTACCTGTAATTGGTTTATTTTGTCTGATTTGCTATAAGATAATTGATAAAATCTGTGGATTCCGGGGCGGACCATTCCGTATCCCCTACGACTTTATAAAGAACCTGACCTTTTTTATCGATCAGGAATGTTCCGGGCAGGCCAAAGGCGGTTAACTGGTCCCAGGCCGGGTCTGTTGTGGGGACACGGTAGCTGGGCAGACCATCAATGCCTTGTTTTTTCATAAATTTATCAATTTTGTCATTCTCCGCCCCGTAATCGAGTGAAACCATGACGACGGCCAGATCCTTGCCTTCTTTTGCGGATTTGAAGGCCTTTAATTTCGGTAACTCTTTGATGCAGGGCGGGCACCAGGTAGCCCAGAAATGCAGGACGACAAAGCGGCCTTTAAACTGCCCGAGCGTTGTCTCCTTTCCTTCCGCGTCGATCATGGTAAAGGGCAACATGCCGCGGCGGTCACCGGTCAGGTCGTAGAACAGCGAAAACTGGCTGGAAAACTTTTTTTGCAGGTCTTCGGCATTGCCCGCCGCAGACGCATCCGTTACGCTGAGCAGCACAGCAGCCAGAACCATCAACAAGCAGTATTTCATGCGCAAAAATTCCCTATGGGCAAGACCGGCCCTTATTATCCTCTCTCTCGCAACCGTTGCAAGCGCTTTGTCGGCCTGCGGTATCAAACCGCGTGATGTCGATGCCCCGCCGGGCGCTGCAGCTCAGGAATTTCCGCATATCTACCCTGCCCCGAGCGCCGAGGCCCCCGGCCCGGTTACCGATCCGGCCAATACGCAGGCCCGGAAAGACATGAAATCGAACGGACCAAAATTATAATGAGCGAGAGTGGTTTTCACTATCGCAACGGAATTTTCCATGCCGATGCCGTCGACCTGAATGATGTCGCGCAGGAATACGGCACGCCGTCCTATGTCTACAGCGCCGGGATGATCCGCGATAATATTGCGCGTCTGCGCACGGCGTTGGGGCCGGACGTTCTGATCGCCTATGCGTGCAAGGCGAATACCAACCGCGCGGTGTTATCTATTATGGCGTCCGAAGGCCTGGGGGCCGATGTTGTATCGGGCGGGGAATTGCGCCGCGCCATTGCGGCAGGCATTCCGGCGGAGAAAATTGTGTTTTCCGGCGTCGGTAAAACAGATGGGGAACTGCGCCTCGCCTTCGACCACGACATCGCGCAGATCAATATTGAATCGGCGGCGGAGCTGGAACGGATTGTCGCGCTCAACCCTGCCCGCCCGGTGCGCGTCGGGTTCCGGCTGAACCCCGATGTCGAAGCCAACACCCACGCAAAAATTTCAACGGGCCATGGCGAAAGCAAATTCGGTATGCCTTCGGCGGAAATACGCCAACTTTATAAAGAGATCGCCAGGTATCCGATGATCAGGCCGACGGGGATCAGCACCCACATCGGATCGCAGCTGACGGAACTTGAAGCTTACCGCGATGCGTTCCATGCGCTGGCGGCTCTGGCCGGCGAGGTTGAAGTGGAGAGCCTGGATTTTGGTGGTGGCCTCGGCATCGTTTATACGGATGAGCAGCCCGTGGATGTCGCCGGTTATGCGCAACTGGTTCATGACATTCTCACCCCGCTTGGCAAAAAACTCACCACCGAACCGGGGCGTTACCTGGTCGGGAATGCCGGGGTATTGCTGGCCCGCGTTATCGACATGAAAAAGACACCGGGGAAACCCATATTAATTCTGGATGCGGGCATGAACGACCTGATGCGCCCGGCCATGTATGACGCCATTCATGTGATGAACCCGGTGACCATGAACCAGAATAACGACATTATTTGCGATGTGGCCGGGCCGGTGTGTGAAAGCAGTGATATTTTCCTGCGCGGCTGGACGATGGCAGAACCTGCGCGCGGCGATGTCATGGCACTGATGAATGCAGGGGCTTACGGGTTTTCGATGGCGGGGACTTATAATTCACGGCCTTTGCCCGCCGAAATTCTGGTTGATGGCGACCGGCACGCCGTCATCCGCACGCGACAGGACATGGACGATATCGTCAAAGGTGAAACCGTTCCGGGGTGGCTTGGATGAAGGAAGCGCCGCCGGAAATCCCATTGCATTTGCGCCTGCGCCTGAAATTCCTGCGCGGGATGGCGGCGACGCTGATTGTGGCGGAGAAGATTCTTGAGGCGTTCTGGCCGTTCCTCCTGTGGGTCTGCGTTTTTGCCAGCCTGTGGCTGCTGCAAATTCCGGCGATGTTCGGGACAGCGATTGAGGTCATTTTCGCAGTGGTTTTCTTCCTTGGGTTTATGACGCTCAGCTATCAGGCCGCGTTCCGTCTGCAGTTACCGCGGTACAATGATGTCACGCGCCGGATCGAGGATGACAGCGAATTGCGTCACCGCCCGCTTTCTAATCTTGACGATCGGCTCGCCAACCCCGCGCCGGGACGGACTGAGGAATTGTGGTCGTTCTGGCAGCGTCATCTGCTGCCCACACTGAAATTGCTGCGCCTGCCGAAGCCCCATGCGGTGATGCCGCAGCTTGACCCCTTTGCCCTGCGCGGTGCGGCGGTGATGGTGTTGATTGCCGCTATGGTGATGGCCGGGCCGACCTGGCGGCTGAGGATCAGTCATGGCATGCTGCCCGTTGTGCCGTCGTTTATGAAGACCGATGCGGAAACTGTGGTTTTGTGGGTCACGCCACCCCCCTATACCGGGATGCCGCAGATGGTCCTGAAAGGTGCCGGATCGCGCGACAAGATTTTCACCCTGCCGGAGGGCAGCGTAATCAAAGCGCGGGTCAGCGGCTGGCTGGGGCAGCCTTCCCTCGCCTTCGATCATGCGGATTACCCGATGGAGAGTCTCGGCAAAGGCAATTACGGGCTTGAGAAAATTGCGGAAGCCTCGGCTACTCTGACGGTTAAACAGATGCTCCTGCCGCGCGCGTCGTGGAAAATTGATTTTGTGCCGGACAAGCCGCCGACCATCTCGCGAAAGGGCGAGCCGCAGCCGCAGGCGAAAGGCGAGATTAAAATTCCCCTGACCGTGCAAGACGATTACGGGGTGGAAACGGTAACGGCGCATATCACGCTGGCCCCCGATACCATTGCCGCGCCGCCGATCGGGACGCCTGTGGACGATACGCGCAATGTGGTCAGCCCGCCGAAGGTAGCGATGGATTTCACACCGCAATTCGATCTGGCCTGGCACCCGTGGGCGGGGATGAAAGTGGTGATGGACCTTGAGGCGAAGGATCACAAGGGACAGGTCGCGGCCATCAAGGGGCTGACAATCACCCTGCCCGAACGCGCGTTTCGCCATCCGCTGGCGCAGAAGATGATTTCCCTGCGCAAGCGTCTGATGTGGTCCCCGGAGGCTTCGGCGGATAATGTCGGCTATGAGCTGGAACAAATTATGATCCGCCCATCGCTGTACCAGGGGGATAAGGGCATTTTCCTGTCCCTGCGCAGCATGTCGTCGCACCTGATCCGCAACAATACGCCGGAAGAAGTGGCGAAGGTAGTGGCGCAGTTATGGGACACCGCCCTACACATCGAAGACGGTAATTTCAGCGTGGCGCAACGCGATCTGCGCAACGCCCAGAACGCGCTGCAAAATGCCCTGCGCGATCCGAAAACCACCCCGGCGCAGATTGCGCAACTGATGGATGATGTGCGCCAGGCGATGATGGCTTATCTGAAGGAAACCTTCCGTGAATTGCAGAAGAAGATGGCGGAAAACGGCGGGGACCCGAATGCTCTGAACCCGCAGAATTTCATGAAGATGATCAATCCCGACGCTCTCGCCGCGATGCTGGACAAGATGCAGGCGCAGGCGATGTCCGGCGACCGCAATGCCGCGCAGCAGATGCTGTCCCAGATGCAGAAAATGATGGATGCCCTCGACCCATCCAACATGTCCGGCGAAATGCCAAAAGATATGCAGGAAATGGCCGAACAGGTGGCGCAGATGCAAAAGCTGATCGAGCAGCAGAAGGCGTTGCTGGAGCAGACTAAAAAAGAAGAACAACCCGATAAGGAGGCGTCTAAGGCAGAACAGGAAAATATCCGCAAGGCCCTGACCAACCTGATGTCTTCCGCGGCTGACAAGCTTGGCGATGTGCCCGAGGGTATGGGTAAAGCCGAACTTGAAATGCGCGGATCAACAATGGCGCTCGGTGACGGGAAACCGGTAGCCTCGGTTCCTCATCAGGAACAGGCGATCAAGGATTTGAGCGAGGGGCAGCAGCAAATGAGCAAGAAACTCGGCGAACGCATGCAGCAGATGATGATGTTTTCCTTCGGCCAGGGCCGGACCGATCCTCTCGGCCGCCCGATGCAGGAGGGGGAGAACGGACAGCCCGGCCAAGGGTCTAAAGTGAAAATCCCGGACCAGGCGGAGCGGAAGAAAATCCAGGATATTCTTGAGCAACTGCGCAAAAAATCAGGAGAACTGGCAAGGCCGGATTACGAACTGGATTATTACCACCGGCTGATGCGGCAGTTTTAATTATTTCTCAGCGAAACTGATTTTCACCTGCGTCATATCGTCAGGGAGATCGTCATACACCGCGGCAAACGGAATCTTGCCCTGTGCGTCGATATTCTTTTTGTCGAGTTTGACCATGAAGGTCACGCCCTTTTCTTTTTCCGATTTCTGCAGCGTTGCCCAGACGGACGGGATATCGGCCATTTCCTTACGGACGTTGACGATGTTTCCGGTCAGCGTCAGGATGGATTTTCCGGCGGAGTCTTTGGATTGTTTTGCGGCGACCTGATCGAAGATAAGGCCCTGCCCTGCGGTGCTCTCAATCCCGACTGCGCTAAACAGCGATGAGAATGGCGGCCAGATTTTTGTCAGCGGGCCGTGGAAGGCAATAAGCCCGACGAAGGCCACGGCGAACACTGCCGCCGCCATTGCGCCACCGCCGATATTGTCGCGGGTCAGGTGATCCCTGATCGTGAATTTATGAGATCCCGTGACTGGCATGGCCGAGCCTTCCGGAATCGGGCGGACGCCTTCGGGAATAGGCTCCAGATCTTCGTGTTCGAGGTGATCCCGAAAACTCAGGGCTTCGTCTCCGCCACTGCCGGGGGTGTATTCTTCGTCGCCCGGCGGCTGGAACCAGGTGTGGCCGCAAACCCCGCATTTAACCTTGCGCCCGTCCACCCCGAGAAGGAGTGAGGCGACGAGGAAGCGAGCCTGGCATTGTTCACAGATTAGGATCATGGATTGGGCGGTTCTGGTTGCGTCTTGTTCATTATTATATAGAGTCTGCCTTATGTTCAGCAAGCAAGCCAGCGTTCTTATTCCGCTTTTGTTTCTTATCGCAAATCCGGCCTTTTCAGCCGAATCTGCGGCCCCTGTTGCTGCCCCAAAAGCCTGTGTTGCGACGGACAGTGCCTGCCTTCTCGGTGAATTGCAGAATCTGACCGGGCAGATTGCGGAGAAGGACTGGCGCGACCAGACTTACCGCGAACTGGCCAAGCTTTATGCTGCGCAGGGCAATACAACCCAGGCCATGGCCATCGTGCCGATGATTCAGAGTGACGATACCAAGGCCCTGACCATTCGCGGTATCGGCATGGCTGCGGCCCAGCTCAATCTTAAGCCGGAGGCGCTGACGAAACTGTTTGCCGATCTGCGCGCCGCCGCCGATAAAATCACCGCCCCGCCGTCACAGGCGATTGCTCTGACTTATATCGCGATGTCACAGGCGCATGCGAAGGATGACGCCGGCGCGCTGGCCACCGCGAAATCGATGACCAATGATGCGCTTCGGAACAAGGCGCTTGGCGAGAGTGCGGAAATTCAGGCCAATCGCGGCGATTTGAACGCCGCCCTGCAATCACTGGCAACCATTCAGGATCTATCCTTCCGTAACAAGGCCAATGCGAAAGTCGCGCGCGCCTTTGCCGATAACAAGCAGTTTGATAACGCGGTGACGGCGGCGAATAAAATCGAAACCAATCCGTATGAGAAATCGCAGGCGGTCCTCTATGTCCTCGCCAAGCAGATTACACCGGATGAGATAACGCTCGGGATCAGGGCGAAGCAGCCGGGTGAGGTTGCGCCATGATCCGCTATGACCATGTCGGCCTTCGTTACGGAATCGGACCGGAAGTGCTGAGCGATATTTCGTTCAACCTTGATCCGGGATCGTTTCATTTCCTCACCGGCCCGAGCGGTGCGGGGAAAACCTCGCTGATGACGCTCCTTTATCTGGGACGCAAACCGACGCGCGGGATTATTTCCATGTTTGGCCAGAATATCGGGGCGATGACGCGCGAACAACTGGTCCCCATCCGCCAGCGTGTCGGCGTGGTGTTCCAGGATTACCGGTTGATGAACCATTTATCAGCGTTCGATAACGTCGCTTTGCCTTTGCGCATCGCGGGAAAGCCTGAGAAAGAAATCAAGAATAACGTCGAAGAACTGATGCACTGGGTCGGCCTCGGCGATCATATGAACGCCTTGCCCAACACCATGTCCGGCGGACAGCAGCAGAGAATTTCGATTGCGCGCGCGGTGATTACCCGCCCCCGTCTGCTCCTCGCCGATGAACCGACCGGGAACCTTGACGATGAAATCGGCTTCAGGCTGATGGGGCTGTTTGAACAGCTGAACCGGATGGGAACGACGATCCTGATCGCGACGCACAGCCAGGTGATGATGGATAAGTTTAATCATAGCCGCCTGATCCTCGACAAGGGCAGCATGACAGTCGTACCGCCGAAACCAAAAGCGATGGAGGGCGCAGCATGAGTAAAGAACGCGCCATCGGTCGCGCGGAAAAACGCCAATATGATCTTCCGCTTAATCGTGGTTCGGGAACAGGTTTCCTTGTTATTCTGATTGCGTTGATGACGTTTCTCGGCATGCTGGCCCTTTCCGCTTCATTTGCTTTATCGGCAATGACTCATCGCTGGTCCTCCGGTCTTGAGAACCGGATCAGTATTGAAATTCCTACGCAGGATGAAACCGGAAAACTGCTGGACCGACCAACGATCAGGACGCTGACGCAGAATATTGCCGAAGGGTTAAAGGGTACGCCGGGGATTGTGTCGATCCATGCGCTTGACGATGCGGAGATTACCAAGCTGGTAGAACCATGGCTGGGGACCGACCTGGCCAAGACAGATATTCCGATCCCCGGCATTGTCGCGATTGAAACATCAACATCGGATTCCCAGACTTTACAGGCCATTCATAACAAGATTTCCGCGATCACGCCGAATGCGCGGATGGATACACATGAGGAATGGCTGAGCGATCTGCTGCGCTTTACAGGTGCGATGAAACTGGTGGCGATGATTTTGGCGATTGTGATTGCGGTGACGACGGTGACGGCAGTCAGCGGCGCGGTGCGGTCGCGCATGGCCCTGCACCGCGCCGAGGTCGAGTTGCTTCACCTTATGGGCGCCAGTGACAAATACATTACGCGCCAGTTCCAGCGTCATTCGATGATCCTGGCCCTGCGCGGCGGTATTGCAGGGGCGGTGTTCGGCGGGATTATCCTGGTGCTGATCGGCTGGATTGCCGGGCAGATGGGTGTGGCGATTTTGCCGGATTTCCATCTCGAACCGGTGCAGATCGCCATGCTGGCCCTCACGCCGTTCGCGGCGTCATTGATTGCAACCATTTCTGCACGCTGGACTGTGGGCCGGGTGCTGGCGACGTTCCCATGATTACGGCCAAAGCAAAAAAACTGGCGAAGTTTGTCGCGGTTGCTGTGGTTGCCGTCGGCTGGCTATGGCTGATGGGTTGGGTTTTATTCCTGATCGGCGTGACGGTTGCCAAGCCTGATAAAGTTGATGAGCCGACCGACGCCATCATCGTCCTTACCGGCGGGCAGAACCGGATCAATACCGGGCTTGACCTCCTCGCCGCTGGCAAGGCGCATTACCTTTTTATCTCTGGCGTGAATGAGCATGTGACGATCGAGCAGCTGGTGCGGCTGTGGAAACCAAATTTTGAATATATTCCCTGCTGCATCGTGCTGGGCCTGTCCGCCAATGATACGGAAGGGAATGCGCGGGAGAGCAGCGAATGGGTGCGTGAACAGGGTGTGGGCAGTGTCCGTATGGTGACATCGAATTATCATTTGCCGCGTGCGTGGCTGGAATTTACGCATGCTTTGCCGCGCCATACGATTATAACGCATCCGATCAAACCGACTTCCGCCGATTACGACAGCAAGCATTTTATCAGGCTGAGTTTCGGGGAATATAATAAAACGCTACTGACCTGGCTGCGCCTCTACGTCTATCCGTGGAAATATAAAGTCGGGCCGGACAAGTCATGAATTTTATCCGTTCAACTTTGTTCAATCTTGCGTTCTTCGGCATTACGGCGCTTATGGCGTTCGTCACCCTGCCCGCCACACTGATGAAGCGGGAGAGTGCGATGAAGATCGTGCGGCTGTGGGTGCGGACGGTCTATTTCCTGGAGCGGCATATCCTCGGCCTCGATTACGAAGTGCGTGGGTGGGAAAATGTGCCGGAAGGATCGTTCCTGCTGGCGGCGAAGCATGAATCCGCCTATGAGACGTTCAAGATGCATATCCTGTTTGCCGATCCGGCGATTGTGCTGAAGAAAGAACTGACACGTGTACCGTTATGGGGTGCGTTTATCAGGAAGAGCGATCCGATTGCCATTGACCGGTCGAGTGTGAAGCAATCGATCAAGTCGCTGATGAGTGAAGTGCAGCGTGTGAAAGCCCAAGGCCGCCCTATTGTGGTTTTTCCGCAGGGCACGCGGGTCAAGCCGACAACGACGACGAAGGAGAAACCTTATAAGAGCGGCATTGCACGGATGCAGGAAGCTTCAGGATTGCCGATTGTTCCCCTCGCCCTCAATACGGGGTTGTTCTGGCCGAAGATGTCTTGGATGAAGAAGCCGGGCAAGGTTGTGTTTGAATTTTTGCCTGCGATTCCTGCCGGGAAGAATTCGGATGAGGTGATGGCGCTGCTTGAAAAACGTCTGGAAGCTGCGTCTAAAAAGCTCATAGAATAACTCATCGTCATTGCGAGCGTCACTTCTTCTCCGGTGGCACTTCCTGTTTCGCCTGAATAACACCGCGGCGGATCTCTCGGGTACGGGTGAAAAGGTCTTCCAACGTCTGGCCGTCGCCGTTGCGGATGGCGCGTTGCAGGCTGGTCAGGTCTTCGTTGAAGCGTTGCAGGATTTCAAGAACGGCCGCCTGGTTGTTGACGAAGATGTCACGCCACATGACGGGGTCGGAAGCCGCGATCCGGGTAAAGTCGCGGAAACCACCTGCGGAGAATTTGATGACGTCGTCTTTGGTGTGGGCTTCGAGGTCGGAGGCGGTGCCGACGACGGTGTAGGCAATCAAGTGCGGTAAATGCGACGTGATGCCGAGGACAAGGTCGTGGCGTTTCGGGTCCATGATTTCAACTTTTGCACCGAGGGACTCCCACAGGGTTTTGACGTCGTGAAGCGCATCGCCGTCGGTGTCGGGGAGCGGCGTGAGAATGCTCCAGCGGCCCATGAAGAGTTCGGCAAAACCGGCATCGGGACCGGAATTTTCGGTTCCGGCAATTGGATGACCGGGGACGAAACGGATGTCATTGTTGATGTGCGGCAGGACAGCTTCGATAACGGATTGTTTGACGGAACCGGCGTCGGTCAGGATTGTACGAGGTTCCAGATGCGGCCCGATCGCGGCCATCACGGCGCTGTAGGCACCGACGGGAACGGCAATAATGACAAGGTCCGCGCCCTTTACGCCCTCAGCCGGATGAGTGGTCGCCTTGGCAGCGAGGCCGAGTTCGAGGACGCGGTCACAGGCGAGACGGCTTTGGTCGACGCAGATGATTTCTTTGGCAAGGTTATGTTTGGCAATCCCGCGCGCAAGGGAGGAGCCGATCAGGCCGAAGCCGATGATACAGACACGATTGAACATTTTTACACCTCTATTTTTTTAACCGTCATTGCCCGACGTTAACGCGCCGTTCTGGATTGCCGCGTCGGCTATGCCTTCCCCTATGGCGGGGAAATGCTAGGCGGTTTTTTTATTCTTGGCCTGCGCTGCCTGCGCCGCGATCAGAGGATAACCGCCGAGCAGGATGCATTTTCCGTCCGGGCTTTCCAGTTTTTCGAGAAGCTGGGCAAGGCGCGGGTCGTCGGCGCTGACATAACCCTCGACCTCCAGCAAATGCTGGGACCGGGTCTGGGTCGGTTTGATCTTGCGGCTGTTGATGCTCAGGGCGTCGAAATTCAGGGCTTTGGCTTTGTCTACCACGCGGGCGCGGCTGACCACCTGGTCGAGGTCGAGGAAAATGAAGCTATTATCGGAACCGCTGTCCTTGAAAAGGGCTTTGGACAGGATGACGGCGCGATATTCGGGCTGTCCCTGTCCTGCGCTGACAATATAAGGGAGGCTAACGACAATCTGGACGTTCTGGGTCGTGTCGTTGCCGGTCATATGGCACCACCACGGGTTTTCAACGCCGTCTTCTGGCCAAGGCAGGACGGCGAAGTTGACATCACCTTCACGCAGAGCGGAAATCGCGACCAGCGGGTTGGCCATGTCCTGCATCGGGATGACGGAGCCGAAATAATCGCGAGCCATGTCCCAGTGTTCACGCGCGTTCTGGGCCGGGGCGACGACGGCGACTTTCATCCTGGTTTGCAGGATGCTGGCCGCGCCGATCATTTCGCGCCAGAGGCGGACGATCAGATTCTGCGGCAGGTCGCCGGAATGACGGGACAGGATGCTGCGGATTTTTGACGCCTCGCGATCCGGCTGGATCATCGGCAGGTCGTTCTTCTTTTTCTCGGCGCCGACTTCGAGCGCAAGCCCTGCCCGCTTCATCAGCAGATCATGAATCTGCTGATCGACGGTGTCGATGTCCTTGCGAATGTCGTTCATTGTCCGGGTCATAATGCGGGGGAGTATAGTCAAAGGCCCGGAAAAAGGGAAGCGCGTGATTAATGCGGTTTTAAAAGGTTTTTCCGGTTCCGGGGGCTGTGCTGGCCACCAGGACGCGGCGGCGACCGTTGGTGATGCGGGCATTTCCCTGGGCTAGGACGCCGCCGTAAAGCTGCTTGCTGGCCTCGACCAGAAGGACGCCCGCCATGCCGCGCATAAATTTCGGGCCGATTTTTTCGAGCGGCAGCGAACTGCGCAGCAGAAAGGAAGACCGGAATGGCGGGACGTACAAAGCGCGTTCGGTGCGTTCGATGACGAAGAGGTTTTCCCGCAAGGCGTGGGAGAGTTGCGACCCGGAAAACGGTGTGCCGTGACCGAAGGGCGACCATTCTGCCCGCGCCCACAGGCCCAGACGGTTTGGCGTGACAATGAGGATACGCCCCGTACTTTTAAGGACTCGCCAGAGCTCCTGCAGATACGGACCCATGGCGTGGCTGTGTTCCAGGCCGTGCATCAGCAGAATGCGGTCAACGGATTCTGTTTCGATGGGAAGCTCGGTTTCCGCAGCCAGAACAGCGTGATTCCTGCCGTCCGGCGTCCACGCGTGAACGCCGGAACGTGGCGGCATCACGGCAATGACGCGTTCTGCGGAAGCCAGATACGGATCGAGGAAAGGAACAGCATAGCCACACCCGAGCATGCGCAGGCCCGGGGCATCGGGCCAGATGGAGAGGATTTTATTTTGCAGCAGAGGCTGGACGATATGGCCCTTGCGGCATTCGTAGAAAGAGCGGAGGTCGTAGATAGTGGTGGCCATTTAAATCATCGCCTCCAGCTGGTGGATCAGGGGGATGTCGGCGGCGGGCATTTCGATGGAAAACATTTCGCGCGGGTAGAGCCATTTGAAAACCTGCCCTTCGCGCGCGGTGACCCTGCCCTTCCACATGCGGCAGGCGAAAAGCGGCATAAGGAGGTGAAAATTTTCATAGCTGTGCGAGGCGAAGCCGACCGGGGAATAACAGGTCGGGCGGGTTTCAATGCCAAGTTCTTCTTCAAGCTCGCGCATCAGGGCGAATTCGGGAACCTCCCCCTTATCCACTTTACCGCCGGGGAATTCCCAGAGACCCGCCATGGATTTACCCGGCGGACGTTGGGCCAGCAGCACACGCCCGGCCGGCTCGATCAACGCCACAGCCGCGACCAGAATGATCGGCAGGTCTTTCGCCTGTACCGGCTTTGGTTGTTCGAGGGATTCGTGGCAGCTCATTGCTTTAAAAAACTCATGTCGTCATCCCGGCGAAGGCCGGAATCCATAGTTACGATATTTAAACATTTTTGGAAAAATAACAAATATCCCGATTATGGGCCTTCGCCGAATGACGGTGAGATGAGGAATAAGTAGAAAAGCCGCAGACTTTCGCCTGCGGCTTTTTCAGGATTATAAATATTTAGTTTTTCTTGGTTTCTTTTACCGGAGCACCATTAATATCAAATTTGGTGATGCTGGCGTCTTTCTGCCATTTCTCAAGCAAAGTGCCGAGTTTCTCACGGCGAACCTGTGCGTCCAGTTGCGCTTTAACATCTTCGAATTTCGGCGGGGTGATCGGACGTTTGTCTTCAACTTTAATGACATGGTAGCCGAACTGCGTCTTGATCGGGTCTTTGCTGTAGCTGCCGGGTTTCAGTTTGAACGCGGCATCGGCAAATTCAGGAACCATCTGGGTTTTGTTGAAGTAACCGAGGTCGCCACCGTTCTTTGCGGTCGGGCCATCGGTGCTTTGGGACGCCAGGTCTTCAAACTTCGCGCCGCCGTCCAGTTTCTTGATGATATCCTTGGCTGTCGCCTCATCCTTCACGAGGATATGGCGGGCGTGAACTTCTTCTTTCGGCATTGCCGCGACGGCCTTGTCGTAGGCTTTTTTCAGATCGGCCTCGGTGATCATTTTGCCGAGTTCATGTTCGACGTAAACATTCCGGATGATCTGCGATTTTGCCTGTTCGGTCAGTTTTGCAACTTCAGGGTCGCCTTCGAGTTTCGCCTTTTCAGCTTTCTCGCCAACGATCTTGTTGTTGATGACCTGGTCGAGGGCCAGCGGGAACAACTGATCCAGCGGCATTTGCTTGACCTGGTCAGGCAGGGTTGTAATCAGGCCGAATACTTCGCTGCGCTTGATTTCATCCTTACCGATTTTTGCGACAACAGGATCCTGATTGATAGTTGCAGGGGCTGCAGCTGCGGCAGCCGGAGCAGCATCTTTCGGCGCGTCAGCGGCCCAGCCCTGGGCGGCGCCGAGAGCGATCACGCTGACGAAAGCGAGAGCAATGGTTGTGTGTTTGAATGTCATGGTCGGGTAGCTCCAGTCATGTGAAAAGAAATAGAATCAGTATCAGCCTCCTAGAATAAGGAACAGAATGGCCAAAACAAGGCAAAATTTGAGGTTTTCCAGTGGAATCACAGTGATTTATAGCCCTGAATCAATTGACGCGGCGGGGTTTAAGACTTATATCAGACATTCGCATAATATAGCCCGGAACCCCGCTCAGAAGACTAAGGATTTCATGTTGCTCGCCCTCGCCCAGAAGATTTTTGGTACCAGTAACGAACGCTCCCTCAAAGCGGTCAACCGCCATATCGCGCCGATCAATGCGCTTGAGCCGAAATATGCGGAAATGACCGATGCTGAACTCCGCAAGATGACGGATGTATTCAGAAAGCAACTGGCGGAGGGAGCAACCCTCGACGATATCCTGCATGATGCTTTTGCAGTTGTGCGAGAAGCGGCCCGCCGCACGCTCGGCCTGCGCGCATTCGATGTGCAGCTGATCGGCGGCATCACCCTGCACCAAGGCAAGATTGCCGAAATGAAAACCGGTGAGGGTAAAACCCTGGTCGGCACCCTGCCCGTCTACCTGAACGCGATCAGCGGCAAGGGTGTGCACGTGGTTACGGTCAACGATTACCTTGCAAAACGCGATGCGGCCTGGATGGGTCAGGTTTATAATTTTCTCGGCCTCACCGTTGGCTGCATCACGCATGACCTGAAGGACGAAAACCGCAAGGCTGCGTATCAGGCGGATATCACCTACGGCACCAACAACGAATTCGGTTTCGATTACCTGCGCGACAACATGAAGTACCGCGACGATGCAATCGTGCAGCGTCCGTTCAACTTCGCCATCGTCGATGAAGTTGACTCCATTCTGGTGGATGAAGCGCGTACGCCACTGATCATTTCCGGCCCGGCGGAAGACGCGGCGGAGATGTATATCGCGGTCAACAGGCTGATCCCGAAACTGATCGCGGAAGATTTCGAGCTGGATGAAAAACAGCGCAATGTCAGCCTGTCCGAAGCCGGTCAGGAGCACATCGACCAGTTGCTGCGTGAATCCGGCCTGTTGCTGGAAGGTCATTTGTATGACGCGCATAATATCGGCCTGGTCCACCATGTGAACCAGGCCCTGCGCGCGCACAAGCTGTTCTCGCTGGATAAAGACTACATCGTGAAGGATGACAAAGTCGTCATCATCGACGAATTCACCGGACGTATGATGGAGGGCCGCCGTTATTCCGAAGGCCTGCATCAGGCGCTTGAAGCCAAAGAAGGCGTGAAGATCCAGAACGAGAACCAGACACTCGCCTCGATCACGTTCCAGAACTATTTCCGCCTTTACCCAAAACTGGCGGGGATGACCGGTACGGCGATGACCGAAGCGGCGGAGTTTATGGAGATCTACCGTCTGGCCGTGGTGGAAATTCCAACCAACCGCGCCATCACCCGTATCGATCATAACGACAAGATTTATAAATCGCTGCGTGAAAAAGAAGATGCGGTGATTGAGGTCATTCGTGACTGTATGGCGCGGAAACAACCTGTCCTCGTCGGCACGGTATCGATTGAGAAATCGGAAAGCCTCGCCAAACGTCTGGAACAGGCGAAGATACCGCACAATGTTCTGAACGCGCGTTACCACGAACAGGAGGCACATATTGTTGCCCAGGCCGGTCGTCCGGGCGCCGTTACCATCGCCACCAACATGGCTGGCCGGGGTACGGATATTCAGCTGGGCGGCAATTTAGAAATGCGTGTCGAACGCGAGATTCCCGCCGACCTGACCGAGGTTGAGCGTGAAAAGCGCATCGAACTGATCAAGGCGGAAATTGCCCGCGATCGTGAAATTGTGCGCGAAGCCGGTGGTCTTTATATCGTCGGGACCGAGCGTCACGAATCCCGCCGGATCGATAACCAGCTGCGTGGCCGTTCCGGCCGTCAGGGTGATCCGGGTGCGTCGATCTTCTTCCTGTCCCTGGACGATGACCTGATGCGGATTTTCGGTGCGGAGAAGATGGAAGCATTGCTCGGCAACAAAACCATCGGCCTGCGCGAAGGCGAAGCCCTCGTTCACCCATGGATTTCAAAAGCGCTTGAGCGTGCGCAGGCGCGTGTCGAAGCGATGAACTTTGAAATTCGTAAAAACCTCCTGAAATTCGACAACGTGATGAACGACCAGCGTAAAGTGATTTACGAACAGCGCCGTGAAATCATGGCGGCGGATTCCATCGAGGAACTGGTCACCGACATGCGTCATGAAGTGATCGAAGAAATGGTTGCAAAGTTCATGCCTGAACACAGCTATGCGGATCAATGGGACACGGCCGGACTGAAAGGGGAGATTCTCCGCGTACTGGCCCTCCAGTTACCGATTGAGGACTGGGCGAAGGAAGAAGGCATCGCCGATGCGGAAATCACCAAGCGCATCATCGACGAATCCGACCGCAAAATGGCCGGTAAAGCCGCCAATGCCGGACCGAAGACGTTCCGCCAGATGGAAAAAGCTTTCATCCTGCAGCTTCTTGACCAGCACTGGAAAGAGCATCTGCTCAACCTCGATCACCTACGGCAGGGGATAAACCTGCGGGCCTATGGCCAGCGCGATCCTCTGAATGAATATAAGTCGGAAGCGTTCGCGATGTTCGAACTCCTCCTGCTGCACCTTCGTGAAAGCGTGACACAGACTCTCAGCCTGCTGGATATGAGCAGCCCGGAAGGCATGGAAGATGCTTTCCTTGGACGCGGTCCCGACCAGTCCAAGATGCAGGAAACCCGCACTGACCCGGCCATGATGGGAACGGGCGTGGGCGCTGCGCCGGAAACATCATCTGCCGCCCCCGTACGCAATGTTGCCTTCGATCCGGCAGATTCCAGAACCTGGAGCAATGTTCCGCGTAATGCGGAATGCCCTTGCGGATCGGGCAAAAAATTTAAACAATGTCACGGCAAGATTGAATAAATAAATTTTAATGGCCCCCCGCTCAGGCGGGGGGCCGAATATTAAATGCATGACAATTAATAGGCATGGCATTACCGCGTTTTTAAACCGGCCCCTCCCTGTGCGGGACGGGTTGAAAAATGAGATTAAGAATGACCGACCGTCCGAAAATCAGCCTTGAATTCTTTCCGCCCAAAACCGATGCCGGGAAAGCCCATTTCTGGGAACAGGTGGATAAGCTGTCCATTCTGAAGCCCGCCTTCATGACTGTGACCTATGGCGCGGGCGGTTCGACACGCGACTGGACCATTGATACAGCGGCGGAAATGCAGCGCAGGACGGGCATCAATACTGCGGCGCACCTGACCTGCGTCAATACGATGAAAGACGGCATCGCCGAGATTGCTCATAAATTGTGGGATTCGGGCGTCAGACATATCGTTGCGCTGCGCGGTGATATTCCTGCGGCTGATGCGCCTCTGGTCTACAGCGATAGCAGTTATTACCATTACGCCAATGAACTGGTGGACGGGCTTAAGGGCCTGCATGATTTTGAAATTTCAGTTGCAGCCTACCCGGAGAAACACCCGGACGCTGCCGATCTGGATAGCGATATTGCTTTCCTGAAACGCAAATGCGATGCCGGGGCCGACCGTGCGATTACGCAGTTCTTTTTCGACAACAAGAATTTTTATACTTTCCGCGACAGAGCGATTGCAGCTGGAATTACCACGCCGATCATTCCCGGCCTCCTCCCCATCAGCGATTTCAACCGTGTGTGCAAGGTTGCGGGCACATGCCAGGCCTCTATCCCAGACTGGCTGCGCGCTAAATTTGAAAACATCCAGGATGCTGATGAAGTGCGCCGCATTGGACATGAACTGCTGGTCGAGCAGATCCGTGACCTTTGCAGCCACGGCGTTGATCACCTGCACTTCTATACGCTGAACCGGGCAGACCTGACGATCGATGCGTGCCAGGCTGCTGGAATTACACCGTAATACCTTTCGCCTTCTGCTCGAACTCACCGATGCGGTCGACAAGATCGCTAAGGTTCTGGTGCAACTGGTCGAGAACGAACCCCAATGTGAAGAGACGGCTGACGGTATTGACCGGCAATTCGCGCAGGATGTGATCTGCGCGTATGGCGGAGACTTCGCCGTTATAAGCCGCCAAAGCTTCATCAAAGGCAGTAATCGGCTTCATCGCCGAACGCGTGGATAAGGCACCGATAGCATCGCGCATTGATTGCTGGGCGGCGTCGGAGACATTGCGGATATAGGGCTGAAGGCGTTCGGCGGCGGGGGATGGCAGAGCCTGCGTCACCGCGCGGCTGAACATTACAAGATCATGGCGCAGGCGGCGGAGATTGCGCAGCAGAGGATCGGGGTCGGGTTCGCCGGTTACATACGTTTTGCGTTCCCGCTTCGCCTCATCTGCGACGGTTTCAATTTTAGTGATGGCGGCACGGATTTTATCCATCTGCGCGCCGATCAGGCTCCGCTCCGCCCCGCCGGAGAGGTCATTGAGGAGGCCTGCATAGAGGCCCAAAATAGACGCCGCCTGGGCCATGATAATGCCATGGGCCCTGGCCGGTAAAATGACCAGCGATACGGCAAGGCCAAGGATACTGCCCAAGCCGATTTCCAGCACACGCTCCACCGCATACATAAAGACGTTTATTTCCTGTGCCGCCGTGCTGAACAACACGATAACGACGGTGACTGGGGCAATGCGGAAACTGGGGTTGATCGAGGCGAGCACGGCAGGAGGCATAACCCCGATCAGCAGGGTTATATATTGCGCCATTCCGTGATCATGCGGCATGAAAGCCGCGATCACAGCGCCGTAGACCGCCCCGCCGACTGTACCGATCATCCGGTCAATGGCGAATTTCATCGAGCCGCCGACACTGCTCTGCACCACCAGGACAGCAGTAAGGATTGTCCAATAGCCTTGCGTCAGGTGCAGGGCATGAACGATGGCCAGTGAGAAGATGGCCGCAACCCCGACACGGAGAGCGTGGCGAAGGTCGGACATATGGGCGGATAACCATTTCAGGACTGACATAATATAACAACCATCAGAAGAGCATGTACGCGTGCGGATTTTTATATATAATGCACTGCATTATTTATAGGAAAGAGGGCTATATTATGGTTTTATCAACAAATCTTGGCTATCCGCGCGTTGGCGCGGACCGCGAACTGAAGAAGGCCGTTGAGGCTTACTGGAAGGGTGCGTCGGGTCTTGCCGACCTGCAAAAAACTGCTGCCGATCTGCGCATGCGCCACTGGAATCTGCAGAAGAAAGCCGGACTGAACCATATTCCGTCGAATGATTTTTCCTTCTACGATCATGTGCTGGACATGTCCGCCCTGTTCGGCTGTGTTCCGGCCCGTTATAAATGGGACGGAGCCAAGGTCACACCGGAGCTTTATTTTGCCATGGCGCGCGGCAACGCGCAGGTATCCGCGATGGAAATGGTGAAGTGGTTCGATACCAACTATCACTACATGGTGCCTGAATTCGCTCCTGGCCAGACATTCAAACTGTCTTCCTCGAAAATTTTTGATGAATACTCAGAAGCCAAGGATGCGGGAATTGAAACCCGCCCTGTTCTGCTCGGGCCGATCAGCTATCTGATGCTCGGCAAATATAAGGGAGACGGGGAAACACCGTGGGGCGCGCTGTGGGACGCCATTCTCCCAGTGTACGATGAAATCCTTGGCAAACTTGCGGCGCTTGGCGCCGAATGGGTTCAAATTGACGAACCTTGCCTCACCACCGCCGACTGGGACGGGGTGGAAAATGTTTATAAGACCACCTACGCGCGTCTGGCCCAGGCGGCGGGCAGCACCAGGATTTTGTTGGCCACCTATTTCGAAGGGCTGAACCAGAATATGGAGACAACCCTTAACCTTCCGGTTGATGCGATTCACGTTGATCTGCGCCGTGCGCCGGGCCAACTGGATAAAGTGCTGGAGACCTTACCGTCGGACAAGATTTTGTCGCTGGGCGTTGTTGATGGCCGTAATATCTGGAAAAATAATCTGTCGGCTTCGCTGGATGTGATTGAGAAAGCCGTGGCGAAACTCGGCAAGGATCGGGTCTGGGTTGCGCCAAGCTGTTCGATGCTGCACAGCCCGAACGATCTGGCGCTTGAGGACAAGCTCGACCACCAGATTAAAAGCTGGATGGCCTATGCGACGCAGAAGCTCGACGAACTGGCGACACTTGCCAAGGGTGCCAATGAAGGCCGCGACGCAATCAAATCTGCGCTTGAGGCCAGCGACAAGGTTGCGCAGGACCGAAAAACATCCCCGCGTATTCATGACGCCGCTGTGCAAAAGCGCATGGCCGCGATCACACCGGATATGAGCCAGCGCAAATCCTCCTTCGATCTGCGTCAGAAGAAACAGCAAGAGGCCCTCGGCCTGCCGGCTTATCCGACAACCTCTATTGGATCGTTCCCGCAGACGGACACCATCCGCAAGGAACGTGCTGCCTACAAAAAAGGCACCCTGCCCGAGGCGGATTACCTGAAGGCGATGAAGGACGAAATCGCACAGGTCGTTCAGTGGCAGGAAGAAATCGGGGTCGATGTTCTGGTCCATGGCGAACCTGAGCGCAACGACATGGTCGAATATTTCGGCGAACAGCTTGCAGGCTTTACCTTCAGCAAAAACGGATGGGTCCAGTCTTACGGCTCACGCTGCGTCAAACCGCCGATCATTTATGGCGATGTGTCTCGCCCGAAACCGATGACGGTAGAATGGTCGACCTACGCCCAGTCCCTGACTGACAAGCCGATGAAGGGAATGCTGACCGGCCCGATCACAATCCTGTGCTGGTCTTTCGTCCGTGACGATCAGCCACGGTCCGACACCTGCAAACAGATCGCCCTCGCCATCCGTGACGAGGTCCAGGATCTGGAGAAAGCGGGCATTACCATCATCCAGATTGACGAACCCGCGATCCGCGAGGGTCTGCCGCTGCGCCGCCAGGACTGGGACTCCTATCTCGACTGGGCGGTGGAAAGCTTCAAGATCGGCACCACGGGCGTTGAGGATACAACACAGATCCACACTCATATGTGCTACTCCGAATTCAACGACATCATCGATTCCATTGGCGCCCTCGATGCCGATGTCATTTCGATCGAGACATCACGTTCGCAGATGAAACTGCTCGATGCGTTTGTGGCTTATAAATATCCGAACGAAATCGGACCCGGCGTCTGGGATATTCACTCCCCGCGTATTCCGTCGCAGGATGAAATGGCGGCGCTGCTGCAGAAGGCGGCGCAGGTTCTCGACCCGTCACAAATCTGGGTCAACCCGGATTGCGGGCTGAAAACCCGCGGCTGGGCCGAGGTGAAACCAGCGATGCTGCATATGGTTAATGCGGCAAAAGCCATGCGGGAAAAACTGCGCAAGGCTGCCTAGGTTTGGCCCTGGACGATCATAGCAAGGACAAAGGCCGGGTTGCGCTTCCTTATGCGCTCCTGGCCTTTGTCATTATGGCGGGTTATTCAAACGCGTGGTCGGGCGATTTCCTCCTCGATGATGTCTGGGCCGTGGCACAGAACTCATTTCTCAGAAACTGGAGCACCCTGCCCGATGCGGTCAGCACGCTGACCTTCGCGGGGGCCGGGCAGCCGGGCGGGTTTTACAGGCCGGTGCTCGCGTTTTTCTGGTTTATTGTTTTTCAACTATTCGGCAAGTCCGCTATCGCCTATCACGGGCTGAATATTCTCATTCATGTCATTAATACGTTTCTGGTCTTCCGGCTGGGGCAGCAGATCGGTTTGCGCCGGTGGGTGGCGTTTTTTGCCACGCTGCTCTGGGCCGTGCATCCCCTCAATGTGGAGGCTGTAACCTATATCAGTGGCCTTGGCGATGTGCTGCATTCGATGTTTTGCTTGTTGGGCGTTACTATCCTGCTGGGCGGTGTTTCTTTCCGGCGGGTTCTTGGGACTTGCGTGTTTTACGTGATCGCCCTGGGGTGCAAGGAATCGGCCGTTGTGCTTCCGGCGCTTGCGGTGATTTCGCTTTATCTGGTCGGCAAGGACCGCCTGCGGTTTAGCGTCTGCATAAAAACTGCGCCACTCTGGTTTATCTGCACTCTTTATCTTGGAATTCTCTTTTACATTATTCAGGCCACGGGGTTTATGATACGGGGGCATAGCGACCCTGAATGGATGGCTATTTACGGCGATAACCTGCCCAATCGGATTTATACGGCGCTCTCCACCGTGCCTGTTTATTTCTCTCTCATGCTCTGGCCGACCGGGCTTCGCCTGAACCGGGTTTATCCATTTTTCGACAGCCTTAACGCGTGGCCGGTAATGGCGGGAGCCACGATCGTCCTGCTGTCCTTCGCCCAGATCGTGTGGGGCCGGGGGAAACGCGGGGCCGGCCTTAGCTGGGGATTGTTGTGGTTTGCGATTGCCTATTCACCGAATGCTGGCGTGGTGTTCCCAACCGATGCCCTTATTTTCGAGCACTGGATGTACATGCCGATGGCGGGTCTTGTGCTGGGGCTTGCCTCCTGCCTGCCGCAGAGGCCACGCAGGGTGGAGATTATACTGGCCGGACTGGCTCTTTTGATAGTCGCCGCATTGTCCTGGCGTTCGCATGACCAGAATAAAGTCTGGCAAAATACCGGCACATTGATCGAAAGCGCCCTGCCCTATAGCGAGCACAACGAAATGGCCCGCAACAGCCTGGCGGTCTATTATATAGGACAGGGTGAATTCGATAAGGCCATAGAACAATACAGGATTGTCCTCACCCATCCTGACATGCTGCCACCTGCGATGATTCCTGCGGTCCATATAAGCATGGCGTTTGCGTATCTGGGCATACGGTTTAATCACGACGACAATCTGAGTGTTGCCGAGCGTATCCAGAGCCAATACGCCACAATCCGCCAGGGCATTCCGAACGCCCCGCATATTCCGGAGGCAATCAGGGAACTTGAAACAACACTAGACCTGAACCCCGGAGATTATTGGTCCAAGGTTGCGCTGGTCATGATTTACCAGCATCAGGGGAATGAGGAAAAAGCGGCGTATTACGACCGCCTGATCCGGCAGGTCAATCCGTAATACTCCGTCATTGCGAGGATAGCACAGCAATGACGGATTAACTCACTCCTGCTCAGCATCTTCCTTTTTGGGCGGCGTCACGCGGACCAATGTGATCTGGTTGCGCTGCCGGCGGACAATGTCGAAACGGAAGCCGTGGAAGTTAAAGACCTGTCCGGCTTCGGGGATTTTTTCGGCCTCATAGAGGATCAAGCCTGCGAGTGTTGCATAGTTTTCATCGGGAAAGTCCCATTCGAATTCACGGTTAAGATCGCGGATGGTGACTGTGCCGTCGATCATGTAGCTGCCGTTCGGCTGCTTCCTGACGCCGGCGACGGCGACATCGTGTTCATCGTCAATGTCGCCGACGATTTCCTCGAGAATATCCTCGAGCGTCACGACGCCCATCAGGGAGCCGTATTCATCCACAACCAGCGCGAAATGTTCACGGCGCTCGCGGAAGGCCTGGAGCTGGTCGAACAGGGAGGTGCTGTCAGGAATAAACCACGGCTCCAGCGCCAGCTTTTCAACATTGACGTTTTCCGCCCTGCCCCCCGTCCCCTGCAATTCGCGCAGCAGCGCTTTGGCGTGGATGACGCCTATAATGTTATCAGGGGAATCCTTGTAAACGGGGATGCGCGTATATTGGCTGTCCAGGACTTCCTGCACGATATCGTTGACCGGCTGGTTCAGGTCGATGGTCTTCATCATCTGACGGTGCGTCATGATTTCGCTGACCCAGACATCATCGAGATCGAGAATGGAGTGGAGCATAGCGCGCTGCTCCTGCGTCTCTTCCTCCAGACCCTGGTGAAGTTCGATGGCGCCGCGCAATTCCTCGATATTGTTACCCACGGAAACACGGTCAATTCCTGCGCCGAAGAGGTTGAGGATAAATTTCACAATCGCCTCAATCACCACCAGGAACGGTGCGAACACAGTAATGGTCAGCCTGACCATCGGGGCTACCGCCGTGGACATTTTATCGGCATTATAAAGTGCATAGGTTTTCGGCATCACCTCGGCAAAAATCACAATCAATGCTGTCATGATGGCCGTGGCGTAGAAAACCCCGCCTTCGCTGAACAACTTAATCATGACGGAGGTAGCAAGCGAAGAGGCCAGAATGTTGACAGTGCTGTTTCCCATCAGCAAAGCGCCGATCATACGCTCCCCCTGATGCCGGATGTCGATGACCTGCTGCGCCCGCTTGTCGCCTTTCTGGGCCAGCCCGTGAAGACGTGCGCGGGAGGCCGCCGTCATCGCCGTTTCCGAACCGGCAAAAAAGGCTGACATTATAATAAGAACGACAATGGCGAAAATTTCACCGGTTACTGCAAAATTATTCACTTTATTCCCCCTGTATTGATTGGTTCAGCACGGCCAGAACATCGCTTTCCGCCACACGGCGCTGCACGAAGGCATCGCCTATTTTATTGAGCAGCACAAAATTCAGCCCGCCAGTTTCAGCTTTCTTGTCGCCATACATTGATTTGACCAGCGCAGCCGGATCATAACTGGCGGTACCGGCGATATCCCTGATGGTTGTGGGCAGACCGGCTGATTTCAGATGGGTCCGCAGGCGGTCCAGCGTTCCGGCATCACAAAATCCAAGCCGCAGGGACAATTGCGCGGCGAGGACACAACCGACCGCAACGGCTTCGCCGTGCAGCAGAACACCGGAATAACCGGCAGCGTTTTCCAGCGCGTGACCGAAAGTATGGCCCAGGTTCAAAAGCGCACGGCGTCCGGCTTCCTTTTCATCCTGAGCGACGATGGTAGCCTTGATGCTGCAATTGGTTTCAACGAATTGCGCGAGGGCGGACGGGTCGAGTGCGAGAACCTTCTCACCATTTTCCTCAAGCCAGCCAAAGAAGGCAGCATCGCCAAGAGCGCCATGTTTAACAGCCTCGGCATAACCTGCGCGCATTTCACGGGCAGGCAGCGTTTTCAGCGCGTCACTGTCGGCAATGACGCTGACCGGCTGGTGAAATGCGCCGACAAGATTTTTGCCGTGGCGCGTATCAATTCCGCTTTTTCCGCCCACCGAAGAATCCACCATGGCGAGCAAGGTCGTCGGCACCTGAACGAAGTCTATACCGCGCAGAACGCTTGCGGCGCTGAACCCGCCGAGGTCGCCGACCACGCCGCCGCCCACCGCGAACAGGATCGATTGGCGCGTTACCTGGTGATCCAGCATCCACTCGACAACGTTTTCAAACCATTTAAAGGATTTGGTTTCCTCACCCGGCGGCACATGCATGACATGAACGGCGGAAGCAGTTTGTTCCAGCACGGCCTTCAGGGTTTCTCCGTAAACTTTGGTATTTTCATCGGTCAGAATAAAAGCCAGCCGTCCCTGCAGCGGCGGAACAAGCCCCTGCGCCTTCGGCAAAAGCCCGGCCCCAATATGAACCTGGTAAGAACGGTCGCCAAGGGCGACATCAACGGATTTTTTCATGGTTGGTAGAGTACCTTTAAAACGACAGGATTCATATTCCCCTCCCCGTTATAACCGCTGGGCCTGAATGGCAAAAAAAGCGGGTCAAAGGGAGTTCAGTTTCTGCAAAATAGCATCCAGCGTAATTCCGGAATCGCCATGGTCGGTATCGATCGCGAAGGTTGCCCTTTCATAGATGGGGTAGCGCCTTTCGGCCATCTCCCGCAGGACTTTGGCCTGGTCGACGTTTTTCAGAAGCGGGCGGTCGGTCCGCCGCGAAGTGCGTTCAATGATGGTTTCCACCGAGGCGCGCAGCCAGATGGAGATTGTTTTCCCAAATATAAGATCTGCGCTTTCCGGACGGAGGATGGCACCGCCGCCGGTTGACACCACACGCGCCCCCGGCTGGCCGGACAGGTCATGGGCGATCATGCGGGCTTCACGGTCGCGAAAGCCCTGTTCGCCTTCGGCTTCAAAAATCCCGGCAATCGTCCTGTCCGCTTCTTCTTCAATCCGTTTATCGGTGTCGAAGAAGGGTAATTTCAGGGTTTTCGATAGCTCACGGCCCAGACGGCTTTTCCCGGCGGCCATCATTCCGACCAGGACAATGGGACGGTCGATTTTCTGTCTTACTATATTAATGTCTGGCGGCGTGCTCATACGGATTTATGACATAAAAACAGGGGATTGAACATTGGCCGGACATTGAAATCCATGCTTTCTCTGCTACATTTCCCTGAATTCCGGACTTATCCAACCAGACAAGGTTTTTCGATGAAATCACTATTTACAAAATGGCTCCCGCTTCTCCTTCTGCTTATGGTTCTGGGCGGGTTCGGTTACCTGGCGATGATGGATGTCCCGGTTCAGCAAAGTAATGTTGAAAAGACCATTCCCAATTCCCGTTTCTTTCAGTAGTCCGCGCCGATGAACAGCCTTCTGCGCTTTGCCCTTCTGCTGTCGATCACGACATGCGCCACCTTTGCCTACGCGGCGGAAGACCGCATGACCGGCCGCCAGCCGGGCGCCCCGCTCTCCGCCATTGATGAAAAGGTCAAAGCCCAGGAAGAGTCCGGAAAGATCGAGGACCCGAAACCGGAAGTGCAGAAGAAGGATCCGCGCGGCGATGTCAATAACATCCAGCCCAAATTCCGCCCGCCCGCCGTCAACACGCCGCAGCCGAAAACCGGCACCACGATGGACCAGAAATCTCTGGAGAGCCTGGGGCCGCTGACCAATCCGCTGAAGGGTGGCCTGGGGGATGATATGTGGACCGGCACCTCGCGTTCACTGGTTCAGGATTTCCTGCCCCGGCTTCCGGTCGGCAATACGCTGCCCATGGTTCAGTGGCTGACGCGCCGGGTGCTGTTGTCGAACGGCGACACATCGAGCCTGCGCGGCGACAAATCGGTTTCCGGCGGTGATGACATCTTTACCCTGCGCCTTGAAAAGCTATTGGAAATGGGGGCGTATAGCGACGCCGTCGACCTCTATACATTAATTGAAGGCGAACCGTCGCATGACCGCTTGGCGCGCGCCGGCGTTATTGCACTGCTGTCACGCGGCCTTCCGGCGCAGGCCTGTCTTGAGGCCGCCGCCGCACACCGCGGCAAGGCCGAAACACCTGATTCCGATTCCTTCTGGACACAGATCGATGCGGCTTGCCTTTATATACAAAGCGAGTCCGTCCGGAAGCTGAAGGACAGCGCCGCCGCGTTCGCGTCGCCTGTTGCCAGCGTGCCGGGCAGCAAGGTGCTCACCACTCTCGTTAACCGTCCGGAATACCGCTACAGCATTTCATCCCCTGCCGACCTTGAGGAACTGAGCGTTATCGAACGCGCCGTGCTGCGTGGCATAGGACGGTTTGATTACTCGCGTCTCGGCCTGCGCAACCTGGCGGAGATTTCCGGTCCCGCGCTGATGATCATGGCCGGTGATCCGAATGTCCCGGCCGGGCTGCGCCTCAGGCTCAATTATGAAGCGGCAGAACGCGGGCTGCTTGATGATGAAGGGCTTGGCGCGGTCTATGAAGAGATTGCGAAGCAGAACCAGCCGACCGTTGTCGCGGCCAATGCCGAACCTTCCAACTCGATTGAAGGGCGTTATATCGCCGCGCTAAAACCGGATGCCGAGGGGGCGGAGCGCAACAGCATCGTTGCCGCACAACTTGAGAATTTACAAGGTGAGCAGACAACCGCGCTGCTGCCGTTTGCGAACTGGGTGCCGTCCGTCAATCCTGCCAATCTTTCCGCGCACGCGGTCAGGAATGGTTTGAAAGTTATGTTGCAGAATGGAATGACGCCACCAGCGCGCTGGGTTAATGCCTGGCTTAAAGGGCAAAGCGGCGATTCGGTCCGAAGCGGTGAGAATTTCACTTTATATCTGGCAAACCTCGTTCCGGAAAATTTACCCACAGAATCAATACCTTTTCCGGAAGACAGCCTTAAGCGACTCTTCGCGTCCTCCAAACCCGCAGAAAATATAGAAATATATAGTGTTTTTGCTGGACTTGGGCGCCTCGATGCATTACATAACACTGCAGATCAGGCAATTTATGAAAAACATATTGACTTGACATTAGAAAACGATTATGTAATGCCTATTGACAGCTTGGTGGACAAGCTTCGTGAAGCGGCCAAAAATGATCGCCTCGGGGAGACTGTCCTTCTCGCTGCAGTGGCCCTGAAGGAATACGATCCGGCCAAGACCCATCCGGGCGTTCTTCAGGAAGTGCTGAAAAGTCTTGAAACAGTGGGGTTAAAAGAAGAGGCAAGGGCCGTGGCTGTTGAAGTCATCCTGAGCTTGAAACAATAAAGGAGAATCTACCATGGCTCGCCCTGGACGTCCGGCAATGCCGAAACCTAAACTTCATCCGCTCGTGGACTCGTTCCTCGATATGCTCATGGCCGAGCGCGGAGCAGCAATGAACACCCGTCAGGCTTACTGGCGCGATCTGGCTGATTTCAGCCTGTATCTGCGCGATAAAGCCAAAAAGGAAATCGTTGACTCCTCCCAGGATGAGATCAAATCCTATTTGAAAGACCTGGGTGAGAAAATTCACACCAAGGGTCAGAACAAGAACCAGATCGCGACACGCACGGTAGCCCGTCGTCTCTCCGCTCTGCGTCAGTTCTATCGCTACCTGGTGTCCGAGAACGTTCGCAAGGACGACCCGACCTCCGCGATTGAAAGCCCGAAACAGGCCCGTACACTGCCGAAGACTTTGTCCGAGTCCGAAGTCAGCATCCTGATCAAAACCGCAGCCGGTTCAGGTGGTTCGGATTCAATCCGTCTCGTCTGCCTGCTTGAAATGCTGTATGCCACAGGCCTGCGCGTTTCCGAACTGGTTGGTCTGCCGCTGTCTGCCATTTCAGATGACAAGCAGTTCCTGATGGTCGCCGGTAAAGGCGGTCGTGAGCGTATGGTTCCCCTGTCCGAGCCAGCACAAAAAGCGCTGGCAAAGTACAGCGACCTGCGTCAGCAGTTCGTCAGCACCGAAGACAAAGGCGCTCAAGGCCAATGGCTGTTCCCTTCCCGTACATCGGAAAGCGGTCACCTGACCCGTCAGCGTTTTGCCCAGCTGCTGAAAGATCTGGCCGATAACGCCGGTATCGAATCAACCCGCGTCAGCCCGCACATTCTGCGTCACGCTTTCGCTACTCACCTGCTCAGCAACGGTGCTGATCTGCGTTCGGTTCAAAAAATGCTCGGCCATGCCGACATTGCGACCACGCAAATCTACACCCACATTGTTGGTGACAAGGCTAAGAAAACAGTTGAGGAAAAGCATCCTCTCGCGAAAAAGGCCGTTGGCGCGTAAGCTAACTCTTTGAATAATTGAAATTAAATAAGGCAGACATTGTATATGTCTGCCTTATTTGCTATGAATAGCCTCCGTTTCAAACAACAGATTGTGACTCCATGAGTAAGCTGGAATTCGAAAAACCGATCCTTGAACTGGAAGCCAAGATTGCCGAACTTCGCAATGTCGGCAGCGATTCCACGCTCAACATCACCGAAGAAATCCGCCGCATGCAGCAGAAGGCCGACAAGCTTCTGCAACAGACCTACAACAAACTTACGCCTGTACAGAAGGTGCAAGTCGCGCGTCATCAGGACCGCCCGCATTTCCTCGATTATGTGCGCGGCATGATTGAAGACTTCACGCCTCTTGCCGGTGATCGCCGCTTTGCGGAAGACAAGGCGCTGATCGGAGGACTCGGTCGCTTCAAGGGCCGTTCGGTTGTCATCATGGGTCACGAAAAAGGTCACGACACCGAAACACGCATCCGTCACAATTTTGGCATGGCTCGCCCTGAAGGCTATCGCAAGGCGCAGCGCCTGCTCGACATGGCGACGCAGTTCCAGCTGCCCGTCATCACCCTTGTCGACACCGCCGGTGCTTATCCGGGCGTCGGCGCGGAAGAACGCGGTCAGGCAGAAGCGATTGCGAAATCGATCGAGACCTGCCTGCGCACCAAGGCCCCTATCGTCTCCGTCATTATCGGCGAAGGCGGATCGGGCGGCGCGATTGCGATTGCGACGGCAGACAAAGTTTATATGCTTGAGCATTCAATCTATTCGGTTATCTCGCCGGAGGGTTGCGCCTCCATCCTGTGGCGCAGCGCCGATAACGCCAATGACGCGGCCACCGCCCTGAAACTTACCGCCGAGGATATGCTCGGACTGAAACTGATCGACGGAATTATCGCCGAGCCGATCGGCGGTGCGCACCGCGCCCGCGAACTGACCATCGAAAGCGTCGCCAAGCAGATCAATTCCGGCCTCGACCAGATGATCCCATGGGATGACGAGGCCCTGAAACAATCCCGCCGCCAGAAATTCCTGGCCATGGGACGCGCGGCCTAAGTACCCCCCCTCAGAAACAGAAACCATGACCCCGGAGAAGGTCATGGTTTTCGTTAGAATGCTGGCTAAGCCGGTGTGCCTAGCCAGCACGCATATTCGACACCGCGGCGAAGATTTTCGGTGAGACCTGCACCGCTTCCCCCTGCGGCAGTCTTGCACGCTCCAGCATATTCCTGAAATTCCCGTGACGGGCGCGGATATGGCCTTCGTCTGTCGAGGCGGCGCGGTAGTAAAGCATCAGGAAAACCCGGATCGCCGCCGTCAGCGATGTGCGCGGATTTTTGCGCAGGTCGATCAGAGAGCAAATATCATGAATCCGGCATTGTTCACGCTTGGAGATGTCACGCAGGGCTGTCCACATTTCCGGCTCCAGGCGGACCGATGTCCGGCGACCGCGAACGGTGATGTTACGGCTGACCAGGGTGCTGCGGGAATATCCTCCCGCTCACCTTCTTCCTGATCGATCATGTTGCCTTTGAATTGCAGTCCTGAACTTCCCATCCTTAACCCCACACTAATAAGTTGTATTTCTCATGTATGTAATACATGACCATAGCAACCATTATTGTACTCTTTTGTATAAAACACAACTCTTAAGTGTGCATTTAATGGCTATAGAAATTTTTTCACCACCATTCTAAAAATTAGCTAATCCTTTAAAATATTGATTGATAAGGCATGAATTCGGGTTTTTAGCTCCTCTGCCAGAATGCTATAAATTCGCCGTTGCCCTTCAACACGCGATAAAGCGGACAGGACATGCGATACAACCACAACATGAAAATGTGATTCGCCTGATCCATCGTCTCCGGCATGGCCGGCATGGAGATGACTCTGATTAACGACTTCCAGCCGCACAGGGTTCAAGGATTCGGTAAGTTTTCTGCGAATAATCTCTTCCATTTGCGTCATTTTATATATGTCAATCCCTTGAGAGTTTGGCCCGAGGCCTTCATAATAAGAGAACCATGCCAAGAATCCACCTGAAACCGAAATCACCCGAATTTGCCGACGATGGAAAGAAAACCGTCCGGACCCGGCATTGCGACATGCCCGGCTGCACCGCCGAGGCCCCGCACAAGGCGCCGAAGGACCGCGGGCTGAAGGATTATTACTGGTTCTGCGCCGACCACATCACCGAATACAACAAGGCGTGGGATTTCTTCTCCGGCATGAACCAGAGCGATATTGAAGACCATATCAGCCGCAGCTTCCTGTGGGACCGCCCGACACGCCGTTTCGATGCCGGGAATATCGAAGAGAAATTGAAACGCGCCGCGTGGAAGACCCAGTATTTCACCGAGGAAGAACCGGATGATGCGCATAAGGGCGCGGGCTTCCGCTTCTCTAACGACCCTGCGATCCAGGCTACGCCGGAGATGCAGGCGATGGCGATCATGAACCTGCAACCGCCGCTGAACATCACGGTGGTGAAAACGCGTTACAAGGAACTTGTGAAGAAATACCACCCCGATGTAAACCACGACGATCCGAAGGCCGAGGACATGATCAAGAATATCAACATGGCTTATACGATCCTGAAACTGGCGCACGAGAAGTATGATTCCGAATATAAGGACTGAATCAGCCCTTTTGCCGGAATAACGTGGTGATAATTGGTATCGCTGACGGATGACAAAGGGCCTTAAACCCCCTACTATTCTTCTGTATTTGCAGTAACCAGAAAGCCATTGCGATGACTCAAGCCCCCGACCTGAATCACCTGACCGCCAACAGCCCGAAACACACCACAATCCCGGACAAGAAATTCAATGTTCGCGAAACCTTCGGCATCGATTCCGATTGGGAAGTTCCGGGATTTTCGGAAGGGCACGGCAACGTACCGGCCATCGACAAAACGTATCAGTTCGATCACGACACGACGATGGCGATCCTCGCCGGCTTCGCGTTCAACCGACGTGTCATGGTGCAGGGTTATCACGGTACGGGAAAATCGACGCATATCGAACAGGTTGCGGCGCGCCTCAACTGGCCCTGCGTCCGCATCAATCTCGATTCCCATGTCTCGCGCCTCGATCTCCTCGGCAAGGATATGATCGTGCTGAAGGATGGCAAACAGATCACAGAATACAAACAGGGCATGCTGCCCTGGGCATTGCAAAACCCGGTGGCGCTGGTATTCGATGAATATGATGCGGGCCGCCCGGATGTCATGTTTGTCATCCAGCGTGTGCTGGAGGCCGAAGGGCGCCTGACCTTGCTGGACCAGAACACGGTGATCCACCCCCACCCTGCCTTCCGCCTGTTCTCGACAGCCAATACAGTCGGCCTTGGCGACACCACCGGGCTTTATCACGGGACACAACAGATCAACCAGGGTCAGATGGATCGTTGGAACATTGTTACCACACTGAACTACCTGCATCATGATGATGAGGTTGCCATTGTGCTGGCCAAAATTCCCGCCTTTGATTCAGATGCAGGGAAAAAAGACCTGAGCAGCATGGTCCGCATGGCCGACCTGACGCGGCAGGGTTTTATAAACGGTGACCTCTCCACCGTCATGTCACCCCGCACCGTTATCACCTGGGCCGAGAATACCCAGATTTTCAAGGACCGCGATCTGGCCTTCCGCCTGAGCTTCTTGAACAAATGCGATGAAGCGGAACGTCCGACGGTGGCGGAATATTACCAGCGTTGTTTCGGCATCGACCTCGGTGATAACGGACCACGTTCACCGCTGAATTAATGAAAAACGATAAATCAAGCCAGCTGGAACGCTTTAAATCCGCCACAGCCGCGACATTGCGGGCGATGGCGGGGCAATCGGATGCCGAGGTTTCATTTACACCGGCGGAGGGCAGCGCACGCAATCTGTCCCTGCCCAAGGGCAAAACCCGCCTGCCCCTGCCCGATGCAGAATTCTCGGAGGGCAGCAAAACCCTGACGCGCGGGCAATCGGATGTGCGGGCGCTGCACATCCGTCATCATGATGCCCGGCTGCACCGCGTCAATACGCCCATGGATCTGACGGCACAGGCCGCGTTTGATGCGCTGGAACAGGCGCGGGTCGAGGCAATCGGGGCGACGACGATGAAGGGTGTTGCGGATAATATCTCCGCTATGCTGGAGGACCAATGCCGCCGCCTTGGCTATACCGGCGTGACAAAGCAGGAAGAAACCAACCAGGCCGATGCCCTGCATGTTCTGGCGCATGAGGCAATGACGGGTGAAACATTGCCTCCGACCGCGGAAAAACTGGCGGCGCTGTGGCGACCCGAAGTGATGGAGAAACTCGGGGCGGAGGGTCTTGAAAAACTGAAATCCGCAATCAACGACCAGAAGCTGTTCTCCCAGCTGTCGCGCCAGATTATCAATGACCTGAATATGCCGTTCGGCGGCCAACCGCCCGAGAGCGACCCGGAGAATGATTCCGACGACGCGCAGAAGGAAGAAGAACCTGATGGCGGAAACCCGGACCAGTCCGGGGAGGACGATACCCCTGACGGCATGGGCGGGTCGAGCGCCGAGGATATGGACGACGACAGCACGGGACAGGATTCTGAAGTCGGGTCCGAAGATATGGACATGCAGGCCACCCCCGGTGATCAGGACGGCGAGGACGCAGGCGCGACACGGCGCAGGCCGCAGGACGGTTATATTCCGGGGCCGGACAACCCGTATACGATTTACACCAATGTGTTCGATGAGGTTGTCGATGCATTCGAACTGGCCGAGCCGGAGGAGCTGGAGCGTCTGCGCCAGATGCTGGACCAGCAAATGGCCAATGTGCAGGGCATCGTCACCAAGCTGGCCAACCGCCTGCAACGGAAGCTGATGGCGCGACAGCAACGCAGCTGGCAGTTCGATATGGAGGAAGGCATGCTGGATGCCGCCCGCCTCGCCCGTATCGTTGCAAACCCGAGTGTGCCCTTGTCGTTCAAGCAGGAACGGGAAACGGATTTCCGCGATACGGTTGTGACACTGTTGATCGACAATTCCGGGTCGATGCGCGGCCGCCCGATTGCGATTGCGGCGATGTGTACGGATATCCTGGCGCGGACGCTGGAGCGTTGCGCGGTGAAAGTTGAAATCCTCGGCTTTACCACTCGGGCGTGGAAGGGTGGCAAGTCGCGGGAATTATGGGTACAGAATGGCCGGACACCCCACCCTGGACGGCTGAACGATCTACGGCATATTATTTACAAGGCGGCGGATGCACCGTGGCGGCGGACGCATAAAAATCTGGGCCTGATGCTGAAGGAAGGTTTGCTAAAAGAGAATATCGACGGTGAGGCCTTGGTGTGGGCGCATAACCGGATCGCCAAGCGGCCCGAGCAGCGCAAGATAATGATGGTTATTTCAGACGGCGCACCGGTGGATGACTCGACATTGTCGGTGAACCCTTCGAACGTGCTGGAACAGGATCTGCGCAATGTAATTTCATGGATTGAAACGGCATCGAATGTGGAACTGACCGCCATCGGAATTGGCCATGATGTGACGCGGTATTACAAAAAGGCGATTACGATCGCCGATGCGGATGAACTGGCCTCGGCACTGATCGGACGGCTGGACGAGTTGTTTGAGGATAAATAAATTCTTATAACCATCTCTCAGCCTTCACCGGCAGACAATGGGGTTAGAGTTTCTGGTTTAATACAGGATCAAACGTTCTCACCTTCACAACACTCGCCTGCTTCACCTTTTCACTGATGAAATCCATCGCCACGTGGCTGATCCAGCCCATTGCAGTTTTAATGTTCATCAGGTCCATGATCTGGCCAAAAGTGGATTTAGGCTTGGGAAGCTCAACGATATCCAGCCCTGAGCGATTGGCGACGCCGAGGAGTTTCGCCACGTGATCGAGGGCGGCATCCATTCCGCCAAGTTCATCAACAAGGCCGTTGGCCAGTCCCTGCGATCCGGTCCAGACACGGCCTTTGGCGATTTTCTCAACTGTTTCGGGCGTGAGTTTCCGGCCTTTTGCCACGCGATCAATAAAGGCGGCATAGATCGAATCCATGACTGCGTTCATACGTTCGGTGCCTGATTCAGAAAACGGTTTGGTCATGGAATACATGTCGGCATTCTTGCCGATCTGTACGCCGTCCCAGTTCACCTCAAGCTTCTTCATCAATTCCGAGAAATCCATCTTGCCCCCCGCCACACCGATCGATCCGGTGAGCGTTGCGGGCAAGGCGTAGATTCGCGTCGCATCGGTGGCGATCCAGTATCCACCCGATCCGGCCATTGACCCCATGGAAACGATGACCGGCTTACCCGCGGCGACCGTTTTCTGGACGGCGCGGCGGATGGTTTCGGACGCTGTGGGTGATCCGCCGGGGCTGGCGATACGGAAGACGACGGCCTTTACGTCCTTGTCGTCAATCGCACTCTGGAATGCTTCGGATATTTTTTCAGGGGTGACGACGGTTTTGCCGATGCCGCCGCCATTATCGTCGGCAATGATTTCCCCAATAGCGGAGATAATGCCGACTTTCGGCCCTGTATGTTTCTCCGGTTCCGTGGCCTGGTAATCGGCGAATTCAACCAGCGGAACGGATTTTTCATCGTCCAGCTTCGCACCAAGGGATTGACGCATTGTCGAGACCAGCACATCGGAATAATCCACCCTGTCCACCAGACGCGCCGCCAGCGCTTCCTTATCCGTGAAGACTCCGATATCGATGTCCCTGGAAATATTTTCTGGCAGGAGTTTTCTGTCGGCGGCAATCTCACGAACCATCGTCGCCGTGATGTCGGTCAGGAGCGATGTCGTCATTTCCCGGTTTTCCGGCGACATATCGGCGCGTGACATATTCTCCATCACGCTTTTATATTCCTTGCGCTGAAAGAATTGCGGCTGCAGCCCGATCTTTTTCAAAGCGTCGGCAACGAAAGGCATTTCCGCGTCATAACCGGGAAGGCCGACAAAGCCCACCGGCTGCATCCATATCTGATCGAAGGCGGCGGCGAGGTAATAGGCTCCCATCGTTCCGCCTGCTTCCTCGTAGGACGGGCTGTAGGCCCAGGCGGGTTTGCCGCTGGCGCGGAAACGTTTTACGGCGGCGCGGATTTCCTGAACATTGGCTGTGCCGAATTCACCGCCCTTGATATTAAACGCAATCCCGGCCACGCGCTTATCCGTTGCGGCACGGTCCAGTGTGGTGATGATGGCCTGCACGGTCTGATGCGGTTCGCCAAAATTCTGAATACTCTCCAGCAGGCTGCCGTCCATCGGTTCTTCCGTCAGTCCGTCTTTAAGTTGCAGGACGAGGATCAGTTTCTGGGGCAGCTCCTCCTGCTTTACCGCCGGGTTTGAGGCCAGCAGGCTGATGAGGACGCTGAACAGGAGGATCGCGCCTATGATTGTGCTGGCGCGTTTGAACATGCGCCAGAGAAAGCGAAGGGGATGAAAACCCCTGGAGCGGCGGTCTTGTTCCGGTTTACGCGTGCGGCGCTCAAACATTCTCTATTTCCTTTTTATTCGGTTTAAAGGCACTGGGCCTTGTGTCGCAGCCAGTGATCCGCCAGAACGCAGGCCATCATCGCTTCGGCAATCGGAACGCCGCGAATGCCAACGCAGGGATCGTGCCGGCCCTTAGTGATGATTTCGGTTTCGTGACCATGGGTGTCGATGGTTTGTTTCGAGGTTAATATAGAGCTGGTCGGTTTGAAAACCATGCGGCAGACGATATCCTGCCCCGTTGATATCCCGCCCAGGATGCCACCGGCATTATTGCTGAGGAAATGGGGCTTGCCGTCAGGGGTCATGCGGATTTCATCGGCATTTTCCTCCCCGCCGAGCAGGACGGATTCAAACCCTGCCCCGATTTCAACGCCCTTGACCGCGTTGATCGACATCATGGCCTTTGCGATATCGGCATCAAGGCGGTCATAGACCGGTGCACCAAGGCCGACGGGAACGCCATGCGCGACAACTTCAACAATTGCCCCGGCGCTTGACCCGGCCTTGCGGCGGCTGTCGAGGAATTCTTCCCATTGCGCAATTACACCTGTGTCAGGTGAGAAGAATGCGTTGTTATCGACTGCGGCCCAATCCCAACGGCTGCGGTCAATTTTATGAGGGCCGATCTGGACCACGGCGGCGCGGATATGAATGCCGGGGACAATCTTACGCGCAATCGCACCCGCCGCCACACGCATTGCTGTTTCGCGTGCCGATGAACGTCCGCCGCCACGATAATCGCGGATGCCATATTTGGCGTGGTAAGTGTAGTCGGCGTGGCCAGGGCGGAATTTATCTTTGATATCGCTGTAGTCTTTTGATTTTGCGTCAGTGTTTTCAATGATCAGGCTGATCGGTGTGCCTGTGGTCTGGCCCTCGAACACGCCGGACAGGATTTTGACTTCGTCGGCTTCCTGACGCTGGGTGGTGAAGCGGCTCTGACCCGGTTTACGTTTGTCGAGGAAAGGCTGGATGTCGGCTTCGCTCAGTGCGAGGCGCGGCGGCACGCCGTCAACAACGCAGCCGATCGCTGGACCGTGGCTTTCGCCCCAGCTATGGTACTGAAATAACGTTCCGAAACGGTTTCCCGACATGGCCTATAATCTCTTGGAAAAGGATGAGGAAAGCTAACACAAAAGCAGGCAAGGTTTGACAGGGAAAGCAGAATTTGTTTACATATTTTATGAATAAGCCTCAACCCGCCTGCGCTGTACCTCATTGTACCTCCGGTTTTACGCGAGCCGTGCTCGACCGTAATATGACGGTTGAAACTGCGCCGATGGAGCATGCGCTTGAGCATATCAATCTTTCCGGCATGGCGGTTCTGGATTTTGGCTGCGGTAACGGCAATCTTCTGCGGCTGCTAAGGAATACTAACGCGGATACTATTTATGCGTTTGAAGTCATGCCGGAACATATTGATCAGGATATTCTCGACTGGGCCAATGACAATGAGGCAAAACCGCGCCTTTTGATCAACCCCGATTATAAAATCATTGCCGATGCACCAGATGGCGATCTGACGGCGTATAATTACCGTGACATCCTTGAACCGCATGCAAAATTCGCGATTGTCTCAAACCCTCCCTATTTTCTTTATAACCGCATTCTGTCCCTGACCCAGGACGAAAAATTTGCTGGCGCACTTATGATCACCAGCAAAGGCCGCCTGCGCAACCATGCCGGATGGACGATCTGTGCGGTGATGAATGCCGAAGATTTTGATCCGCCCGCCGGGAACAGTCAGTATCTTGTTCAGACTGGCCTTGGCCTGTGTGACGACGACCATGCCCGCCCCTGCGGCACGCCGCAATTCTTCCCGCCGATAAACAACCGCGAAGATCTCGCCGATCCGACGGATCACTATCCGCAGATGTGGGAACAGCTGGATGGTCTGAAAAAAGGTCCTTAACGCAGGCTGCGGTAATATTTTCGCCATATCGGGTAAAGTATACCCCCTACCCCGACCAGAGCCGACCGTGCATGCAGGCTGACAAAATAAACCAGCCACATCGATTCCTTGATAAAGAAATATCGCTGCGACCATTTGTAACATTCGACGGAAGGAAGCGACATATTCGCCTGCTCCTCAACCATACGGTCGGCGACCTGCGCATGCATGAAGGTGAAGAAGACGGCAATCGTACCAACATACCCAACCTATCGCCCGCCGGAGAGAACGATAACGGTCAGCAAAACCGCAAGCACGACTCCGGCTTCAATGCCATGTATAATAGTGAATGATCTGTCGCGGATTCATCATGACTTATCGAATCGGAGTTAGGTTTTTATCAATATTGGCTTTGATTGCATCGTCGCAGATTTTGCCCTCTTGTGTCTTCAGCAAAACACTCTGCATATGGCCGTGCAGCATTCCGGCATAGGCCAGTTGATAGTCGTTATAAATCTTTTTGCTGCGTAGGCCTGCCATAAGCGGAAAAAAGTTTCTCTTTTTCCAGTCAAGACCGCACCATTGCGCCATACCTGAAAGCGACCCAAGCTTAATGAGTTCTTCGCGCAGATCGTAGGGCAGCAAAGGATATTGAAGCTTTTTTGCTTCGTCTTCGGTAATAATGTGATCGTTTGAAATCATCGCCCCGGCCATATGGTCATGAACCGATCTTGAGACATTTTCAACAGCTTCGCGCGGAAGCTGTAATTGGGCATAGGCGGTATGCGGTTGCATCGAAAGACAAAACAGGACCGCTGCAAACCGGATAATGCGCATTATTATGCTGCCTCAGTTTTACCTTTTGGCGCGATGCTTTGCAGGAGCTCTGCGGTTTCCGCCGCGCTGTCGACCGAACACATACCAACCGTGTGGTAACCGCTGTCCACGTGCATGGTTTCGCCGGTAACACCGCTGCCCAGGTCGGAGAGCAGGAACAGGCCGGAGCGGCCCACATCCTGGATCGTGACGTTACGGCGCAGCGGGGAATTGAGTTCGTTCCATTTCAGGATATAGCGGAAATCGCCGATGCCGCTGGCGGCCAGCGTCTTGATCGGGCCGGCGGAGATGGCATTGACACGAATGTTGCGGGGGCCGAGATCGGTGGCGAGATAGCGCACCGACGCCTCAAGCGCGGCCTTGGCCACACCCATCACATTGTAATGCGGCATGACGCGTTCCGCGCCGTAATAGGTCAGCGTCACCATGGAACCGCCATTGGTCATCAGTTCCGATGCGGCCTTGGCCACCGAAGTAAACGAGAACACGGAAATATCCATCGTCTTCAGGAAATTGGCACGCGTGGTGTCGACGTACATGCCGTCGAGTTCGTTTTTGTCGGAGAAGGCAATCGCGTGAACGACACCGTCCAGTGTACCCCATTCTTTTTTCAGCGTGGCAAAGACGGCGGCCACACTGTTTTCATCTGTTACATCGCAGGGAAGGACAATTTTCGCGCCAACCGATTCCGCCAGAGGGCGTACGCGTTTTTCAAGGGCGTCGCCCTGATAGGTGAAGGCAAGCTCCGCGCCCTGATCGATCAGTTCCTGGGCGATACCCCAGGCGATGGAACGTTCATTGGCGACCCCCATGATCACGCAACGTTTTCCAGTCATTAATTTAGGCGATGTGCTCATCTCGCAACCCTATGATTTTGCATGGTATTTGGCTGAATTTCCCCTGCATCCTACACTTTTCCAGCCATTCGTCCAGAGGGTCGTTTTGACGGTCTGTTAACCAATTGGTGGTATTTTTGTCCTTGTTCATCAAAGGGTTCAATAAAAACCATGGAACTACGCACCGACGCCGTACAACAGGCCTGCCGAGACGTTTCCAGACAGATGCGGGATTATACCCGGAATCTGGGGTTGAGCTTTATCGTCCATCATGCGGGCCAGCATCTGGAAGCCATGACCCTTGCGGGCCAGGAATTATTGTCGCATCCCGGCGCCGACCCGGCTTTGCGGCTGCTCAAAACAGCAACTTATCATGAAAATTCCGCTTTCCTCGGGCTTTGCGTGTGGCGGGAAAATGTTCTGTTCGGACTGGCCAGCCGCCAAGCGATCATGGCCCTCATGACGATCAACAGCGACGAGTTTGAACATCTGCGCGATGTCCGTTCCCAGGCATGGATGATGGCGTGGCATGCGCTGAATTTGGCCAGCCTGCGGCACAAGCCCGAGTTCAACAGCCTCTTTGCCGACGGGGTCATTACGGGCGATATGCCGCCCGAAGAACTGGCACTGGCTAATCTCAAGGCCGATGTATTTGCCGCTGCCATGTGTGCGATGAATGGCGACAAGGGTGCAATCAACCTTCTGGCGCAGCGCAGAAGCAACCAAGCCCTGGAACGCCGCCCGGCCTTCAAGCCGGAACACTTCCCCTTCGCCATCACGATGGAGGCGACGAATTTCGCCTATAACGAAATGATGATGAACCCGCCGCCACGCAAGAAACAGATTAACGCCGCACTACAACTGGCCGAAAATGTAGCCCTTGCCTATGATTCTCTTTCGGTACGGCAATGGATGAATTTCTGCAAACCGGCACAGGATATGGCATGGCGTGGCGATGCCAAGGAAACCATTATCGGCGCAGCGGTCAGCACCAGCCAGGACACTTATATCCGGGCGACCGGCTTCCTGGTGTCGGAGGCAACAGGCATTAAACCGGCGTCAATCCTGACCCTTGAAAATATTTATACGCCGTTTGCAGAGGCCAAATACAATCAACGTCTGCACAACAGCATGATGGAGCGCGCCTTTGAACGCGCCGTGAATGCCGGCATGGCGAATTTTGACGGCAGTGTCTTTTCCGATATCGCCAATGAACAGAATGCCAAGCTCAGCAACGGGCATATCCTTGGCTGGTGTGCGGGGGCGTTGCAGGCCGCAGGCAGAGCGTTCGAAGGCGCCATCATGCGCGGCAGTAAATCGCCGGATCAGGACGCCCGCCGCGAATTTGATGGCAATAACGGAAAAACAACCTGGGACGCACTATGCGATCTTGGTGAAACCATCATCGATCATTACAGGTCCGGTTATGCCTCGACGTTCAGCGATCTGATTGAATTCTGCGGCGACCGCCCTGCCCTTGTCGGTGTCTCAAGCTCCATAGCGTTCACGATGAAAGACCCGTCTTATCTGAAGAAACTGGATATCGCCAACGACCTGCATTCAGGCCCGTCACCGGATATGCAACCGGCCAACCCTGCTCCAAAGGCACCGGGCTACTTCAATGCGCCGAAATTGAGCATTCCGGGCTTCGGTCTCGGGTCGTCGGGCTCATCACGGGAAATCCCAAAGACACGAACGGTCCGGACAGAAGAAACAACCGATACATAATCCGACGCACGGCAATACTGGAAAAAGAAAAAGGCCACCGTTTCGGGTGGCCTTTTCGCATTCATTCAAAATCGAATTAGTTCACAATTTCCCAGTTGCCGTCAGGCTGCTGGCACGCTGTGCCGTAACCGGATTGTTTTTTGCCGCCAACAGTAATTGTCTGTTGGTACTCACGGCAGTAACGGCCTGCCGTATCGCGGCCATCTTTAACCGGGGTCACAACGCCGTAGTTACCGGATTGCGGGTTGTTCCACTGGATAGACTGACCGATCGGAGCGGAATTTGCCTGGATCGCAGCCTGGTTAGCGTAGGCCATGTCTGCCTTGTCCAGGGAAGCGCCGATGCTGCTGCCGGCGAGTGCGCCGAGCAGAGCGCCCGCGCCTGTCGCCCAGAGCTGGCCTGAACCTTTGCCCATGGTCGAACCGGCGAGACCGCCGACCACGGCGCCCATACCGGTACCCATGGTTTGTTTGTTCATCTGGAAGGTGCCTGTGTTCGGGTCGCAAGCGGAAAGTCCGAGAGTCGATACCGCCACCAGCGTCAGGAGGAATTTTTTCATTATAACGTAGCCTTTCTTCGTCGTTGATTGCGAACCCTAAAGTCCTTATGGTCCAAAGATAAGCCGGGATTGTAGCAAAAAAAAGACCGCGCCAAAGGAAATTCTCAAAATATGGACAAATTTGACGAAATAGAAACCGTCGCCGACGCTCCCGATAATCCATTGGAACTATTTGGCAAATGGATGAAAGACGCAGAAGCCGCAGAAATCAACGATCCGAATGCTATGGCGCTTGCCACTGTTGATGCCGATGGTCGCCCAAGCGTGCGAATGGTTCTCCTGAAAGATTTCGATACACGGGGTTTTGTTTTTTACACAAACCGTGAGAGCCGTAAGGGCCAAGCTCTTGCCGCCAACCACACCGCTGCGGTTTGCTTTCATTGGAAAACACTGCGCCGTCAGGTGCGGGTCGAAGGAAGGATTGAGTTGGTCAGCAACACCGAGTCTGATGAATATTATAAATCGCGCGCCTTCGGCAGCCGTGTCGGGGCATGGGCGTCCCAACAGTCCCGCCCGCTCGATTCCCGCACTACGCTGGCGAGCAAAGTTGCCGAAATTGAAGAGAAATATGCCGGGCGCGAAGACGAAATACCCCGCCCTGCTCACTGGGGCGGTTACCGCCTGATCCCCGATTCCATCGAATTCTGGCATGACGGCAAATTCAGGCTGCACAGACGCGTTGTTTATACCCCCCGCTCTGGAAGCTGGGACAAGGTAATGCTATATCCTTAATATCCCTTTCATCGTGAACGAGAGTAAAGACATGACCGAAACCACAACAGTTTCAAAATCAGAACAAATGTCCTTCGGTGCCGACGTCTCGCGCCTGCTGGAAATTGTCGCTCATGCACTCTATTCGAACCATGATGTGTTCCTGCGCGAACTGATCTCCAACGCGTCGGATGCCTGTGACCGCCTGCGCTATGAATCAATCTCCCGCCCGGAACTGGCTAAAGACGACAGCAATTTCCGGGTCCAGGTTTACAAGGATACCGAATACCGTTTCCTGACCGTCGTCGATAACGGCATCGGCATGACGCGCGATGAACTGATCGCGAACCTTGGCACGATCGCTAAATCCGGCACCCGTGCGCTCGTCGAACAATTAAAGGAAGGCGGCAAGGACAAGCTGAGCCTGATCGGGCAGTTCGGTGTGGGTTTCTACGCCAGCTTCATGGTCGCCAACACGGTTGAGGTGATCAGCCGTTTCGCAGGGTCCGAAGAAACATGGCACTGGGAATCCGATGGCCGCACCGGCTTTGAAATCCGTGAAGCGACTGACGCTGAAAAAGCCCAGCTGATCAGCAACCGCGGCACGGTCATCAAGCTGCACATCCATGATGACGCCAGCGAATATATGATCGACGAAAAACTGACCAACGTCATCCGCACCTATTCCGACCATATTAACGTGCCGGTCTATCTTGGCGAAAAGATCAAGGACGAGGAGCCGATCAACAAAGCCGCCGCTCTGTGGATGCGCCAGAAAAATGAAGTTACCGAAGAACAGTACAGGGAGTTTTATCATACCCTGTCGATGGGGATTGATGAACCGTTCTGCACCTCACACTGGCGCGCGGAGGGCAAGATTGAATATAACGCCCTGCTCTTTGTGCCAACGCTTCGCCCGTGGGATCTGTATGATCCGTCGCGCAAAAACGGCACACGGCTCTATGTGAAGCGCGTATTTATCACCGACAGCGCCGAAGGGCTGATGTATCCCTGGCTGCGTTTTGTCAAAGGTGTGATCGACAGTGAAGATTTGCCGCTGAATATCAGCCGTGAAATGTTGCAGCACAACCCGGTCGTGAACCGCATCCGCAGTTCCGTGGCCACGCGCATTCTGACCGATCTGGAAAAACTGTCCCGCGACGATGCCATCGGTTTTAAGGCGTTTCTAGGCCAGTTCGGATCCGTCCTGAAAGAAGGCCTTTACGACGCGCCGGAACACCGCGATATGATCTTCCGCATCTGCCGTTTCCATTCGACACATAATGACGGTGAGATGGTCAGCCTGCTGGAATATGCGGGACGGATGAAGGAAGGCCAGAAGGATATCTTCTATATCAGTGGCGAGAATGTCGAAGCTCTGAAGAACAGCCCGCAACTGGAAGGCTTCCGGGCGCGTGGCAGATCGGAAGAGC
>JAQGJB010000043.1 GCA_028290825.1 Micavibrio sp.
GGGAAGATACGCATCTGGATCTGGGCAGGAGCTTAAGCGGTTTCGATATGATCAGCCGCACCAGACAGGACAGCGAAAAAAGCCTGATAGGAGAAATTTTGCGCAATTTCCCGGTTGCCGTTATAAAGCTTGGGCAACAATAGACCGGGGATGGACAGGTTCCCGACTTGGCGCAATCTGTATCCATCATATTTTTGGAGGAGAAACATCATGAAAACCCTTATTCTTGTCGCAATACTTTTACTTATCCAGCTTACTCCTGTAATTGCGGAAGAGAATAGTCACCAGATGATGGACCATGGCAATATGAACGGCCCGGTCGATATTTATGCCAAGGACATGGAAGAAATGCATAAGGCCATGATGGTGAAACCGACCGGCGATGCCGATATTGATTTTGTGCAGGGAATGATTCCGCACCATGAGGGGGCGGTGGCGATGGCGAAAACCGTGCTCGCCCATGGTAAAGACCCTGAAATACGCAAATTGGCGGAAAGTATCATAAAGGCTCAGAACGAGGAGATTACGTTTATGAAAGGCTGGCTCAAGGAACATCCGAAAACCAGATAGAAAGCCTCAACAAAAAAACCCCGCCTAAAAAATAGGCGGGGTTTTTTGTTTGTTAAATTTATGCAGCAAGACCCATGGCTTCGAGGGATTTGAAAATGTCTTTTACCATTTTCTCCTGTTCAGCACTGTGGGTACGGACGGCAATGAGGACGTTACCCATCTGCAGTTCCTTTTCATACAGCTTCGCTTCATGTTCAGGAATACCGGCACCGACAAGACCACCGACAAGACCACCCACGACCGCCCCCGCGCCCAGTCCGGCGAGGCTGGATACCAGGGCACCCGTTACAATAAGGTTCATACCAGGGATCGCGATCGTCCCTGCGGCAAGAATAGTACCCAGAACAACACCGACGAGGCCGCCAATGCCGGCACCGGTTGCCGTACCTTCATCGACTTTGCTGCTTTCCTTCAGGCGAAAATGATTGCTGCGTGCATCGTCGGTCATGACCAAGCTAATCTGGTCCTCAAGGATGCCTGCGGTTTCGAGTTTCATAAAAGCGCCCTGTGCGGCGGCGCGGTCTTTAAATATACCTGTTACGGTGGTCATGATCATTCTCCTTTGTGACTAAACCAATGAATGGCGCGGTGAATTGGTTCCCCTCCCACGCCTACAGAAAAGCCCGCCGATCCAAGGACCAGCGGGCTTTACGAAAGTTAAAACCAGTAAACCGGATTACTTAGTTTCGACTTTTGTTTCTTCAACGGTTTTGCCGTTGACTGTTTCTTTATGATTTATTTCCACGGTGCCATCTTCTTTGGCTTCGGTGGTGTCGGTTGTTTTCGCCACTTCCTTGTTCATCATGCCTTTTGGATCATGAACACTGGTGGTTTCTTTAACGGTTTTGCGACCGTGTTTACCATGTTTTACCGTGGCTTTGGTTTCGACCTTATCTGTCGTCCCGCCAGCGGTTGTTGACTTGGTTACGGAGTCGCTTTTGCTATCGCCATCGGCTTCGGTCTTTACAGTTTCTTTTGTCACTGTTTCCGACTTATTCAGCATGCCTTTTGGATCGATCACATCTTTGGTGGTGACTTCGATTTTGGTGTCGCCGTCTTTATCGACAACTACTTTTTCCTTGCTGGTCGATACGGATTTCGTGCCGGCAGCGTTGGTGGATTCTTCTTTAACTTCTTTCTTCATATTACCATCGGCATCTTCCTTGACCGAGGTTGTCGCCGAATAGCTTCCATCAGCGGCGTTTGCAGCCACAGGAGCAACAGCGATCAGAAGGCAGAGCGCCGAAGCAGAGAGGATCAGGTGTTTCATAATAATTGGACTCCGAGATTGAATGTTAGGTAAGGCTTTCCGTCACCTTCGGCCTTATTACGGGGTACTAACGCGGCACCACACCGTTTGGTTCCGTGTCTATTTATCTTTGTTCCATGAAAAAACCCGCCGGATTTTCGCCCGGCGGGTTTGTTTCAAAGGCCTGAAATTAGTGAGCTGCTTTTTCTTCTACTGCAGCGTCAACTTTGGCATCAGCTTTCACATCTGCTTTAACTGCATCTTTTGCAGCTTCAGTTTTTTCTTTTGCTTCTTTGTGTGCTTTTTTCTTTTCGTGTTTTGCTTCGTCTACAGCTTTGTCAGCTTTATCGGCTTTTTCTTCAGCTTTCGCTTCGGTTTTGCCTTCTTCTTTTGCGGCTTCAGCTTTCACTTCGGCTTTGCCTTCTTCTTTAGCTGCTTCGAGTGCGTGAGCATCAGCTTTCACTTCGGTCGAAGCGGTAACACCGGCTTCTTCGTGAGCAGCTTGTGCAGCAACTGGGGCAACAGCGATCAGCAGGCAGAGTGCTGAAGCGGACAGGATGAGTTTTTTCATTAAGGTAGTCTCCGGTTTAAAGTTAATGTTATAAAACATTGTTCCGCAATGTTTTTGCCTGATAAGGCGGCGAAATTAAGGCAAAATTTCCGGATCAGCTCCAGATCGCTTAGAAATTTTGATTTACCGTAATAAATAGAAAACCCGTCTTCAAATCAAGACGGGTTTTCTTAGGAATATAAGAAACTTTAGTTGGATGCAGGAGCCACAGCAGCATGACCGCTAATGGCAGCCTCAGCCTTTTCAGCGGCAGCGCCGGAGGCGCGGGCCGTTGCCTCGTCATCAGCCTTAATCTGGGCGGCGGTACGGTGGCTGGTATGTTTTGCCTTCTTCTTTTTATGTTTTACCGCAGCTTTGGCCGGTGCAGCGTCAGCAGCAGGAGCAGCTTCGGTCGTTGCCGTTGCGGTTGCGGTTGCGTCGGTAGATGGTGCGGGTGCCGTTTCGGTTGCAACAGGCGCGGCGGCTGGCGCTTCGGCTGGCGCGGCGGCAATCGGTGTCGGTGCAGGCATTGCAGGCTCGGCCGCAGACGAGGTCGTGCCTGGGGTCATCGGATTTGCAGGGGCAGCATCAATTGAAGGTGTTTCAACAGCAGGTGCGCCAACATCGGCAGCCTGAGCGTTAAACGGGGCAACAGCGATCAGCAGGCAGAGTGCAGAAGCCGAGAGGATGAGGTGTTTCATTGAAGGAGGTCTCCGGTTAAATGAGTTATTTCAGGCGGGTAATTGCTTTGGGATTCTTGCCTGATAAGGCGGCTAAATTAAGGCATAATTTTGGGATTCCGGTCCAGCCCCTAAATCGTGCAGGGCAGGAATTACCCAGGATTATCGGAGTTTTTGCTTTTTGAACGGATGCTAAGCGCGCGGGGCATATCGCCGTGCTTTTTAACCAGCTCGACGACATCCTGGGTTGCGGAATCCAAGGCATCGTTATCGGTGCCGCGCAGGACCAGAGAAAGCCCGAGCGTGCCGCCGCGATAATGCGGGTAGGAGCCGATATCGATGGTCGGGTATTGGTTCTGCAGCGCGGTCAGGTCTTCGGCGATCTTACTTTCGGGAAGATTGCAAGCAATGGTGTTGGACATGATCGGCTTTCCGGCCTTGATCTCGTCCAGAATGTGATCAAGCATAGCCTGCATGATGCGCGGGACACCGGCCATAACATAGACGTTTTCAACAATGAACCCAGGGGCGGCGGATACCGGGTTGGGAATGAGCGTTGCCCCTTGCGGGATCAGCGCCATCTTGGCACGCGGTGGTGTCAGGTTTTCGATCCCGTAGTATTTTTCGAGAAGCTGGAAAGCCTCATGATCGCGGGCGAGCGGCAGATTGAACGCCTTGGCGATGCTTTCAGAAGTTATATCGTCATGGGTCGGGCCGATGCCGCCGGTGGTAAAGACATAGTCGAACTTTTCGCGCAGCGCATGGACAGTATCAATGATGATCTGTTCAACATCGGGAATGATACGGACCTCGGCCAGGTAGATGCCGCGCTGGGTCAGTTGTTCGGCGATCCAAGGGGTATTGGCGTCGGATGTGCGCCCGGACAGGATCTCGTTCCCGATCACGATCAGGCCAGCCTTGAAAATATCCGGATTATCGAGCTGCGACATGCTAAAAAACTGACCTTCTTGCGATAAAAGCGGCAGCAAAACCTTGTGCCAGAGGACGGATTATAGCATATTGACCCCGACATGAAACAGGCATCGCAAACAGATCAGAGATTTTCCCCCGACGGCATTGAACTGCACGGGCCGGAAGCGTTTGAAGGCATGCGCCGGGCCGGGCGGGTGGCCGCGGAAACGCTCGACTATATTACGCCTTATGTCGTGCCGGGGGCGGTGACCGGAGAACTGGACCGGCTGTGCCATGAATTTATCGTCAAGCATAACGCCATCCCTGCCCCGCTCGGGTACAAGGGTTACCCGAAGGCGACCTGCATTTCGATCAACGAGGTTGTGTGCCACGGCATTCCCGGGCCGCGCAAACTTGAAGACGGCGATATTGCGAATATCGACGTCACCGTTATCCTGGACGGATGGTATGGCGATACGTCACGCACCTATCTGATCGGCGACAAGGTGAAGCCGTTTCATAAACGCCTGGTCGATGTGACCTATGACGCGATGATGGCGGGGATCAATGCCGTTAAACCGGGCGCGACGCTCGGCGATCTCGGCCATGCGTGTCAGGTGGTTGCCGAGGCCGCACATTTTTCCGTGGTCGAGGATTTCTGCGGTCACGGTCTTGGGCGTGAATTCCACACCAATCCCTCCGTACTGCACTACGGAGAACCCGGCACCGGCCCGGTTCTTTATCCCGGCATGCTGTTCACGTTCGAGCCGATGATCAACATGGGAACATGGAAGACCAAGCTGGACCCGAAACTGAACGACGGCTGGACCGCGATTACCGGCGACCGCAAATTCTCGGCGCAGTTCGAACATTCCCTCGGCGTCACCGAGACGGGGTTTGAGATTTTTACATTGTCGCCCAAGGGCTTTACCAAGCCGCCTTATGTCTGATTATGCCTGATCTTCAGATCGTCACGCATCGCCTGGTTATTCGCGGACATCGTCCCGGGGATCAGGACGATCTTTTGTCCGCTTTGGAAGAAAGCAAGACAGAGCTACAGAAATGGATGAACTGGGCGACGCCGTGGCCTTCGGGTGAGCAACAGGCAGAATGGTTACATCAATCCGTCGCCGACCTGCCGGATAAGGCACGCCATATGCGCTTTGGAGTGTTTCACCGTATAGACGGGAAATTTCTTGCCTCGCTCGGCTGCACAACGCTGAAGCCGGGGCATTTTCATCTCAGCTACTGGGCGCGCAGCGGCGAAACCCGCAGCGGTTACACGACCGAGGCCGTAATGGCTTTCTGCCAGCACCTCCTCTACCATCAAGGGGCCGAAAGGATCGAAAGCGGTTGTGAAATCAGCAATATTGCCAGCCAGCGCGTGCTGGAAAAAGCCGGCTTCGTTTATGAAACAGACTGGGAAAATAAGTTCGATAATGGAGTGGCGCGCCAGGAAAAGCTTTATGCAATAACTAACCTCCTTTAAGCATTCCTGCCGTGGTATTCACCACAATTTCTGTTATATATCCTCTATGCCCGATCCTGCGGAAAAAGCGAAGGAAGATCCTCATTACACTGGTCACCGCGACCGGTTGCGGGAACGCTTTATCTTGGGCGGGGCGGAGGCGCTGGCGGATTATGAGTTGCTTGAGCTGATTTTGTTCATGGCGATCCCGCGCCGGGATGTGAAACCGCTGGCCAAAGCTTTGATTAAAAAATTCGATACGCTCGCCGGGGTTCTGAACGCGCCGGTTGCCGCATTGGGGGAAATCGACGGGATTTCCGGGACTGCGGCAATAACGCTGAAATCCGTGGCGGCCGCTGGGCACAGGATGCTGAAGCAGGAGCTGATCAATAAACCACTCCTCAATAACTGGACGCGCCTGACCGATTATTGCCGCGCGACGATGGGGCATGAAACCAAGGAACATTTTCGCCTGTTGTTTCTCAACAAAAAAAACGAACTGATTGCCGACGAGATCCAGCAATCGGGAACCGTCGATCACACGCCGGTTTATCCGCGCGAGATCGTCAAGCGGGCGCTGGAGCTGGACGCAACCGCCCTCATTCTCTGTCACAATCACCCGAGCGGCGACACCACGCCCAGCACCGACGATATACAAATGACCAATGCCGTCATCGACGTTGCGAAGGCCATGGGCATTGCGGTTCACGACCATATTATTGTCTCCAGAAAAGGCGTCGCCAGTTTCCGCGCGATGAAACTGATCCAATGAGCGGCCATCATCACGGGCACGATTGCAATCACGATCACGGGCATGACCATGGACATAGTCACGGCGGCCATGCCGGGCACAGCCACGGTCCGGCGACGTATGACAGGGCCTTTGCCATCGGAATTGCGCTTAATCTCGGGTTCGTGATTGTCGAAGCACTGGCCGGGATTTTTTCGCATTCGCTGTCACTGCTGGCAGATGCCGGGCATAATTTCAGCGATGTGTTCAGCCTGGTGCTGGCATGGGGCGCCATCTGGCTGACGCGCCGCCGCCCGTCGAAGAATCGCACTTATGGCATGGGGCGCAGTTCGATTCTTGCATCGCTGACCAACGCCGTGGTTTTGCTTATTGCGATTGTGATGATTGCGGGTAGTGCGCTGGGCCGCCTTATGCACCCGCAGGAGGTTGAAACCGGCACTATGATCTGGGTGGCGCTGATCGGGATCGCTATCAATGCGGGCACGGCGGTTATGTTCATGAGGGGCGGCAAGGATGATATTAATATCAGGGGCGCTTATCTGCACATGGCCGCCGATGCGCTGATCTCCGCCGGGGTGGTTGCTGCGGGTGTGACGATGTCGGTGACGCAATGGATGTGGATCGACCCGGTGAGCAGCCTGGTGATCTGCGCCGTGATTGCCGCCGGGACATGGGGTTTGTTGCGCGATTCCACCGATCTGGCAATGGATGCCGTACCGCGCAATATCGACAGGCAGGCTGTTGAAAATTACCTGTCCGGATTACCGGGGGTCAGCGCCGTCCATGACCTTCACATCTGGCCGCTGAGCACCACCTCGATCGCCCTCACTGCGCACCTTGTCAAAGCGGATGCGATTGTCGATGATGAGTGGCTGTTCGGCGTTATCGGCGAACTGAAAACCCGCTTTAAAATCGGCCATGCCACGCTGCAGCTTGAAAACGGCAGGGGCAGCCATGAATGTAAACTTGCTTCCGAAGAGGTAATTTAGAATGATCCCCCGCTACACCCGCCCCGAAATGGCCAATATCTGGACCACAGATAATAAGTTCCGCATCATGCTGGAGATTGAGACGCTGGCGGCGGAGAAGATGGCGGAGATGGGGCTGGTCCCGGCTTCGGTGCCGAAATCGCTGCGCGAAAAAGGGGCATTCAATGCCGCGCGCATCGACGAAATTGAGAAAGAAACCAAGCATGATGTGATCGCGTTCCTGACCAATGTTGCGGAATATGTCGGTGACGATGCAAAGTTCATGCACCAGGGGATGACGTCGTCGGATGTTCTGGATACCACCTTTGCCGTGCAGCTGTCCCAATCGGCGGATCTCATGCTGAAGGACCTGGATGCGCTGCTGGAGGCGCTGAAACGCCGGGCGATTGAGCACAAGGATACACTGACCATCGGGCGCAGCCACGGGATTCATGCAGAGCCGACGACGTTCGGCCTGAAACTGGCGGGGCATTATGCGGCGTTTTCGCGCGCCAAAACACGCCTGAAGGCTGCACAGGCAGATATTGCGACATGTGCGATTTCCGGGGCGGTGGGAACCTACGCCACTGTCGACCCTCAGGTCGAGGAATATATTGCGAAGAAAATGGGCCTGACGCCGGAAGCGGCATCGACGCAGGTTATCCCGCGCGACCGCCATGCGATGTTTTTTGCAACGCTCGGCGTTATTGCGTCGTCGATTGAAAACCTGGCCGTGGAAATCCGCCATTTGCAACGCAGTGAAGTGCGGGAGGCCGAGGAATTTTTCGCGCCGGGGCAAAAGGGTTCGTCGGCGATGCCGCATAAACGCAACCCGGTTCTGTCCGAAAACATTACCGGGCTTGCCCGGATCATTCGCGGCAATGTCATGCCCGCGCTGGAAAATGTTGCCTTGTGGCATGAGCGGGATATTTCCCATTCGGCGGCGGAGCGTGTGATTGCACCGGATAGCTGCATGGCGCTCGACTTCTCACTCGCCCGCCTGACCAATATTATCGACCGCCTGATGATTTACCCGGATATGATGAAGGCGAACCTGGAGCGCCTGGGCGGTGTTGTGTTTTCGCAAAAAGTCCTGCTGGCCCTGACGCAGAAAGGTGTCAGCCGCGAGGATTCCTACCGTCTTGTCCAGCGTAATGCGATGAAGGTCTGGGAAAGCCAGAGCCGTATTACTTTCATCGACGCCCTGCGCGCGGATGAAGAAGTCAGCGCCAAATTCACCGACGCGGATTTCGCGGCAATCTTTGATTACAGCGACTATATCAAGCAACGCGAATTTATTTTTAAGCGGGTGTTCGGATAACATAATTTGATTTTGTTTAAAGGGGCCGAAAGGCCTCTTTTTTGACTCGATTTTCAAACATTCTTCTGCTACAAATTTCAGTAATTACTGAAATAACCGAAAGTTTAGAATATGAACCTCTCGCCGATGCATCAGACTTTTGTCCTTCATTTCGGCGAAATGGGCAGCCGGTGGGGGATTAACCGGACGGTCGGCCAGATTTATGCCCTGCTTTATCTTTCAGCCCGTCCGCTGAATGCGGACGAGATTTGCGACTCCCTGGGATTTTCTCGCTCGAACGTCAGTATGGGGCTGAAGGAACTGGATTCATGGAATCTCATTCGTTTAAAGCATCTGCCCAATGACCGACGCGATCATTTCACCGTGCCTGACGATATATGGGAGATTGTGCGTACCCTGGTCGAACAGCGGCGCAAACGCGAGATCGAGCCGACCCTTTCGATGCTGCGCGATGTGTTGGTGGAAAAGCCTTCCGGTAAGGATGAGCAGTTCGCACAGGCGAAGATGCATGAAATGCACGACCTGATCGAGATGCTGACCAACTGGCACACCGATATGGAGAAGCTGGAGACGCAACGCCTTGTAAACCTGCTCAAACTGGGGTCGAAGGTTTACAAGCTTTATGAAATGAAAAACAATATCCGCCTTTTGCCGGGCGGCAAGGATAAGAAAAAGAAGGATACGAGATAAATGGAATTTGATCCGGTCGTTCTGGCACGTGCGCAATTTGCAGCAAATATAACGTTTCATATCCTGTTCCCGGCGATAACAATCGCGATGGGCTGGATTCTTCTGTTTTTCAAGACGCAGTTCAGCCGCACCAAAGACGATAAATGGATGACGGCCTATTTTTTCTGGACCAAGATATTTGCGCTTTGTTTCGCGATGGGAATCGTCAGCGGGGTAACCATGTCGTTCCAGTTCGGCACCAACTGGCCTGGATATATGATGAAGGTTGGAAATATCGCCGGGCCTCTGCTGGCCTATGAGGTCCTGACCGCGTTCTTCCTGGAAGCGACGTTTTTGGGCATCATGCTGTTCGGATATCGCAAGGTTTCGAACAGGTTTCATACATTTGCTACATTTCTGGTGGCGGCAGGCACGACATTGTCGGCTTTCTGGATTATCGCACTTAATAGCTGGATGCAGACACCGGCCGGGTTTGAAATGATTGATGGCAAGGCTTATGCCACGGACTGGCTGCAGATTGTTTTCAACCCCTCAATGCCCTATCGCCTGACTCATATGTTGCTGGCCTCAGGGCTGACGGCGGCGTTTCTGGTGGCGGGGATATCGGCTTATCGCTGGCTGCGGGGTGACCGGGTTCCGGCGGTGCTGGCGGCGATGAAGACGGGGGTTTATATGGCCGCAATGCTCATTCCCTTACAGATTATGGCTGGTGATATGCATGGCCTTAATACTTTAAAACATCAGCCGCAGAAGATCGCGGCAATGGAAGCACTCTGGAAAACCGAAAAAAGCGTACCGCTGATTCTGTTCGCGCTGCCTGATGAGAAGTCGCAGAGCAACCGCTTTTCCATTGAAATCCCCAAAGCGGCCAGTCTGATCCTGACCCATCACAGAGATGGGGAAATCCGTGGCCTGAATGAATTTAAGGGAGAGCATCCACCGGTCGGAAAAGTATTCTGGGGGTTCCGCATCATGGTCGGCATGGGCATGCTGATGCTGGTTCTGTCCTGGCTATCGGCATATTATCTTAAGCGCCGCGATACCCTGCCGCGCCCGCTTCTTCTGGGATTATTGGGAATGACGTTCTCCGGATGGATCGCGACAGTTGCCGGGTGGTATGTCACGGAGATCGGGCGTCAGCCTTATCTTGTGTACGGAATCCTGCGCACAGAGGACGCAGTATCCACCGCAACATCACCAATGATCGGCCTCAGCCTGACGCTTTACCTTATCACCTATGCGGGATTACTGACCGCGTTTATCAGCACGGTTTTCCACATGGCCCGCAAAGCGGGAATCGTTGAGAACGCACCACCGAAAAAAGGGGTTCAGGATGTCTGAGATTATTTCTTCGGGGGCCTGGCTGCCGCTGGCGTTTGCGGGTCTTATGGGGCTGTCTATGCTGATTTATGCCGTACTGGACGGCTATGACCTTGGCGTCGGCATTCTGATGCGCCGCGCTGATGACGCGGAGCAGGATATGATGGTAGCGTCTATCGGTCCCTTCTGGGATGCGAATGAAACCTGGCTGGTGCTGGGTGTCGGGTTGCTCTTGGTCGCATTTCCGGCGGCGCACGGGGTTATTCTCGGGCATCTTTATCTGCCGACAGCGTTTATGCTGATCGGTTTGATCCTGCGCGGGGTGTCGTTTGATTTCCGCGCGAAGGTGAAGACCGGTCACAAGCATTTCTGGAACAATGCATTCTTTGCCGGGTCGCTGATCATGGCGCTGGCGCAGGGTTACATGCTTGGCTATTATATTCTGGGCTTTCAGGAAGGATGGGGGGCGTTTGTATTCTCCGGGCTTGTCGGGGTATGCATGGCTGCGGGCTACGCATTGATCGGAGCTTGCTGGCTGATCATGAAAACGGAAGGTCCATTGCAGATCAAAGCCATTCTTTGGGCGCGTCAGGCATCGTGGGCGACAATAGCGGGGATTATCCTTGTGTCCGCCGCGACGCCTCTGGTCAGCACGCGGATCTTCGATAAATGGTTTGAATTTCCGAATATTCTGTTCTTGGCCCCTATTCCCCTGGTCACCGGTGCGCTGGTCTGCGGGCTGGAGTGGGTTTTGCGCAGCCTGCCGAAGGACAAGGACCGTCGGGCATGGGTGCCGTTTGCGATGACGGTGGGAATCTATGTGCTGTGCTTTATCGGTCTTGCCTATAGCTTCTATCCATTTATCGTACCTGACCAGCTTACGATTACCGAGGCGGCCAGCGGTCATGATTCATTGCTGATCATCCTGGCGGGGGCGCTGGTGGTGGTTCCGGCTATTCTCGGCTATACGGCTTTTTCTTACTATATTTTTCGCGGTAAGGCCGGGGAGTTGCGTTACGATTGATGATTTCCGGGCGGTTAAGCTGCCCTCAATTAAGATTTTTTCAATGTTTCTCACATAAGATTGTCCTGAATAATATTAAAAGGGCAACTTATGGCAGGGTTAGACGAACAAAACGGCATCAGCAAAAACTTCAATGAAAAGTCTCCGGTTCTGCTCAATCCTGCGCAGGAGAGTCTGAATAAAATTCTTACCGCCGATAAAAATCAGTTCGTTATTCTTGGCGATACAGACCACACCAATAAAAATATTATCGGTTTCCTTGCCAAGGAACAGACGATGGCTGTCCTGGCACAAAATGGCATTAAAAATCTTGCCCTTGAGGTCAGAAAAGAATTCCAGCCTTTGGCGGATAAAGTATCCAAAGGCGAGCTGAGTCCGCGAGATTATGCCGAAGAAAAATCCCGGATGTATGCCCGTCAGGGCGATAATAGCCTAGATGCCAAGTCTCTGAAATCGGTGATGGAGGGACATATTTTCAATGGCCGGTAAATATGGGATAAAGGTTTTATGTGTCGAGGGTCAGGCCCCCACCTTGAAAACTCATGGAGAAATGGTTGATAGGCTAGATGAGTCGAATGCCGCAGTTGCAAAGCGCGCCGCTGAACTGACAGGGATCGGCCAAAGCCTTGGTAGCTTCGCAAAAGAAAAAATATCCGACTGGACGAACGGAAAAATAGCTGCGGAGGCCAAAACGGAGAGAGGCGTACTTTCTCTGTCCAATTATATGAAGGCGACGGATCCGCAGACTATCAGCATTAAACAGCAGGATAAGAGGGTTCTGGAGGCGCGTGCCGCAGGAGATGTGGGCTTGGCCAAAATGATCACCGATCAGGTCAAAGGCGAAAAGACAGCCGTGTTTTACGGGACGGGTCATGGTGCACAGAACTATGATCTGGACGAGATTTTAAATGCCAGGAAAATCAATCTTCATTCTGATATGAATGATGTTAGACTTATGAATCAAAGTGATTTCATGCGTAACAACCAAAGTGCTGATTTTTCTATAGCAATCAATACAGGTCAGACTGTTACGCGGCAGGAGGCTGATAGAATGCTCATAAAGTCAGAACCACAGCTTCAGAAAGATTTTTTGCCCACAACGCAAAAACCCTGATCAGGAAACGCGGCCCGCCTTACGACGATTATTCAGATAGTAAGCCAGCGCAACCGCGGCCACAACGACGACGCAGCCGATTTTCAATTCCGGCATCATACTTTTGATCAGCGCCTGATTATCGCCGATCATGTAGCCAAGGGCGAGGAGCAGCAGCGTCCACAATCCACCCCCCAAGCCTGTATAAAGGCTGAATTTCACTAAGTTCATCCGTGCCAGTCCTGCGGGGAAAGATATGAAATGGCGCACGCCGAAAACCAGGCGGGCCAGGAAAATCGAGATCGGGCCATGACGATGGAAATAGGCCTCCATTTTTTCCATCTTCTCCTCATTCATAAAGAAGAAGCGCCCGTACCGGATCAGCACATAGCGGCCACAATAAAGAGCGATGAAATAATTTGTCAGTGAGCCAGCCATTGTGCCCGTCACCGCCAGAAGGAAAACGAGAAGCCCGTCCATTTTCCCCTGATGCACCAGATAACCGGCGGGGATCAGCGTTGCCTCGCTGGGAATTGGCATAAAAGTACTTTCCAGCGCAGACATGATAAAAACGCCCGGATAGCCCATAGCCTCAACGATTTCGACAATTTTATGAAGGATTTCTTCGAGCATAGAGGGCCTTGTGCGCTGCGGGGCGAGCGTTTTGAAGTGTTTGAAAGAATTGTACCATTAAACATTTGCTTCCCGAAATTAACAGCCCTAGAATTCAAAAAAATAATAATATTCAGGGAGTTTCTAAAAATGTCTAAATTCAACACTTGGATTCCGTCCTTGGCACTGGCTTTTTCCGTTGCCGCCGCCGGAATTGCCGCGAACGACCATTTCAATCCACCCGTCAGCGCCCCCACACGTTCTCTCGATACATCCGCTTTGGTCAAGGCCGTTATGCCCGCCGTGGTGAGTATCAAAGGGACGAGCGCGCCTTCGGCGCCGGGCGAACCCAGGGGACAAGGTTCGGGAAGCGGTTATATTATCGACGGCAAAAATGGTTACATCGTTACCAATCATCATGTCGTTGGCAAGGCGGACAGTATTATTGTGCAGTTGGCCAATGACAAAAAATTCAAGGCCAAACTTATCGGGTTGGACGAGAAAGCCGATATTGCCGTGCTTCAGATAACATCGGATACCCCCCTGCCCCAGGTCAGTCTTGCCGACAGCGATAGTGTGCGTCTGGGCGATCCCATCATGGCGGTTGGTTCCCCCTTCGTGTTCCGCAACACCGTTTCGACAGGAATTGTTTCAGGATTGGACCGTGACCTAGCGGAGCTGACCCATGATCCGGAAGGCAGCCCGGTGCAGCTTTTGATCCAGAACGATGCTTCGGTCAACCCGGGGAATTCCGGCGGCCCTTTGTTCAACAAGGACGGGAAGGTGATCGGCATGAACAATGCCATTTATTCACGCAGCGGCTCATCCGCGGGGATCAGCTTTGCAATTCCTTCCAATCTGGTGAAGCGGGTTGCCGAACAACTGATCAGCAAAGGCAAAATGTCCTGGGGTTACCTGGGGATTGCCCTCAGCATGTCGAAGGATGGACCGAAGGTTTCTGAGGTCGATCCGGAAGAATTGCTTAATGTAGAAATTTCAGGCGTTTTTGCAGACAGTCCTGCGGAGAAGGCCGGCCTTAAGGATGGCGATATAATTCTCAGCATAAACGGCAAGGACGTAAAAAGCCCTTCGGACGCGACGCACAGGATTCTTCCCCTGATGGCTGGCACAAAGGTCGATATCGCTTATATGCGCGGCAAAGTCACGGCACATGCCATGGTCACACTGGGAGAGATTCCAGTGGAGGCTAAAGAGGAAGCCGCACCGGAGCAAGATAACACCAATAAAGAACCGCCACCGGCACCGATGCCTAAATTCGGCTTTGGTATGCCGAAACATCCTTAAAACAGTAACAGTACAATAAAGCGGCAGAGGACATTGCGTCCCCTGCCGCTTTTTATAATATTAAGTATTACTGTATTTGTACGGAAAGATGCTTCTTTTCATTGCATGACAGCCGTGATGGCCTAAGTTATTCATGGCATTCCGTTATTCTCAGATCAGGGATTTTCATGAGCAGTATTGCTTTTCAGACCGGACAGGCATTTTTTGAAGGGCTGGGGCTGGCTTTTTCGCCGTGCATCCTGCCCATTCTGCCGCTTATCCTGGCGGGTGGCGCCACGGGCAGCCGCAGGAAGCCTTTTGGAACTATTCTTGGCTTCATTGTTTTCTTCACTGTCTTTGCGCTGGTGTCACGCCAGATTCTGTCTGTGTTCGGTATTGCGCAGGATACTTTACAGACAATCTCTTTCGCGCTTCTCATGCTGTTCGGCCTGGTGATGCTGGTGCCATTTCTGGAGACGCGGTTTTCACGCCTGACCCAGGGCATTGCCAATCGCGCGCAGAGCCTTGGCAATACCGGCCCAGCCGCAGGGGACGGATTTAAGGGCGGTGTTTTCCTGGGCGGATTAATCGGGCTGGTATGGACGCCCTGCGCAGGGCCGATCATGGCGGCGGCTTTGCTGCAGGTAATTCAGTCGAAGACCAATCTTGACGCCGTCGCCGTGATTGCGGCGTTCAGCCTGGGGGCGGCGGTGCCGATGCTGGTCATTGCGCTGGCCAGTAAGACGCTGATCGCGCGGGTGCGCGGCCTGAATCATCACACGGCGCTGATCCGCCGGGTGATCGGTATTTTGCTGATTGTGTTTGCGGGGCTGGGCTTTATGGGTTTCAATCTCGGCGTTGCGGCGGTCGGGTCGGGGACGTCACAGGATTTGGCGACATCCGCAAGGCCGGATTCCGCCGCCTTGATCGATGGTGTGCCGCAGACTTACCGTGCGCCGGAACTGGCGGGCATTGTGCAATGGATGAACACCGAACCACTGATGCTGGCGCAATTAAAGGGAAAGGTTGTCCTGATCGATTTCTGGACGTATTCATGCATCAACTGCATCCGTACCCTGCCCTATCTTAAAGACTGGTACGCCAAGTATAAGGATCAGGGGCTTGTGATTATCGGCGTTCATACACCGGAATTCGCGTTTGAGGGGAAGCCCGACAATGTCGCGGCCGCCCTTAAAAAATTCGGCATACTTTATCCAGTTGCCATGGATAACAATTTTGCGACCTGGAATGCCTACACCAATAAATACTGGCCCGCGCATTACCTGATCGACAAAGACGGGCGCATCAATTACGTGCATTTTGGCGAAGGCCGTTATGATGTGACGGAACATAACATCCGTACGCTGCTGGGCATTAGCGGTGCAGTGGAGAAAAAGGCGGAGATGAAAGTTGTTTCACAAGGGCAGACACAAGAGACTTATCTCGGTAAGGCCCGCGCGATGAATGAATTTAACGGGGACGTCACGGCTCTTCCGCTGCATCACTGGCAG
>JAQGJB010000078.1 GCA_028290825.1 Micavibrio sp.
CGCCACTGCCCGGCGGGGCTGCGGGCTTTTTTATAACGGTTGTCCTGGGTGGCGAGGGCGGCGAGAAGCTGTTTCATATCCTGCTTCGGCATATCGACTTCGGGCAGGGCCAGGGGGGAATCGACCCAGGCTTCGGCCTTCATGCCAAGCTTCCGGAACAGTGCCTGAATTTGCAATTCAAGCTGGGCGTTCGGAATTGTGCCGACGGAAATGGCGTTAAGGATGGATTGTGCGGGGAGTTCGACGATGCGGCCCTTTGACTGGAAACCGTCGAGGTCGCTTGGCAATACGCGCGGTTCAACCTGACCCTTATGTTCCTGCACTTCGATGAAGCGCGTTTCGATGCGTTCATCAATGAAATCAGGGGCAGGATAGTAAGAGGGCCCTGCCTCCAGCGCGCGGTTCGGGACGGGATCAAGGCCAATGACATCGCGGATGAGATGCTGGGTTGCCTTGACATCGCCGTCATTGATGCTGGTGACCATGGCGCTGTCCACGGCGATGGCTTCGGTCATGTGGCCGGACCAGCGGCGGCCGTCAAGATCACGGCCATGGCGCGGGATGGCGTTGGTGATGCCGCGCGGTGCGCCGATATGAACAAAGACGTTCAGTTCGCCCATCTCCGTCAGGCGGTAGGGCAGGATTTCGATGGTGGAAACGTCGCGGCTGATCACATCGATGATGCGCCCGTCCAGTTCGTTACGCATGCCGTTGATCTGCAGCATGGTCTGCTGCGGGTTGGTGGCGGCGCGGCGTTCGTTCAGTTGCAGGGAAACACGTTCCCCGGTTTTCTGGGCGATGGCGATGAAGCTGGTCGGCGGTGTGCCGAGAAGCGTTCCGTTTTCATCGTAAAGGCGGAAGCGGCCATCGAACGACGCCTTCACATACTGGTCGTCCCAGTGGGGCGCGGTGTAAAGCACGCGGGAGCCGATATTGCGCAGGGTCTTACGGTATTCGCTTTCGTTAAAGAAGGCATATTCCTTGGGCAGTTCCTCGGCCCATAAATGCCGTTCGTCTTTGCGCATGATGAATTCATACGCCCATTTTGACGGCAGGCGGAACAGGCGGGTCTTCGGGAACTGCGCCGGGAGTTCTTCCAGAAAGAAACCGGTGCAGCCGGGATTCTGGCGCGGGCGGGCCTGTTCCGCGTAGGCGACCAGAAGGTCGGCTTCGGAGAGGCTTTCGATATCCCTGCCTTTGCTGGGCAGGTCGGGCATTTCCATCAGGACATATTCGGAAGCGATCGGAATGGCGAAATCGCGGATCAGCATGATGCCGTCGGGTTTCAGCATGTTGAACTGGTTTTCCAGCGTCTGGATCACGGTGCGGTCATTATACCAGGCACCGGAATAGATTTCATGCAGGATAAAGGAATTAACGATGGCATCGACGCTGTCGGGCGGCAGAAGGTGGGGGGAGCCGACGTCGCCGCTCATATATTCGAGATTTTCGAGATTATTATAGGTCTGCTTTGCGTTGTTGATTAACGCCTTATCCATGTCGACGCCGATAAAGCGGAATTGCGGTGCGAGCACAGCCATGGCGTAGAGCATATCGCCCGACTGGCAGCCCATATCGACAATCGTCGCGCCGGGTTGCAAAAGCAAATGGGCGAGGGTGAACCAGGCCTTGCGGATGGTCTTGCGCGGCATGTCGCGCAGCAGGTCATAGCGGTCGGCCAGCGGGTTTTCGCGCGGCACGATGTGACTGGCATGGAGGCGTTCTTTTTCGGCCTTGGCCTTCGCCTCGGCGACATCGTCAATGCCGATAGCCTGACGATGGCCGGCGCGCAAATTCTTGCGTGCTTCCGTGAGGGGCTTTGCCTTCTTGGCAGCCTTCTCTTCCGCTTCCGCACCCGCGGCCTTTCGCAGGCCAGCGCGCAATGATGGTTTTTTAGTCTGTGGCAAAAGTCACGCCCAACCCGGTTGAAATTCAGCTTTTCCCAAACAAATCCTATGGATTCATGAACTCAGCGCATCCTAACCGATTTAGGCCTGTTAAATCAACGACTATTAGGGTAAATAATGGGGATGGGCACAAAGGTTTTTAAAGCTGGAAAATCGTTATGGATCAAGGGAATAGACCTTATTCTGCCGCCCCGTTGCGTGGTCAGCGGCGAGATTTAGGCGCGCAGGGCACACTGGCGGCCAAGGTCTGGCAGGATCTGCAATTCATCACTCCGCCTTATTGCGCCCTTTGCGGATATCCCTTTGCGTTCGAGGCGGGGCCGGATTCACGGTGTGGACCGTGCCTGGCGGAGGCTCCGCCGTTTGCTGCGGCGCGTTCGGTGCTGGTCTACGACGATGTCAGCCGTGAACTGATTTTAAAGTTCAAGCATGGCGATCACCTGCAGGCGGTGCCGACGCTGGCGGGGATGATGAACAGGGCCGGGGGCGAACTGATCACGGGGGCGCAGGTGATTGTGCCTGTGCCGCTGCACCGGTGGCGCCTGCTCAGGCGACGGTATAACCAGGCGGCGTTGCTGGGGCTTTCGCTTTCACGGGTGACAGGCCTGCGGTGTGTGGCCGATGGATTGCTGCGCACACGGGCGACGCCGAGCCAGGGACATATGAAAGCCAAAGACAGGTCGGAGAATGTGCGGAAGGCGTTTACGGTGAACCCGAGACAGGTGGAGGCGATAGCCGGGCGTGTTGTGTTGCTGGTCGACGATGTGTTTACGACCGGGGCAACGGTGCGGGAATGCACAAAGGCATTGTTACAGGCGGGAGCGGCGGAGGTCCGGGTTCTGGCGGTCGCGCGGGTTGTACGGGCGGAGAGTTTATAGGGCTTCGCCGCGCGCAAGGCGGCTTTCGTCGTAGCCCGGGACGATGCCTTCGTTCATGGCGAAGTCGCGCAGCGGTTTAATGGCGTTGATAGTTTTCAGGCAGGCGCCCCGCAGGGTTTTGAGTAAACTTAGATCGTTGCTGACCATGCGGTTCAGGCTGTCGGTGCCGAACAGGCGGGTCAGGACGTCGGCCTTGCGGCGGAATTCGTAGGCTTTCAGAACATTATGACTGCCGATATCGAGGCCGTTTCGTGCGGCGTCGGCGATTTCTTCGGCGAGGGCGGCGACGTCGCGGAGGCTGAGGTTCAGGCCCTGTGCGCCGAGGGGGTGGAGAACGTGGGCGGCTTCGGCGATGAGGGCGGTGCGCGGGGCGACCAGGGATTTGGCGCGCAGGGCTTTCAGGGGCCAGGAGGCAGGGTTGGTGGCGAGGATGATTTTGCCGACGAGGCCCTCGGTGCGGTCCTGCAAAGCCTGTTCGAAATTCTGTCTGCTCAGTTTCAGGAAGGTGTCGGCATCCTCGTTGTATTCGACCCAGACGATGCTGGATTGATTGCCGGGTAGGGGGACGATGGTGAAGGGGCCGCCGGGGCGGTGGAATTCGGTGGAGATGTTTTCGTGCGGTTTTGTGTGGTCGATGAGGCAGGTGATGGCGCGCTGGCCGTAATCACGTTCCCACACGCCGATATTGCAGAGGAAGCGGGTTTTTGAATCGCGGCCATCGGCGCCGACGAGGAGGCGGGTGCGGATAACGTTGCCATTATCGAGTGTGGCGGTGAGGCCGACATCGTCGGCGGCGATTGCGTGGATTTCGCCCGTGGTGACGTCGCCGGAAATGAGGGAGCGGAGGATGGCGTTCGGCATGTTGATGCCGAAATAAGGCTGGCCGATATCGCTGGCGGCAAAATCGACGCGGGCAGTTGCGCTTTCGATGATACGCAGCGTTTCGAGCGGGGCGCCGTAGGTTTCGGATTTTCCCCAGAGATTTGCAGCCTTCAGGATATTGACCGAGCCGGCCATGAGGGCGGCGGTGCGGCCATCGGGTTTCAGGTCTTTAACCGGGGCCGGGGGGTTGGGATCAACGACAATGACGGTCAGGCCAAGGCCGGCGAGCAGCGCAGACAGCGTCAGGCCGGGTATTCCCCCGCCACTGATCAGGACATCGCAAGCTTGCTTTTCTTTTTTTGCCATTGCGCTATATAGATAGCCTAACAACAGGAGAACTTCCATGGCCAATATTGAAATGTATACGACGCAGGTCTGTCCGTATTGTGTGCGGGCGAAAGATCTCCTGAAACGCAAGGGCCAGAGCGTGACGGAATACCGCGTGGACAGCGACGATGCGAAGCGCGATGAAATGCTGAAACGCGCGAACGGGAAACGCAGTGTGCCACAGATCTTTATTGATGGTGTGCATGTTGGTGGTTGCGATGATCTTTATGCGCTCGATTCCGCGGGCAAACTGGATGGAATGTTGAATGGTACAGATAGCCCTTCTCCAGCTTAACGCTGGACCCGATATAAACGAAAACCTGAAGGCGGCAGAGGGGCTGGTGCGTGAAGCGGCGGCGCGCGGGGCGAGGTTTATCCTGACGCCGGAAAATACCTGCCACATGATTTCTCCGCAGACGAAAAAGCTGGAGACGTCGCTGCCTGAAGACGGGCATGCGGCGGTCACGATGTTTTCGGACCTGGCGCGAGAGCTGGGCGTATGGATTTCGGTCGGGTCTGTTGCGGTCAAGGTGTCGGAGGATAAAATCGCCAATCGCGGTTACATATTTGACGACAAGGGTGAAGTGGCGGCGCAGTACGACAAGATTCACCTGTTCGATGTCGATTTACCGACGGGCGAAAAGCACCGAGAGAGCAATCTGGTGCGGCCCGGCGATAAGATTGTCGTTGTGCCGACGCCTTTTGGCACGGTGGGCATGGCGATTTGTTACGATTTACGTTTTGCGGATCAGTTCCGCGCACTGGCCAAGGCCGGGGCCGAAATTTTGATTGTGCCGTCTGCCTTTACTGTGCCGACAGGCGAAGCGCATTGGGAGTCATTGTTGCGGGCGCGGGCGATCGAGAATGGATGTTTCGTTCTGGCTGCGGCGCAGACGGGCGAGCATCACGGCGGGCGCAAGACCTATGGTCATTCCCTGGCGGTCAGCCCGTGGGGTGCGGTGATTGCAGATGGCGGTACGGAAGTCGGCGTGGTTATGGTTGATATTGATGCTGAAGCTGTCCGTTCGGCTCGTGAAGCAATTCCGTCATTGCAGCATGACCGCGTATTTGGTTTTTAAATAGACCTGCGTTCTAGATTAAAATTCCGACATCGACAGCAAGAGCCTTTGCCAGCGTTTTCAGCGCGGCGATGGAGCCGTTTTTTTTGCCGGTTTCGATTTCGGTGAGATACGGGCGGGAGAGGCCGGCGGCGGCGGCGAGTTCGACCTGGGTTATGCCGCGAAACCTGCGGATAATTTTTACAGGATGATCCTGCCCTGCGCTGATTTGGTCCATAATCATTGAGGGCAGGGTGGTTTCCACCTCCTTCCCGCCGTTCAGCAGGCGGCGATATTCGTGCATGGGCACGATGACGAAGGGTTTGCCGTCGATGTGAAGCAGTTCGGTCATGAGGGGTTGCCTTTGGAGACATTGTCACGTTAAGCTACATTCTGCAGTAATTTCCTTTTAGAATCAAGATGATAAAAATACCTTTCCGCAAGCCGCGCCCGGCGCTCAGTATTCTGCTCGCTTTAATCGCGGTTTATGCGCTTGGCGGATATGCGGTGGCGCGGCATCTGGGACAGGCGGACAATTTTTCCTTCATTCTGTATTACGAAACCGTGATGCTGTTCACCGGAACAGTGATTTTCACTTTTATCGTGGTGCGGGTCTGGACCATCATGCTGCTTCAGCGCCCCAGGCATCTGACCCGGACGATTCTTGATGACCTGCACAGGCGGTTGTTTTCGGCGGAGAAGCTGCAAGCGATGGTTCCGTTGTTCATCGGGTTCATCGTGCTGATGTCGGCGTTTACGAGCCTGAAGACGCTTATACCGCTGATGTCGCCTTATCACTGGGATGATACGCTGATCCATCTGGACCGGGTCTTACATGGCGGGCACGATCCGTGGCGGTTGCTGCAGCCGTTGCTCGGCCATGGATGGATCACGCAGAAGATCAACTATGTTTATAATTTCTGGTTCTTCATCCTGCTGGGGGTGTTGTACTGGCAAATCTATGATCTGCGGCGGCCCGATCTGCGGATGCAGTTTTTCTGGACGTTTTTCCTGATCTGGATCGTGGTCGGGACAATCCTTGCGACCTATTTCTCATCGATGGGGCCCTGTTTTTACAGTCATGTGATGAAAGGCCCGAACCCGTTCGCGGATCAGATGAAATACCTGATCGACCTGAACAAAGTAATGCCGATATGGGCGATTTCGACGCAGGATCTGGTGTGGGATTCCTATAAGGCGAGTGAGCTTGGTCTCGGCATGGGGATTTCGGCTATGCCGAGTGTTCATGTTGCGATTGCGACGCTGTTCTTCCTGGTGGCGTGGCCGTACGGGAAGTGGATGAGGGTTTTCTTCGGCCTGTTCTGGGCCTGCATCATGGTGGGGTCGGTGCACCTGGCGTGGCATTACGCGGTGGATGGGTATTTCAGCACACTGATCACAATCGCGATGTGGTTTATTGTCGGGTGGTTTTTTAGAAATGCATCAAAAGACGCTGCCACGGGCCGTTCGACGGCAGACCTTCGCGGATCATCTGAATAATATCATGCGGGGTTTTTCCTTCGTTACGCAAGTGTTGCAGTGTGACGGAATCGTTGCGCTTGGCGAAGCGTTTTCCTTCGGTATCGAGCAGAAGCGGGTGGTGCGCCCAGTCCGGCGGATTGAAGCGCAGGAGGTGTTGCAACAGGCGATGCAGGTGCGAGGCGTAGAACAGGTCGTCGCCGCGCGTGACGAGGGTGACGCCCTGGATATGGTCATCGACAACGACGCAGAGGTGATAGCTGGCTGAGACGCCCTTGCGCGAGAGAATGACATCGCCGAGGATTTCCGGCGTGGCCTTTTGTGAACCGCGATAAATATCGACCCAGGTAAGCACGGGCGACATTTCCATGGCCTTTTTGACGTTCAGGCGCATGGCGTAGGGTTCACCGGCGGCGATGCGGCGTTCCTGTTCAGCCTTGCTTAAGCCGCGGCAGCTTCCGGCGTAAAGGGCGCCCTCGGGGCCGTGGGGGGCGGTGATGGAGCGCTCCGCCTCATCCGCGATTTCCTTGCGGGTGCAGAAGCAGGGATAGAGAAGCCCGCGCGCGTTAAGGGTGCGCAGGGCGTTATGATAGTCGACGAAATGTTCCGATTGCCGACGCGCGGGAACCGGCCATTCCATACCCATCCATTCCAGATCCTCGAAAATACCGGTGATATATTCGGGGCGGCAGCGGCCAATATCGATATCTTCGATCCGCAGCAGGAAATCGTCATGCCGCGTTCTGGCCAGCACGGAGCCGAACAGGGCAGACCAGGCATGGCCGATATGAAGGCGGCCTGTGGGTGAGGGGGCAAAGCGGGTGGTCATAGATTTATGAGACTATTCTTTTGGTTTTATTCATGGTTATTCTTGTCCAAAGCGAAGGGAAAATCAAATGGAAGAATGGAATACATACGCATTTGGACCGGCCAACGGGGCGAAGCCGGAGAAAGCGGTATTGATGCTGCATGGTTACGGGTCGAACGGGCAGGACCTGATCAGTCTGGCGCCGATGCTGGCCGAGGCCGCACCGAATGCGATTTTCCTGTCGCCGGATGCGCCGTTTGTTTGCGATATGTCGGCCCCAGGAAATTTGGGGGGACGGCAGTGGTTTCCGCTGCAGAGTTTTGACCCCGGTTATATGCTGGAGGGTATTCGCCGCAGCGAGCCGATCCTCAATCATTACATCGATCAGGTGTTGCAGCAGCTTGAATTAGAAGATGCTGATCTTGCGCTGCTCGGGTTTTCGCAGGGGACGATGATGAGTCTTTTTGCCGCGCCGCGCCGGAAGAAACCAATTGCAGGTGTGATTGGTTACTCCGGTGCGCTGCTGGGCGATGCCGAACTCGGCGGGGCTGCGATTCAAAAAGTTCCGGTTGTCCTGATCCACGGCGAGGACGATCAGGTGGTAACCTTCGACCGGCACGAACATGCAAAAAATGCTTTAAAAACGCATGGTTTTGATGTTGAGACGTTGACCATACCGGGGTTGCCGCACAGCATTGACGATGCGGGAATCAAAACCGGCGCAGCGTTTTTGAAAAGGGTCTTCGCGCGGTAGGCGTGTCGTTGTTACGTAAAGTTGTGCATCGCATGAACGATTAATCGCGAATTTGACACGCATTTGTAATAGAATGGAGATGTAGACAAAGTGTAGGGACCTCGTGTCTTTGCCCACCGCCTTCAAGGTTTTTACCCTTGGTCTGAAAGGTACGGTGCTATGTCTGCAATCGATCCGATCTCCCTTTTCACAGCTCCGCCGGAGCGATGCCCGGCGCTTGTCCTGAATGCGGACTATCGTCCTTTATCCTATTTTCCTCTTTCCCTGTGGTCCTGGCAGGACGCCATCCGTGCGATTTGCCGCGATGCGGTTGTCGTTGTGTCGGAGTATGAGCAATGCGTTCGTTCGCCGTCGCAGGAGTTCAGGTTGCCGAGCGTTCTTGCGCTCAAAGAATATGTGCCGACAAAACCGATGCCGGCCTTTACACGGTTTAACGTGTTCCTTAGGGACCAGTGGGAATGCCAGTATTGCGGCGAACCCTTTGGAACACATCAGTTGACGTTCGATCACGTGATCCCGCGGTCACGGGGCGGGCGGACAGCCTGGGACAATATCGTCGCAGCATGTCAGGAGTGCAACCTTACCAAAGGAAGCAAATTGCCGAAAGAATGCGGCATGTTTCCGAGAGCGCACCCGAAGCAGCCGACGATGTATGAGTTGCAGGCCAACGGCAAGAGGTTCCCCCCGAACTTCCTGCATAAAAGCTGGGGGGACTTTCTCTACTGGGATACCGAATTGGTTGACCAATAGGGATACAACAAAACCTTAAGGAGGTTTTATCATGTTTGGGAAGACATTAAACTTTGACTCTAATCGTGTTTGGGAAGCCTTTACGTTCTACATCGTGCAGACAGTGGTTCTGGTAGGCGTTGCGACAACGCTGGTCTACGGCCTCAATATGTTCGGTGTGGTGAAAGAAACAGGCAGCTTCTTCGCTGGCGGGGAAACCTACAGGCTGATCGGCACCTGCTTCGTGCTTCTCGTATCCAGCGGCATGCTTTACAGCAAGGGCCTTAGCAACGATATGTTCGCGTTTGCGGTGACGGTGCTTGCGATCTGGCTGTCGTGGCATAACAGTGTGATGCTGGCGATGATACCTGTTGCGTTGATGAGCACATTCGACGCGAAAAAATAATTTCTCTCAGTCTATGAGAGTTTAAAAGAAACTGAGCCGGACCTCCGCGGGGGTCCGGTTCTCTTTTTGGCTTGTCCGCGAGCGACGATCAGGGTTTTGGCGCGTTATTCTGCAGGGCCATGGTCAGGACTTTTTGCACCTCGACATCAGGAAGGGGCAGTCCTTGTTGTGGTGTGGCGCCCCCGACGAGAAAGCCGGTCGCCGTTTTGGAAAAGTCAGCAGCGCCGCCATCGCGCAGATCGATGCGGGGCAGGGCCTGCAGGGCTGGATCCTGTGCGGTAAGTTTATTCACCGAGGTCATGCGCGTTTCCGGTTGCGGCCCGTTGTGGTCAGGATTGATGGAAGGTTCACCGGATTCATTGCTGACGGTCCAGCTGCCGCCCGGCGGGGTTGTGACGAGAAAGCCTTTTACATCAGGCTTTCCGGCCTCATCTACGCCGTCCTTCAGGGCGATGAAAACGGTTGAACCGTCGATCTGTTTTTTCGCTTCGTTATCGTCCGCCATTTTTATTCCCTTTGCCGTTCAGGGTATATTAGCAGTGCCGGATTAATTTTTTATTAGGAAATAGCGGTTTTTCATTGACTTCATGGGGGCTAAACCTTTAAAAAACCCTGTATTCACAGCATTTTTACGTCGCAGAGGTTTTGCCATGTTCAAGGATTTATTTAATTTCGCGAAGACTCGCACCCTGAAAGAGTCGGTCGGATTCTATCTCTTCTATACTGCGATCGCTCTGGTCATCACCGGATTTTCGGGTGTTTTCAATTAATCACAGGCCATTCGCGCGCCGCGTAATCAGCAATGCGGCGGCCATCGTGTACGCGAACATTCCCAGCGATAACAAGGCATTATAACCCGCCATCGAAATCCCGAGCAGCGACCAGGGCACCGCGTCACAGCGGACGCTTTCGGCTTTTTCAATCACCGAGAGAAGATCGGCGGGGTTGTTCGACAGCATGGGGTTGGAGCAAGCCTCCAGGAACGATACCCACCAATGTTGTTCAACGCCGGCATGATAAAATGCAATTACGGCTTCAGCAAAATAAACCACCGCGCATAACAGGATAACGAAAGCGGCCTGCTTGGCTTTGCCTTTGCGGGCGAGAAGAAAAGCGCCGAGCCCCAGCAAAATTTCCAGTGCATGCGGTGCGCGCTGATACAAACAAAGCATGCAGGGTTGCAGACCGATTACAAACTGGAAGAAATAGGCCCCGGCGAGGGCGGCAGCGGAGACAGCCACGATGGTCAGAGAGGCGGGCACGGCATGATCGAGCAGGCGCTGTATGGACATAATGACCCTTCGGGAAGGTGGAAGCTCTCCCCTGAAGATAGTTCGAATGGACGTCCGAGGGTATGGTGAATCTTCAAAAATGAATCCCAGAGCCAGTTTGCCGGGAGATTTGTGGAATCTGCCGCCTGCCGCAGCAAAATTCACAGGAATTGTTGATTCTCTCAAAAAAAACAGTAAGATAGTGGATAAGACTATCACTTCCTTCCTTTGGGGGTTTTCAATCTGAAAGCCCGCACCATCCGAAAAAACAGTAACCGATTCGACTTTTCCAACAGGGGCCTGCGTGCACCTTTCAGGTTTGTTCAGTATTCCGGCGGGCGACCAATCCCGTCCATGGGCCAAAGGTTATGCATCACTGAAAAGTGAAGCGTATTCAAGGCTTTATCGGCTTTTTAAAGTGGGTTCCCATTATTCTTTTGGTAATACTTTTCTGCCAGAATCAATGCTGTATACGTGTAATTTTTTCGGGGGCAGCTGTTTGATACAGCGTACAGTGCGGGGGCTTCACAGTTCATGATGAAGCGTCGTTCAGAGAGCGGTAATATTTTCTTCATGCTGTTCGGTGCTGTTGCGCTGGTTGGTGTGGTTGCCGCTGCGACATCGACGCTTATGCGCGGTCCTCTCAGCACAGTTGTCAACGTCAACGCGCGGGCCAAGGCCGACACGCAGATGCAGATCGCGGCAAAGCTGGCGATGGTGCGGGCATCACAACAAAATGGTCCCGGTGCGCCACCGGCCTGGACCAGCGGCGATTGCGACAGCGACGGTAATGTCGAGCCAATCCCTGCGAAAGACGCGGGGCCGAAGCCGCAGGGTGGCGGTCAGCTCCCTGAATCGATCGGCGCTTCGCAGCAGGATCCCTGGGGCAATGCGTATGGTTATTGCGTCTGGGATATCGGGACGAAGAACGCGGATGGGGCCTGTAACGTCGGGGCCGGTGAGGTTGCGCGCCTGAAAGGCGATTACAACAATGATTATCCGGTGATGCTGATCGTTTCATCGGGTCCGGACCGCACGTTCCAGACACAGTGTAATGACTGGGTCGTGACGCATTCGGGTCCGCTGGTCACTGATAACTGGCCAAATAACTTTGTCGGCACCAATGCCGACCAGCACACTACCGCCACAGCGGGCGATGTGATTTACAAGCCGACAGGATCAGACGATATTGTCATTTCATACAGCTATGACCAGGCTTCGCAGGTTGCGGGCGGTTTGTGGTCGCTGATGAAAAGCGATCCGAACAAGATTACCACCAACAAGGATATCGATGTGCAGACCAAGGCGAATTTTGCCAGCACGGCGACGTTCCAGGGTGCTGCCAACTTTGATCCGGGTTCGCGCATCGATCTTGGTTTTGACAGGGTGGGTGCGGATACTGCCGGTCTGTTCAAGCTGCCGAACCAGACATCTCTTTCTACATGTAATGCGGCCAATGACGGCGCGCTTCGCCTGAATATTGTCGGAACACATAATGCGCTGCAGATTTGCGATGGCAAGGCAGGTCCTGCGGCCTGGGTTGATCCATCGGCCAGCGGTATGACCGTCACAAAAATCGATGACCTGACCGACGCGATTGCAAGTTTCTCGTCGCAGAGCAAGAATATCATGCTGGGCGATGGCACGGGCATTAACTTCACCTCGGCCAGCGCCGGTGGAAACAACGTGATGCTGGGTATCGGTTCCGCCGCCAACCTTGCCTCGGGTGGCGCCAACTCCGACAACGTCATCCTCGGCAGCAATACCGCGACATCGCTGACCGGCGGGGCGCACAACATCATTATCGGTTCCAATATCAATGTGCCGAATGCGGCGACCAGTGACTTCCTCACCATCGGTAACCTGATCTATGGCACAGGCATGAGTGCAACGGGGTCAACGGTATCAACGGGCAATGTCGGTATCGGCGTCGCCGCGCCTGCTGTCAAGCTGCAGGTTGCGGGCACGGTGCAGGGGACGCAGTTCCAGTTTAACTCCAGTAACGCGCTTTCTTTTGCAAGCAGCGATATCACGCTGAGCTATGGCGGCGTTTCACAACTTTTTATCAATGGCAGTGGTCTGGGTGTCGGGATTTCACCGACGCATAAACTTGATGTTGACGGCGATGCGTATGCCCAGAGATTTGTTTCGACATTTTCCTCTGCCTCCACCCTTCCCGGTTTTGCCTTCGGCGGCGACCTCAGTACAGGGATTTCGCATCCCGGTGCAGGCATTATCGGCCTGACGGTTGGTGGTGCGGAAAAAGCACGACTGAATTCAACGGGTCTCGGGATCGGAACAAATGCGCCGACGGTGGCACTGGATGTCGTCGGTGCGGGCGCCTTTACGACGACAGTTAATGCGGGGACAGCATTCCAGTTCGGTTCGTCGAACGGCATGTATAATCAGGGCGGCGGCCTCAGTTTCAATACCGGTGGAGCGCCGCGTGTTTATGTGACGGGCACGGGTCTTGGCGTCGGCCTGGCAACGCCGATGGTGTCGATCGATGCGGCCGGAGCCATTCGTGCGGGTATGACGACGACATGCGACCCTACCGTGACGGGCGCCATCCGTTTCACGAGCGACACGCTGGAATATTGTTCCATTGACGGGAACTGGTATTCCCTCTTTACGGCAGGCGGCGGCGGCGGCGGTTCAAATCTCTGGACGAATAATACGACTTATATCAGCCGTGCCAACGCCCATTTTATCAATGCATCGCAATCCCTTCCGCCAGCCCTGGCCAGTGCGGGGACGAGATTCTTCTGGTATCCGAATAAAGCATCGTTCCGTGCGGGTGGCGATGGCGGCTCTGCATGGGACGATCTCAATATCGGCAATTACAGCACCGGCCTTGGATATGACACGCGCGCCAGCGGCGATTACAGCTTCAGCGCGGGGCGGACGACCGACGCTACCGGAAATTACAGCTTTGCGCTTGGCCAGGGTGCGGTTGCATCAGGCGCGCATAGTTTCGCATTCGGTCTTGGTTCGCCGTCCGGCACGCGCCCGATCGTTTCGGGAACGAATTCGTTCGGCATTTTCATGGGCGACCAGAATGGCCGCAACATCACAAGCAGCAACACGATGGAGCTGCTGGGCGGAAAATTCCTGATCGACGCCAACCCGATGTTTGCCTCGTCTTCGACGATCGGCGGGTTGCTGACCATGGATGTCAATGGCGATGTTGGGGCTGAGCAGTATTGCGATTCCGATGGCGCTTATTGCTTTACTGCGGAAAGCATATCCACCGGTGCAGTGGGCGTGTTTGAGCTTTCTTCAAATGTGATCCGCATGACCAGCGGCCCCGGTAATTATGCGACATCAAGCTATGTGTTCGGCAGTCCGACATTGGCCGATGATGGGGATGCAAGCCACCGGAAACGCCTTTTCTTCGATAAGGGCAGCGGATCGTTCCGCACCGGCGGAACAAGCGGCACACAATGGGATAGCGTCGGCGCATATTCTAATGGAATGGGTTATGACACAGTCGCGACTGGCAATTACAGTGTCGCCATCGGACAAAAGGTATCGGCGACCAACACTAATTCGGTTGCATTCGGGCTTGGCGCGGCAGCCGGGGCGGCGCCGACTGTTTCCGGTGCCGGTTCATACGGCATTTTCATGGGCGATCAGTCAGCGGTAAATTTGTCTTTCAGCAGTACGCTGGGCCTGTTTGGCGGGCGCATGGTGATTGATCCGAAAAATCCCGCGACCCAGCTTTATGCGCGCAGTGTTCTTGATCTCGGGGCGGCGACGGATGCAATTGTCCTTCCGGCCGGTATTACAGCAGAGCGCCCGGCGACGGCTGTCAACGGAATGCTGCGCTATAACTCCGCCAATGGAAAATTCGAAGGTTACCAGGGTGGCGCATGGCAGGATATTCTCACCTCTGCTGTTTCAGGCGGTGCGGCGGCGCCTGATCGCGGGGTGCAGTTCAACAGTGGTAATAATTTTGCAGCCGTGTCGACTTTTATATTCACCTCAGCCGGGCGGCTTGGTGTTGGTACGGCAACTCCGACAGAAACGCTCGATATTGGGACAGGCCGTCTTACGGGCGGGACATATTCGGCACTTTATAGAAATACTCTGGAGCTTTCCGGTGATTCCGGCCAGCCTGCAATGGATTTCGCTCTGGCGGGCAACGGGCATTTCCATGTGGCCATGACTTCTATGGTCGGAACTGATGATATTTTTTATCAGGCAATACCGCCGAGTACCGCCGGCTATGGCATTTTTGAAACCTGGGCAGGTTCAGGAACTATTATCGGTACAGGTAATGCAACTCCCATTATATTCCGTCCTAATCGCACGGAAAGAATGCGTCTGACTTCGGCAGGGAATCTGGGTATTGGAACTGTTGCGCCGTTGGCTTCTTTGGAAGTCGCTGGTACTGACGCCATCCTGTTCCCGCGTGGTACAAGCAGTGATCGTCCTTCAGCTCCCGTTAACGGGATGATCCGCTACAATTCCGGCAGTGGCAAATTTGAAGGCTATCAGGGCGGTGCGTGGCAGGATATTTTAACCTCGGCAGTTTCGGGCGGGGCGGCGGCGCCGGACCGTGGGATTCAGTTTAACAGCGGCAATAATTTTGCGGCATCGTCAAACCTTGTTTATTCGTCCTCGGGTGCCTTTATGGTGAGTGGAACCTATACTGGTGGCTCAGCTTTACCTGCCTCGGGCGCAGGAACCAGAATGTTCTTTGTTCCAGGTATCGCTGCATTCCGTGCGGGTACTGTTGCCGGTACAGAATGGGATACCTCCAATCTTGGAACTTACAGTGTCGCAATGGGATACGGGAATCTTGCGACCAGTGCCTATACGGTTGCGCTTGGTGTCGGGTCACGTGCGACTAGTGGTTATGCTGTAGCAATTGGCCAGGGCGTTAACGCTTCAGGCAATAATGGATTCGGGACAGGGCACAACACAGTGGCATCCGGTACCGTTTCAACTGCCATGGGAGAAGGGTCGACGGCAAGCGGTGCCTATGCTGTGGCGATTGGTTACGCAAACATTTCGAAAGGCAGCAGAAGTGTAACTTTGGGCAATGTCCTGTTTGCCAGTGGAACTGCCAGTAGCGCCTTTGGTTACGGTGCTACGACGACAGGCGACTATGCCATGGCGCTTGGCTTTGGAAGTGCCTCTGGCGTAAATCCTATCGTATCAGGTACAAGTTCTTATGGTTTGTTTATGGGTAACCAAGGCGGCGTGACTCTGGCTGCCAGCAATACTATGGGCTTGTTTGGCGGCAAATTTGTGATCGATCCGAGTACGCCAGCGACTTATTTGGCGGCGCAGACCGCGCTTGATGTGAATGGATCGATCAAGATCAGTGATGGCGGCGAAACCTGCGCTACGCTAATTAAGGGCGCAATCCGTTTCACCAGTCTCAATACGTTGCAATATTGTAATGGCACAGCTTGGACCTCTACAGCGTCCAGTGGCTCCAACGTGATCGCGATTGATGACCTGAGCGACGCGATAACGCGATACAGCTCAGGCAATATGTATCTTGGTTCCGGTACTGGTGTGTTGGCTACTACAGCAACTACTAACAATACGGCACTGGGTGCATTTGCGATGCAGGGTGTTGTATCCGGCTCAACCAACACGGCTTTCGGTTCTTATGCGATGGGCGCTAATACATCGGGCTACGAAAACGTCGCGGTTGGTTCAGGAACACTTGCCGCCAACACGACAGGCCGGGGGAATGTCGCGATCGGTGTGGACGCCCTGGGGCAGGGAAGTAATGCCACATTTAATGTGGCAATCGGTCAGAGTGCCCTCCAGAAGGCAGGCAGCCTGTCTTCCGTTGCTGTCGGTGCGTTTGCTCTGGCTAATCTTGGGGCGGGTCAGTTTAACGTTGCCATGGGCCAGGGTGCGGGAAACAACCTGACGACTTCTTCTAACAACACGGCTGTCGGTACAAGTGCGCTGGGCGCCAATGCAGGCAGTTATAACAGTATTTTTGGTTCCGACGCCGCGCCTTTGATGACGGGTACCAACAATACATTCCTCGGATATGGGACTGGTGCGACACAGACGACGGGCGATTATAATATCGCAATCGGTTCAGGCATTTCTCTGCCGAATTCGACGGGCAGCAACCAGTTGAATATCGGTAATTTCATCAAGGGCGATATGGCGGCGGGGCTTGCTTTTATCAGCTCTAACGGCGCGCTCATGCTGCCCGTGGGGACGACGGCGCAGCGCCCTCTGGCGGGCGCTACGGTCAACGGCATGATCCGTTACAATTCCGGCAGTGGCAAATTTGAAGGATATCAGGGCGGGGCATGGCAGGACATTCTGACCTCGGCTGTTTCCGGCGGTGCGGCGGCGCCCGACCGCGGTGTGCAGTTCAACAGCGGTGGCAGTTTTACAGCCAGCCCGACCTTCCTTTTCTCTCTGGCCAATCCTGCGCAGCTTGATATTGACGGCAGCAGCCTGAATAAATCGGCGTATCTCAAACTGACAGGAGCAGAATCGCCGCTCTCCACAGGCAACGATGCTGGCGTCATTCTTAAAAGCGCTACATCGGGGAATATCTGGAATATGGTGATGCTTAGCAACACGCCGGGTTATAACGGCGATTTGCAGTTCCAGCATTATAATGGCGTGTGGTCGAACACGATGGTATTTACGTCTGCAGGAAAGGTCGGAGTCAATACTTCCGATCCTGCTACCATTTTTGATGTGAACGGCACTATTAAAATTTCCGATGGCGGGGAGACTTGTACCTCTCTGCGCAAGGGTGCCATTCGCTATAATAGTGCCAACTTGCTTCAATATTGTAATAGCACGGCATGGGTTTCGACCGCTGCAGGATCGGGTGTAATCGCGATTGATGACCTGAGCGACGCAGTCACGCAATACGCATCGGGCGGAAGCATGTATCTGGGTTCCGGTGTCGGGGGCAGCGCTAACGGAGGCGGCAACACGGTTCTTGGTTATAATGCTTTCTCCACCTCTGTCGGGGCACAATCAAATACCGCTATCGGATTCGAGGCGATGCGCTATGCTAATAATACGGGCAGCGGAACAGCTACCGGTAACACAGCGGTCGGGTATCAGGCCCTGACCGGGGCCGCCGGAACAGGTGCCGGGAATACCGGTATTGACAATACGGCGATCGGAGCAGGCGCTCTGGCTTCGGTGACAACGGCAACATCGAATGCAGCTATTGGATTTCATACCCTCGCTTCGACCACGACCGGTAATTACAACATGGGCATGGGGACTTTCGCAGGGGCGTATAATACCACAGGCTCCAGAAATACCGCCGTCGGCGTCGATTCGCTTACAGAGAACAGAGCCAACAGCGATATTGTGGCTATCGGTTATAAAGCACTGGAAAAAGCGAACGATACCACCAGCGGTACATCTGTATATAACGTAGCCATCGGCAACTATGCGCTGCAAGGGAGCGCCATAGCAGCGAATAATACAGGGACATATAATACGGCGATCGGGCATAGTGCACTTAATGGCAATTCATCCGGCTCCAATAACGTGGCGGTTGGTCCATTATCACTAGGTGCCAATACCGTCGGGGCCAGTAACGTGGCCATAGGTTATCAGGCACTGAATACCAACGTTGGAGCTCAACAAAGCACTGCCGTTGGTTATGAAGCCATGCGTTACGCCAACAGTACGACTGGTACAACGACGACCCTGAATACGGCCCTGGGTTATCAGGCCCTTCGCGGCAGTACGACAGCGGCAAGCAATACGGGAACGTGGAACACCGCCGTCGGCAGCAGTGCTCTGACAGCAAACACCAGCGGTTTGGAAAATACCGCGATTGGTGCCGCCGCCCTTACAGCCAACACGACTGGTGGCGATAACGCCGCTTTCGGTGCCGGTTCGCTCAGATACAATACGACGGGCGCGGCAAACATGGGCTTCGGCAGCTGGGCTTTGTACACCAATGTCAGTGGCACCGATAACGTCGGTGTGGGTATGCAGTCTCTTTATTCAAACGTAGCCGGCAGCATGAACGTCGGTGTCGGGCGGAACACATTGTATCTGGCGTCGGGAAGCCAGAATACGGCTATCGGCTACAATGCGGGCAGCCAGAATACGTCAGGGTCTGGTAACATTCTTATCGGCGCTTCCACGCAAACCCCATTAGTGACAACAAGCTCCTGGATGAATATCGGCAATCTGCTCACAGGCGATATGTCGACAGGGCTTGCTTATGTCAGCTCTACCAGTGCGATTATGCTACCGGTAGGGACAACGGCGCAAAGGCCGCTGGCGGCTTCGACAGTCAATGGCATGATCCGCTACAATTCCGGCAGCGGGAAGTTTGAAGGTTACCAGGCCGGTGCATGGCAGGATATTCTGACCGGGGCGGCGACCGTGGCTGCGGCGGGATCGGACAAGCAGGTTCAGTTTAATAATAACGGAGTATTCTATGCCAGCGCGGGGCTAACCTTCAGTTCTGCCAGCGGCGCGTTAACCGTTGGGAATACGGCTGTGGGCAATGGCATGACCTTTACCGGCGGGGCAACGTCCAGCAACAATCCAACGGTTACGCTAGCTGGTGCAGCTACGAATATTGGTCTGGATTTTGTTACAAAGGGTAGTGGGGGGTTCTCTTTTACTGGCGGAACATATATTCCCGCCAGCTTCTTAGGTAATGGTGAATCATGGGTCCGTTCGGATTCAAATGGTGGCGGACGCGCCGGTTATATGATGTCCGCCGCCAATGGAAACAGTCAGTGGATTATGACGGCACAGAGCACCAACGTATTTACGATTCAGGCAGGAAACAATGTTAACAGCAGTCCATGGGTTTTCAGCCTCGATGGTTCGGGTAATGGGCAATTCGGCGGCCTGGGTGCGTTGCTTGTAAACGCCGGTTCAACAGCCGATCGTCCTGCAGCTGCGATCAACGGGATGATCCGTTATAACTCTACTGGCAAGAACTTCGAAGGTTACCAGAACGGTTCGTGGCTGCCGTTCTCTTCGGCGTCGGCTTCGCCTGTCCTTGCGATAGATGATCTGACAGATGCGATCACGGTATATTCTTCGGGCAGTATGTATGTTGGCGCTTATTCCGGCGCGACTGCTTCGGGCAACAATAACACTTCGTTGGGTTATATGGCCTTTGGCTCGGCGGGGAATACGGCGCAGAATACCGCGATTGGCTACGAAGCCATGCGTTATGCGGAGAGTACCTCGGTTAACCGTAATACAAAGAATACGGCTGTGGGCTTCCGGGCATTGCGCGGCAGTTCGACCGCTTCCGCCAATACCGGTACCTTCAACGTGGCGTTCGGCACGAACGCGCTTCAGAACAATACCTCGGGCGACAATAACGCCGCGATCGGGGTTGACGCACTTGGCGTAAATACGACCGGTGCAAATAACAGCGCTTTTGGAGCCGAGGCGCTGGCGGCGAATACCACGGGGTCACAAAATACGGCGATTGGTCTTAACGCTCTGTACAGCAATACGGCAGGATCGCTTAACACTGCGATCGGGGTTGCCGCCATGGAAGCTAACGTTGCCAGACAGGAAAATACGGCTATCGGCTATAATGCCATGAGATATGCCGACAGCACTGTTACAACGGTCAGTAGTTACAATACGGCTATTGGTAACTACGCGCTTCAGGGAAGCACCACGGCCGCGAATAATACGGGCACTAATAACACGGCCATTGGATATGCGGCCCTTAAGCTGGTCACCAGCGGCAGCTCAAACATGGCGATCGGCGTAAATGCCCTCAATACAAACGCAACCGGAAGCAACAATATTGCGATAGGCAGATCTGCAGGATCGACGCTAACAAGCGGTTCAAATAATTTGTTGTTCGGTTCGGGCGTCACGACGCCAGCGGCGAACACTTCCGATTTCATGACTATCGGCAATCTGATCTTCGCGTCAGGCGGGTTCGGTACTGTGACAACTGTGGGTACAGGCTTTGTTGGTATCCGTACGGCATCACCGCGCGTGACATTCGATATTACCGGTACAGATGCGATGATGATCCCGGCGGGTCTAACGGCCAACCGCCCCGGCGCAACCGTCGCCGTAAACGGGATGATGCGTTACAATACGTCGACGGCGAATTTCGAAGGTTACCAGAATGGTTCATGGCTGCCATTCTCGTCAGCGGCGGCTGGCGTAGTAACTGCAGCCGGTGCCAATACACAGGTCCAGTTTAACAGCGGCGGTATTATGGGTGCTGACAGCGGGTTCAGCTATGATCTTGTAAACGCGAAACTCTTCCTGCGCGGCGATGGGATAAGCGGTCTTTATACCGGTGGTTCAACACAGCTTATAATCGGAACCAGTAATACGCCGCGGATCACGATTGGGGGAACTGGTGGAGTATCCGTGGCGGATAGTTTAGCCGTGAGTGGAAGTACGGCGACCAATTTCGGGATCTATTCAGGTGGCGGGCCTGCAGGATGGAATTTCAATTTAAACTACGCTTCCTCGGATAATTTAACCCTTTCAAGGGTGAGCGGCGCCGGCAGCCTGATTTTCAGCAGTGCTTATAGAGTAGGCTTTGGTACCACAGCACCAACGGGGCCTGTCGATATCAGAGGGGGCAGTGCAAGTTCCGGGGCTGGCCTTCCGATTACTGTTGTCGGTCAGGATGGCGCAACGGGAGGCGGAAATGGCGGCGATGTTAATCTGA
>JAQGJB010000080.1 GCA_028290825.1 Micavibrio sp.
TTCACCTGCATCACGCTGTCCACCGTCATCTCAACCCGTTCTTCGGGCGAAAGCATGGCAATGATATCTGCGGCCCTTTCAGGGGAACAACGGCACCCTTCATGAATCGGTTCCGGATCGTAAACGCGGACCTCTTCCTCATGGAATAACCGGAAAAGAAGGTCGTTTTGTGACATGGTGAAATCGATCAGCTCCTCGTCGGTGCAGCTTTGCAAAAGGATCATCGCGCGGCGCCAGTCATCCTGCGTTCCCTCGCCCACATCCTTCGCCTGTTCCGGCAGGCGTTGCAGCATGATCGCCCCGGCGCGCCATTTTCCGTCGGCCCCGCGCGAAATCGCCATGCGAAGCCCGGTTGTGATCTGTTCCGACTGTGTAAAATAGTGCTGCACGCATTCCTGCAGGCTTTCCCCCGGAAGGGCGACAATGCCCTGATACTGTTCCGTGTCCGGCCCCTGATCGACGGTAAAGGCAAGGTATCCCGTCCCCATCAACGTTTTTGGATTGGGCACATCCGCCGGAATTTCTTCTGGCCTGAACCGGGCGCAGGCCCGCACCGTGCCCTTATCCGCGACATCGGCGACCAGCATCGAAACCGGCCCGTCCCCCGATGTCTGCAGCGTAAAAATGCCGTCATATTTCAGCATGGAGGAGAGCAGCAACGCCAGCACCGTCGCCTCACCCGTCAGGTGCAGGACAGGGTCGGGATATCCATGGCGGGTGAGAATGTCGTCTATCGCGGAATCAAGGCGAAGAATTCGCCCGCGCAGATTTGATACATCAAGCTGGAATGTCTGGATCAGGTTGGACGTCATGATTAACTCTTGGTCTTGTATCCGGTCAGCAACATGGCATAGGTAAAAATGAACAGGCCGATGTTCAACTGGAACAACAGGCCGAACCCCATCCACAGACTCGTCTGCGCATGGCCCGTCAGGGCATAACGGAAGCCGTCGATGATAAAGAAGAACGGGTTGATATAGGCTATGTTCCGCCACAGTTCAGGCAGCACATGAATACTATAAAACGTGCCGGACAGGAAGGTCATCGGCACAATCAGGAAATTTGTAACCCCCGCCAGGTGATCGAATTTTTCGGCCCACAGCCCCGCCGCAACCCCCATCATGGAGAGCAGCATGCAGCCGAGAATCCCGAACCCCAGCAGCGCAAAGATCGAATAAACATGGATCGGACAGAAAAGCAGGATCGCCGGAACGCACGCCGCGCCAACGATCAGGCCGCGGAACATTCCAGCAATCGTATAACCGAACAGAATTTCAAACGCCGATAACGGCGGCATCAGGACATCGACGATGTTCCCCTGCACTTTTGAAATCATGATGGACGACGACGTATTGGCAAACGCATTCTGCAGCATCGACATCATGATCAGGCCAGGGGCCAGGAACACCAGGTAAGGCACATCGCCCACCATCCGCTTGTCTCCGCCAAAGGCCAGCGCAAAGATCGCATAAAACAGCAAGGTCGTGATCATCGGCGTCACAATGGTCTGCAGATAGACATTCGTGAACCGGGAGCACTCCTTCTGGACCAGCGTGATCAGGCCGATAGTATTAATCTTTCCAATCTTCCGCGGATTGAGATTGGGGATTGATAACCCTTGTGGAGGAATTTCGGAATCTGCCATGATACACCCTATGAACAGGCCGGAAGACAAAAGCGCCCCCAGCACAGGAATTCGTACGGCGCAGTCTAGCAAGACCGCCGCCCCCGGTCACGTTTCAAGTCACGCGCCGCGTAAAGAGATTAAACCGCCCAAAAGAATTACGGAAACATATCTGCATAATAGCGCCCTTTATTATATGCAGCGCTACGCCGCCAGCGTGGCCCAGTTCCGCAAAGTCATGGAACGGAAAATCGGTAAATCCTGCCGCCATTATCCCGACCAGGACCCCGCCGCCTGCGCTCTGATGCTTGACGCGCTGGTGGAGAAATTTGTCCGCGCCGGATTGCTGAATGACGAGGGCTTTGCACGGGGGTCAGTCATTTCCCTGCGCCGCCGCGGCCTGTCGCAACGGATGATCCTGATGAAACTGCAGAACAAGGGCCTGTCGGAAGCGCAGATAAAAACAGCCCTCGCTGAATTCAACGACGAGAATGAAACCAGCGCGCAATCCCTGGAACTGGAAGGCGCATTGAAACTGGCGAAGAAGAAAAAAGTTGGCCCGTTTGCGAACGGTATGGACTACGACCGGAAGAAAGCCCTCGGGGCATTTGCCCGTGCCGGGTTTTCCATGGATGTGATCCGCAAGGTCCTCGATATGGAGATTGACGAGGTTGATGCCTAACGCTGTACCCGCTTCACCGGGAATACCATCGTCGCCGTCGTGCCAAGACCTTTTTGCGAGAACATTTCGAAACTGCCGCCGTGGATCTGCATCAGCGAACTGACCAGTGTCAGGCCAAGGCCCATTCCGGAATTGCTGCGGCTGAGTGCCGCATCCACATTCCCGAGACGCGACATGGCGCGGTCCAGTTCCGCCGAGTCCAGCCCCACGCCGGTGTCCGTAACCGAAATCCGCAAAACGCCTTCTTCATTCAGTTGGGACGATAGGGTAATCCGCCCGCCCGCCGGTGTGAATTTAATGGCGTTCGAAAGAAGGTTGGTCATCATCTGCTTCAACGCGACCTCTTCACACACCAGCTTCGGCGTATTTTCATCGATCATGTTGATCATGGTCAGACGTCCCGCATCCAGTTTTGACGCAACCAGTTCGATACAGGTTGCCGCCGCCTTGCTGACATCGATCAATGCCTCGTTCAAATGGCGCTCACCCGCCTCGATCCGCGCGACATCCAGGACGTCGTTGATGATTTTGAGCAGATGTTTGCCGCTGGCATAAATATCATTGGCGTATTCGCTGTATTGCGGCTGCCCCATCGGCCCGAAGACCTCGTCCTTGATGATCTCTGAAAAGCCGATGATCGCATTCAGCGGCGTCCGCAATTCGTGGCTCATATTCGCGAGGAATTCTGATTTGGCGCGGTTGGCAAGGTCGGATTCAATCTTGGCCTCTCGCAATTGAATTTCCGCTTCTTTCCTTTGCGTGATCTCCTCCATGCCGCCTTCGTAATAAAGGACATTGCCGGAATCATCCTTGACCGCGCGCGCGTTTTCACTGACCCAGATTTGCGTGCCATCCTTGCATCCGACACGGGTTTCAAAATTCTTCTGCGGCCCGTTGACGTCGACATCTCGGAAAAAAGCCATATGTTCGCGGTATTCTTTATAAACCTGCTCATGGGCGTTGCGGATCTCGCGCATGAAGACCTCCGCCGAATCATAACCCAGCAACTTGGCCATGGCCGGGTTGGCGCTTAAATAATGCCCCTCCGGCGTTAGCTGATAAATACCGCTGGCATTATTTTCAACAATGGCGCGGAATGTCTTCTCCGCCTCACTCAGCGCACGCTCGGCGCGGCGGCGCTCTTCCACATCGGTGATAGTGCCAACGACACGCGTCACCTTGTTTTCATCCTGCCGCAGCATCGAAATGGCCAGTTCAATAGAACGGAAAGACCCGTCGGAAGACCGCAGGCGGGTGAAGCTGCGGTAAGCAGGCTTCTGGCCTTTGACCATCTGCTGGAACTGCGCCTTCTGGTCGGCCTGATCCTGCGGGTGCAGCATGTCGAAGAGATTGCGGTTGATACTGCGGCCAATTTCAAAACCTGTAACCTTCTCCCAGGTTTGGTTGAGGAAAAGAATTTCGCCATCCGTCTGCATTTCAAAGATGATATCGCTGACCGCATTGATGATGGCGCGGTTTTCACGTTCGGATTTGCGCAGGATCTGGTTCAGGCGCTCCCGTTCCCCTGCTTCGCTGTTCATTTCGAAGTTCTTTTGAGCCAGGGCCTTGTTCATGGTCGAAAGGCGATTAGCCTGGCGCTGGTTATTCCTGACATATAAAAGCCCCATCGCAGTCAGAAGCAATCCGAACAGCATCATTGCAAAGGGGGATTTCTCAAGGACTATTCCATACCCTGTTTTTGCCGCATCGATCTCGATCTGCAATGTATTGCGGCCGATGGGTATCGAACGGTCGCTGCGGAAAATGGCTGCGGCCTGCGCATCGCCTTCCTCCGGAGTCCAGTCAATTGTGAAAATGCGTCGTGTATTGTCATCATTCCTGATCACGACCTGGGCCAGATCGACATCCCCGCTGATCCAGTCATTGGGTATAAGCTTGGCAAAACGCGTCAGCGCAATGACAAGGCTTTCCGGATGGTCGGCATCGCTTGCAAAGCGTTTTACGAACACCACCGGCCGGTCGGTCAGCTGCGGCATACCGCTTTTAACCGCATATTGCGTACCCGGGACATCGGTCAGAATTTGTATGTCCATATCGGTCGTGGCATTGCGGCTGACGTAATCGACGAGCTTGGCCTGAAAATTCGGATCGTTTTTATCGTATGCGTCGGCGGGAATATTCGGCGATTCAAACAGGCGGCGTAAAATCCACTGGTTATTGACCTTCGTCACATAAATCAGACGGTCATAATAGGAAAGATTCGGCGCAATGCCCTCCATCATATCGCGCAAAGCCTTGTCGGTCGGCGCAGGCATGGAATAGAGCATCGACGCCACCATGCGGAACCCCATTTCGGAAGCGGCCAGATTCTGCTCCAGGCTCTGCCCCGCCGCGTCGGCATTACGGCGGTAATCGGATTTCAGCGTATCATTGATAAAAAACGACAGGATAGCAGCGGTAACAGCCGTCAGAACCAGCCCATTCACCAGAACCATCATCTGCGCAAAATTGGTAAAGCCGGGACGTTCCTGCCCATCATTACTGAGGCTGGATTTTTTCTTGTCGCCGTCGGCACTGACGATAATCATTCAAATATTCCGTTCGAAACCATGACGATCCCGGAATGAATGCGCTTATATATAATAAGTCACAGACAAGGACCCTATGATGACTTTGCCGGATTAGAGTTAAACATTTGCTAATGCAGCAGAATTTGACACTTAAGCACTAAAAACCGCGGAATTCAGCCATTTGACGTATTCTTGCAACGCACAAATGGCTTGACTCAAGGCCGCTAGCGGCGGATTCTTGCGCCTTAAATATAATTCTGAAACTAGGAGGATCAAATGTCACAAAGTACATCGTCCGGCGCAGGCAAATTTTTCAACGCCGATTTTTTTAAGAGCTTCACCCCTGCCAACACCATGTTCCCGGTAGACTTCGCCAGCCTGTTCGAACTGCCCCGCAAAAATATGCAGGCGATGATCGAAGCGCAGCAGATTATGGTTGAGAACATGCAGACCGTTGCCAAACGCCAGGCTCAGCTTCTGACCCAGATGGTCGAAGACCAGACCACCGTTGCCCAGCAGATTATGTCCGAAGGCACGCCAGAGGAAAAATTCACCCGTCAGACCGACATGGCCCGCAGCGCTTACGAGCGTTCAGTGTCCAACTTCAACGAACTGACCGACCTGCTCAATAAATCGAGCCGCGAAGCCGGTGAAGTCCTCAACAAGCGCGTGACCGCCAGCCTGACCGAATTCAAGGACAGCGTAGAAAAAGCCCGCGAAAAAGCAGCCGCCTGATTATCAAAGCTTGAAAAAATACAAAAAGGCCGCTTCGATGGGAGCGGCCTTTGTCTTATCCGGGAGTCTGGAATGAACATCACTTATGATGAATTTGAAAACGTCGATATTCGCGTCGGCACCATTATCGATGCCCAGCCCTTCCCCGAAGCCAGGCGCCCTGCTTTTAAACTGTTTATTGATTTCGGTGAGGTCATCGGCATTAAAAAAACTTCGGCACAGGTGACGGTCCTTTATACCCCGGAAACATTGATCGGCAGACAAGTCGCAGCCGTGGTCAATTTCCCGCCGAAACAGATCGGCAAATTCATGTCGGAAGTCCTGGTCCTCGGCTTCCCGGATGAGGCCGGAAATGTCGTGCTGGTGAGCCCGACCCATGCTGTGCCGAATGGCGGCAAGTTGTTTTAAACCGGCAACATCACCGTAACCCGCAAGCCGCCCTGCGCACTTTTACCGAGATGTATTTCCCCGCCATGGCTATGCACGATATCCTGCGCAATGGTCAGGCCAAGGCCCACCCCTCCGGTATTGGTGTTGCGGGACGGATCGACGCGCACAAAGGGTTTGAACACATCCTGCAGCATCTCCTCCGGAATACCGGGGCCGTTATCGTCAACGGTCACAACGATATTATCCTCAACCCGGCTGGCACTAACCCAGCAGGCGGGGGCATATTTCCGCGCATTGCCAACAATGTTATTAAGGCAGCGTTCAAAGGATAACGCGCGGATCATAACGGACAGATCGCCGGACATCGCCACCACATTGACATTGGCACCGGAACGGCGCTGCGCCTGAACGACCCGGTCGATAATGTCCCTGAGATCGGCACGAACCGAAGCTTCACCGCCCTCCCCCCGCACAAAATCGAGATATCCGTTCAGCATACGCTGCATGTCGTCAATATCGCCCTTCATGGCCTCGGCATCCGGCGTATTCAGCATCGCGGCCTGAAGTTTCAAGCGCGTCAATGGCGTACGCAAATCATGCGACACACCTGCCAGCATCGCAGTGCGCTGGGCGATCTGCCGCTTGATACGATCATGCATATCGATAAAGGCGCGTGCGGCTTGACGCACCTCACGCGCGCCTTCAGGTTTGAAATTGGCGGGCAGGTCGCGCCCCTTGCCGATCCGCTCCGCCGCCACGGCCAGCCGACGGATTGGCCGGATCTGGTTGCGCATGAACATCACGGCAATCGCCAGAAGAATAATGGAACTGAAAATCATCCAGAGCAGGAAGATATAAGCCGTCGAGGAAAAAAGGCGTTCCTGCGGCACAAAAACCGTCAGCACGCCCTTTTTAAGCCCAACGCGAACCTCAACCGATTTTTCATTCAGGTCAACCCGGACGCTGTAGGGTCTGTGCACCTGCTCATCGAGGGCATGGGAAAGTTTCCGGGTCACGATGGAATCGTTCTTCTGGTCCTCGGGCGTCACCGGAATGGTCGCCCCCTTATCGTAGCTCACCAACAACCCAAGATATTGAATTCCCATCGCCGTTGCATCGCGGATGGTGACGGGTACCGGGTCTTCCTCCACCTTGGCCGCGATCACTGCAATTTCACCGGCAACGGCCATGGCCAGGCGCTCGGTCATTTTGCTGTAATGACGGTCAAAGAAAACAGAAACGGAAATCAGCTGAATCAAAATAACCGGCGTCACCAGGATCAGCATCGACCGGCCAAACAATGTCCGCGGCAGGAAGGCTTTGATTGAAAAACTCATAGCCCTTCAACCCGCAGCAAATATCCCTTGCCCCGCACCGTCTGTAAATAACGCGGCGTACGGGTATCCGCTTCGAACTTGCGGCGCAGGCGCGTCACCTGCACATCGATGGTACGCTCGCCGCTGTCATCCATGTTGCAGAGGCGACTTAAATCCTCACGCGAAATCGCCTGCCCTGCACGCGAGGCAAGAACGCGCAGCAACGTGGCCTCGGCCGTTGTCAGGCTTTGCACTTCATTATCACGGCTCAGGGTATTTTCATCGGGATGATAAACCCATTCCCCGATCCGCATCGGTTGCAGGGATGTTTTGACCTGCGGGCGGCGGCGCAGGATAGCCTGCAGGCGGAGCACAAGCTCGCGCGGCTCAAACGGCTTGGCCAGATAATCATCAGCCCCGGTTTCCAGACCGTTAATCCTGTCTTCGGATTCACCAAGCGCGGTGAGCAAGAGAACAGGAAGATCGCTTTCCGCGCGAAGCGTGCGGGTAAATTCCAGGCCCGTCTCCCCAGGCATCATCACATCGACAACCAAGGCATCGAACGTAAACGCCTCAAGCGCCAGCCGCGCCTCGGCCGCGCCGGGTACAGTCGCCGCCACAAAACCATGTTCCGTTAAATATCGCGCCACTAGATCGCGGATGCGATCGTCATCGTCAACCACAAGGATATGCGGCTGCTCGGCAAGGAACTCGGCTTTCTTTGAATTTTCGCCTATCATCTGCTAAGTCATAAAGGAATTTCACCCGAAAAACTAGGATGCAGAATATGACAACTTCGCCCCTTACCCCGCCTCCAGGCTACGATGACCGTGACGGCTACATCTGGCTCGACAACGAAATGCAGGAATGGCGCGAGGCGAACGTCCACGTTCTGACCCACGGCCTGCATTACGGCGGCAGCGTCTTTGAAGGCGAACGCGTTTATGATGGCGAAATTTTCAAACTGCGCGAACATACCGAACGCCTGATTAAATCAGCCGCATACCTCGACATGGTTGTTCCCTACAGCCTCGACGAGTTGATGGATGCCAGCCGCGAAGTGGTCGAAGCTAACAACATCGTCAACGGCTATGTCCGCCCCCTCGCCTGGCGTGGACCGGAAGCCATGGGTATCGCAGCGCAGGCCTGCAAGATCCATGTCGCCATCGCCTGCTGGGAATGGCCGAAATATTTCTTCCCCAAAGGCGGCGAAGGTGTGGGCCTCGCCCTCAAAACTTCGCAATGGCGCCGCTGCGATCCCCGCACCATGCCGGTACAGGCCAAGGCCGCAGGCATCTACGCGGTTGGCACAATGGCCAAGCATGAAGCCGACCGCGCCGGTTATGATGATGCCCTGATGCTGGACGTACATGGTCGCGTCGCGGAGTCCTCAGGCGCAAACCTCTTCGTCGTCAAGGATGGCAAGATTAAAACCCCTGTGCCGGAATGCTTCCTGAACGGCATCACCCGCCAGACCGTTATCGGACTCGCCCGCGAATTGGGCTACAGCGTCGAGGAAGGCATCATCATGCCGGACGACCTGAAATCCGTTGATGAGATTTTCCTGACCGGCACGGCGGCGGAAATTGCCGCTGTCTCAAAAATCGATGACGTGGTGAATATCCCGATCGGTCCCGTGACCCTGAAACTGCAGGAAGCCTATCACGCCCTGGTTCGCCGCAAGACTGCAGCTGCAGCATAGATTTAGGACCGAAGCCTATTTGGGCGCAGCCCCTTTCGGCTTGGTCTTTTCGATCTGCTCCCACAGGAACTCATTGGCTGTAATGGGCTTGTCGTCTGCCGGGAAATAACCCGGCTTGATGCCAAGGGCTGCCGTTTTGAAGGCCTCCAGCGGCGAGAGGAAGAAATCGGGATTGGGATGCGCGAAGAACACTATCGTATCGCGCGGCTCCGTTGCCTCAACTCTGTGCCAGGACGGGCGCATGTCATCATTTGTGAGAAGACCGAGCATCATCCCGCCATTCAGGATCAGTTCGCCTTTTTTCGCAACCACGGCATGTTCCTGCCCGGACCGGTCGGTGACGTACAGTCCCTTTTTATTGGCGCGCAGCCAGGTCAGAAAATTCAGGTCCAGGTGACTGGCCGCCGTCCCCGCCGTCGGATAATGAAGCAGGCGCATCGAGCTGTTGCTGCGGTCAAACTTGTCGTCGAAATAATTTTCCTCAAGGTCCATATAAAGGGCAAGGACGCGCATGAACTTGACGGTGGCATCTTCAAACGCCCCGTAAAGATTTAGGACAGACTTTTGGAACCCAGGAACCTGCGGCACATTATAAGATTCTCTGAGCCGGGAGGTTTTCGGCTCGCCCTCCGGATGACGGGCGCGCACAAACCATTCCTCTTTCAGATCCACTTGTTTTGCGCCAAGGGCTTGTTCGAAATTCTTGGTATAGCTGCTAAAACCTTCCGCGCCCTTGACCCAGAAACCGGCTTTGACGTCATCGGGAAGCTCAAAGAATGCACTGGCATTATCAGCGGCATCATTCAGCAAATGATCGGGAATGCCATGACCGACGACGCGGATAAAGCCATACTCGCGAAAGGCTTTACCGACAGCTTTGGCAAAGCCGATTTTATTTGCATCGAATTTGCGAAGGTCGAAAAGCGGAATTCTGCGCATCGTGTTTTCCCTGTCTTTTTTTATGGATACAGGAGAAAATTAGAAGAAAACGGCACTTCCGTCAAATCAAAACAAGTCTGATTTAGAACGGTTCCAGCCTGTTCTTCCCGGCAGAAGCCGCCGGGCGGTTAAAAAAACGCTGGCGGAAATCCCCGATTTGAAGAGAGAGCTTTTGCTTTACATCATCCGGCGCGAAGGAGAAATCAACCGCATCCTGTGACACATTGAGGAGTTCCGCCACAGTGAAATCAAATTTCTCATGCGCAATCTGATATTCCCTGCCGATGGAAGTGCGGAACAGGCCCGGATCGTCTGAGTTCAGGGAGATATGCAGACCCGCATCGTAAAGATCGCGCAACGGGTGCGTTTCATAGGTCGGGCAAAAATCTTTCAGCGCCAGGACATTGCTGGTCGGGCAGACTTCAAGCATAACCCGGTCGCGCCGCAATTGCGCAATCGCCGCAGGGTCGAGAATAGTCCGCACCCCGTGGCCGATGCGCGTGACGCCAAAACGCATCGCTTCGAAGGCATTGGAGGAACCCGCATTCTCGGCGGCATGCATGCGAACCCCGAGGGGCCGTCCGAATTCACGCAATGTGCGTTCATACGCCGCACGGAAAGGAGGAATATCGGCAGTCTTCTCGCCGCCCGCAATATCAAGGCCGACAACATACGGATGCGGGTAAGACAAAATCATATCGGCATCGCGCCCGGCCTTGGCCGTAATTTCTGCATCGCTTAACGACTGGTCGCGCTCAAATGTTACGTTGATGCGGCTTTCTATGCCGAAATCGGCGCGCGCGCGGTCTATCCCTGCGGCCATACCGTCAATCATGTCACGGTAGGCAATACACGAACGCACACATTGCGCCGGACAGGCGATCAGTTCTACATAAACCGCATTCTCCTCCGCGCAGCGTTTCAGATAGTCATAGGTGACATCGGCATAATCGGCGCCTGTTTTAAGCGTCGCCGCAAGGCCGAAATAAACCCGCGTTACGGAGTCCAGAAAATCGCTGTATTGATAATCGCTGCCGTCAACGGTGAACAAACCGGGCGCAAGCGCAACATGATTGCGGGCCGCCAGTTCACGGCATTTTGCAGGCGTTATCGTACCTTCGATATGGACATGCAATTCGACCTTGGGCAGGGCTTGCACGGCGGGGGGATTCTGTGCGCTCATTACGGTGCCGGGGATGCTGGAAGATTGCCGGTCCGGCAATATGTGCTGGCGACGCTGGTCTGATATTCGGCATCCTTGCGCGAAGAAATTTCCTGCCAGATTTCTTCATAGCCTTCCACATAAGGGTTAAGGCTGAGAAGCGTGCTTTTCTGCAGGCTTAGCATTACCAGGTTCCCGTCATCAAAAACCACAGCCTTGCGGCCCGCATTATTGCAGGAGAAAACCGCGCCCTGCGGTCCGCAACCTGCCAATGCCACCGCCAGAAAAGATGCAGCAAGTGCCTTTACAGCCGTCATTTTTACCTCCCTTTTTCTTAGACATTAAACCGGAATAGCATGACGTCGCCGTCCTGCACCAGATATTCCTTGCCTTCCTGACGCATTTTTCCGGCATCCTTGGCCTGCTGTTCACCGCCGAGGTCGACGAAATCTTTAAATGCAATGACTTCCGCCTTGATGAAGCCACGCTCGAAATCGCCGTGGATAACGCCCGCCGCTTCCGGCGCTTTGGCCGCCTTGCGGATGGTCCAGGCGCGGGCCTCTTTCGGGCCGACGGTGAAATACGTCTGCAGACCGAGAAGATTGTAACCAGCGCGGATGATTTTGTTCAGGCCAGGCTCTTCCAGGCCGAGGGTTGAGAGAAATTCTTTCTTTTCTTCTTCGCTGCCCAGCTGGGCAATTTCGGATTCGATGGAGGCGGTGATAATAACGGCTTCGGCCCCCTTCTCTTTCGCCATGGCTTCGGCTTTCTTGGTCCACTCATTCCCCGTGGCGGCATCGTCTTCCTGAACGTTCAGGACATAGAGGACAGGTTTCGATGACATCAGGGCCAGCATTTTGAATGCCTTCTCTTCATCATCAGCAATTTTGACCGTCCGGGCCGGGTGCCCCGCATCCAATGCGACTTTCACTTTCTCCAGAATGCCGAGAGTGAGCTTTGCATCCTTGTCGCCGCCTTTGGCCTTTTTACCGACGGATGTGATCTGACGGTCAACGGAGTCCATATCGGCCAGCATCAGTTCGGTTTCAACGATTTCGGCGTCACGCACCGGATCAACCGAGCCCATCACATGGATAATGTTTTCATCGTCAAAGCAACGCAGAACATGGATGATGGCATCTGTCTCGCGGATATTGGCAAGGAACTGGTTGCCCAGACCTTCGCCTTTCGACGCACCCTTCACCAGACCGGCGATGTCAACGAATTCCAGCTGGGTCGGGACGATCTTTTGCGAATTTCCAAGCTTGGCCAGCATATCCAGACGCTTGTCCGGCATCGCCACACGGCCCACATTCGGTTCGATCGTGCAGAACGGGAAGTTTGCCGCCTGCGCCGCCGCCGTCGCGGTCAGGGCATTGAACAATGTAGATTTACCGACATTCGGCAGACCAACGATACCGCAATTAAAACTCGCCATTTCTGTGCCCTATTCCTTGTTTACGCTGAGAGCAACCTTGCTCATGAAATCACTATCCTTGCCGTCCAGCAGAAGCGGCATATTCGCGCCGATCGCATTCAGGTAATACCCCAGCCAATCCTGATCGGCCTTTGAAAAATCACCCAGAACATAACCGTGTACGCGGTCCCTGTCACCCGGATGCCCGATGCCTAGGCGCACACGGATATAATCCGGCGTGCCAAGATGTGCATCCATTGAACGCAGGCCGTTATGTCCGGCATTGCCGCCGCCCTTCTTCACCCGGATTTTCGCCGGAGCGAGATCAAGCTCGTCATGGAAGGCGATAATGTGATCGGGCTCGATCTTGTAAAACTTGGCGGCCGCGCCGACCGACTTGCCGGACTCATTCATGAAGGTCTGCGGCTTCAGCAAGGCGACACGCTGGTCGCCAATACGGCCCTCGGCCAGTTCACCCTGAAACTTGGCTTTGAACGGACCGATGGAAAACTCATTTGCAATGGCATCAACAGCCATGAAGCCGACATTGTGGCGGTTATCCGCATATTGCTTGCCGGGATTCCCCAGGCCGACGATAAGCCACATGACAGGCGTTTCACTTTCGGGTTTCTGAAAAGAAAAAAGGCCAAGAAAAAGACGAGACACGAATCCAATCATGTCCCGCCTCCTCTATAAGTCGATTATTTCTTGTCTTCTTTTTTCGCAGGAGCCTTGGCAGCAGCGCCAGGAGCAGCAACGCCAGGAGCGGAAGCAGCAGCCGAAGCAGCGGCGGCAGCAGCGGAGATAGCGGCATCAGCCTCTTCATCAGCCTTAGCGCCTTTTGGTGCAGCGATGGTTGCGAGAACATGCTCTTCATCATCGTTGGTTGGAACTGCGCCTTTTGGTAGTTTCAGTTTGTCCATACGGATGGAGTCGCCGATCTCGGCACCGGTCATGTCAACTTCAAGGAATTCAGGAATATCCGTTGCCGAGCACATCAGTTCCAGTTCGTGGCTGACGATGTTCAGAACGCCTGCGGCTTTCATGCCTGGGGACGCTTCCTGGTTGATGAAGTGGACCGGTACGTCTACAGCGATTTTTGTTTTCGGTGTAACGCGCAGGAAGTCCGCGTGCTCGATACGGTCTGTGACCGGGTGCGTTTGAACGTCACGGGCGATGCAAAGCTGTTTTGCGCCGTCAACGGTCAGATCGCAAAGGTGGGTAGACATGTAACCTTTCAGGTATTGAAGGGTGATGTCTTTTTCCACCATGGAAATCATTATGGGTTCCTTGCCGTCACCATAAATGACAGCTGGAATTTTCAATTCACGACGAAGAGCACGAGCGACCCCCTTACCGGCACGATCTCTTTTCTCCGCCGTCAGTGCGTAGTTTTTAGCCATGATAGTCTCACTAACGTTAAAGGTTAACGACAGCCTCCAGGGGTGCTGCCTAATAGCCCCTAAAGACCAGAAATGACTGGGAATTGCAAGGATTCTATAGGGGCAAAAGCGGACTTTACAGCTTGCTTGTCCTTGATTACAATTAGACCTAAGATTATGTAAATAATTAAAATAATTCCGAAATCGAACGCTCTTCCGAAATCCGTAGCATTGCCTCACCCATCAGGCTAGCAACAGACAATTGTTCGATGTTCTTGGACAGGCGTACGGCCTCGGTCGCGGCGATCGTGTCGGTGATCACCATGCGCTCGATCGCCGAATTCTCGATCCGCGCCACGGCCCCGCCCGATAATACGCCGTGAACGATATAGGCATTCACCGATTTCGCGCCATTATCTTTCAGCGCCTGCGCCGCATTGCAGAGCGTTCCCCCGGAATCGACGATATCGTCCACCAGGATGCAGACCTTGCCTGCAACCTCACCGATCACATTCATGACTTCCGAAACACCCGCCTTCTCGCGGCGCTTGTCGATAATGGCCAGATCGACGTTCAGTTTCTTTGCAAACGCGCGGGCGCGGAGTACGCCGCCCACATCCGGCGACACCATAATGATGTCCTGACCGGTGTATTTTTTCTCGATGTCGGGAATAAAGATTGGCGCGACGTTAAGATTATCAACCGGAACGTCGAAAAAGCCCTGGATCTGACCGGCATGAAGCTCCATCGCCAGAACGCGGTCTGCACCGGCGGCGGTAATCAGATTGGCGACCAGCTTGGCGGAGATCGGCGTACGCCCACCCGTCTTGCGGTCCTGCCGTGCATAACCGTAGTAAGGAATGACCGCCGTAATACGCTTGGCCGAGCCGCGGCGCAAAGCATCAATGGTGATCAGCAATTCCATCATATTGTCGTTCGCCGGATATGATGTGGATTGCAGGACAAACACATCCTGCCCGCGCACGTTATCCTGAATCTCGACGAACACTTCCATATCTGAAAAGCGTTTGATGGTTGCTGCGGCAAGCGGCATTCCGAGATAGGCGGAAATCGCTTCGGCCAACGGACGGTTGGAATTTCCCGCAATCAGTTTCATCGGCACATTTGACAAGGTCATGACTTCCCGCTGGCTGTGTATTTGATAGCTCTTAAGTAGCAAACTGGAGGGCTTTGTAGCAACAGGATTCGGGAGAAAATCTTTACATAAGGGATTGTATCCTCAGTTACCTCTGTGGCTAACGGATCGCAATCGCCGATATCTGCCGCCCGTAATCCGGTTCGCCTTTGTGCGTGGTGCGACGGAAACTGAAATAATCGTTTTCATGTGCATAGGTATCAATGCCGGTCAGGGAAACCTGACGCACACCCACCTGAGCCAGACGGCTGGCAATATAGCCCGCCAGATCAAACATCATATGATCAGCTTTGCGTGAATCTTTGAAGAAATGCTCATTCGCCGGATCGGCATCCAGAAAACGGGCAATGAACTCATTTCCCACCTCATAGGATTTTTGGGCAATGCACGGGCCGACACTGGCGCGGATGGTGGCGGGAATTGCGCCATGCCCGGTCATTGTATTTACGGTCGCTTCCAGAATACCTTTGAACGCCCCGCCCCACCCGGCATGGGCGGCACCAATAACCGGATGGCCATCAGCCTTTTCCCCATGAAACAAAACCGGCCCACAATCGGCGGTGAGAATGCCCAGTGCAAGGCCCCGACGGTCCGTCACCATGGCGTCTGCCTCCGGCCGTTCATCCTTCGCCCAGGGTTTATCGACATACAGGCAAACGGCGCTGTGAACCTGTTTCACACTGACCAACCCTGTCGGAACAACGGCCAGAGCATCGGCAACGGCATTCCTGTTATGAATTACATTAACGGCAGCATCTTTCGTGCCCATGCCGCAATTCAGACTGCCGTATAATCCCGTGCTTATCCCACCACGGCGGCCAAAGAAACCGTGAACGACCTTCGCATCAGCGTCCAGGAAATTGCTGTCGGAAAGAAAAGAAATCATGAACCAAACCCTGCCAGTTGAATTTTCGGATCATGGCACAAAGCCATGACGCGGAACAGCCGCCCCATCTGATCATCTGCGACCAGACGTCTTGCATCCTCTTCTTTGCCCAGGCGGGATGCGCGGAGTCCAATCCCCATTGCGGTGAGGAAATCCCCCTGCCCCACCGGACCGTGCACGCTAACATAAGGCGCAGCCGCCTTACCAATAGCTTCAAAGTCCACATGCGACGTCAGATCCGTCTCGCCAATATCACGCAAAACATCAATGACCTTATGCTTTTTTACAGCCTGCAACGTATCGCCGATGGACGTATGATCATGCCCGTAATCAATCAGCAATCCGACGCCTTTATGCCGCCCTAGATGCACAGAGAGCTTCCCGGTAAAATCATGGCGCATGGGTGAAAATTCATAAATATCGCCCTTTTCAGGGTGGCCCGGAACCTGTGGCGGTGGAAAGCGCGGCGCGGCCATCCCGAAAACAAAACTCTCGCCGTCCAGCCCGACCCTGCGCTCCTGCCAATGCGTCCCGTTCCAGATCATCTGCACAATCGGCAACGCATCGAGAAACTCGTTCCCGACAAACAGCATCGGCAGTTCGGGAAGTGTATCAAGATCGTCATGCCATGTGACAGCAAAACCCTGAAGAGCCGCCTTCTGCCTTTCGCGCAGAACAGGACTCATCTCGATCAGGTGAATCTGCAACGCTGCTTGAAAACCGGACACATTCTTTGTCGCGCGCAAAATATCGGCCATCAGAGTCCCGCGCCCCGGTCCGGCCTCGCATAATACAACTGGCGACGGCGCACCCATTTTCATCCACGCATCCGCCAGGAACACGCCGATCATTTCACCGAACATCTGGGATATTTCCGGGGCCGTCGTGAAATCACCGTCCACACCGAACGGATCGCGCGTGGAATAATAATGCCCGACCGCCAGCCCCATGAATGTCGCCACATCCACCGGGCCGCTTTGCGAAATCAGGTCTTTAAGATGGTGTTCCAGCGGATACATGAACAGGCTTCACATGCATGAGTCCGTAACCGATCGCCACCAGACCGCCGATAATCATCGGCACGCTCAGCAACTGGCCCATCGTGAAGTGACCGATCACGAACCCCAACTGCACATCCGGCTGGCGGAAGAATTCGATAATGATGCGGCTGACCGCATAACCGATCAGGAATACACCGGAAATAATCCCCGGACGGGCGCGCACCCATTTGCTGTGCGCCATCGCGCAAAGAATGCAGAACAGCACAAACCCTTCTAATGCGGCTTCATACAACTGACTCGGATGGCGTGGTAACGGCCCGCCCCCCGGAAACACCATGCCCAGCGGCGAGGTCGTGACGCGACCGAACAATTCCCCGTTCACAAAATTCGCCAGCCGCCCGAAGAACAGGCCGATAGGCACCGCACAACACACCCAGTCGGTCAGGCGCAGAACGTAAATTCCTTTTCGCCACGCATAGAGCATCATCGCAATAATCATCCCCGCCGCCCCGCCATGGAACGACATGCCGCCGCGCCACAGCTCAAACACCTGTAACGGATGTTCGGCATAAAGACTGAACTGATAAAACAGAACATACCCGAT
>JAQGJB010000006.1 GCA_028290825.1 Micavibrio sp.
CGCATTTTCTGGATGGTCTTCCACACCAATAACCATTCTCTTATCGTCATCCCGGCGAAAGCCGGGACCCATGGGATGGATCAATAACCTGGATCTGTTATTATTTTTCAATTGTATGGGTCCCGGCTTTCGCCGGGATGACGGGAAGAGGGGGCATTGTCATGGCCGCAAAGACATTACCGGGCGGGGTCGTCCATACCCTGCCCGCCGATTTAAAGAAGATGCTGACCGCCACGCAGGCCGCCCGCGCGATGTGGGAGGATATTACGCCGCTGACCCGCAATGAATGGATCTGCTGGGTGATCTCCGCCAAAAAGGAGGAAACCCGCGCGCACCGCATCGTCTGGGCGGGTGAATCGCTGGCGGGCGGCAAGCGCAGGCCGTGCTGCTGGGCGGGCTGTCCGCACCGCAAATAAAACCCGGCGAATTTCTCCGCCGGGTTCTGCCGGGTATTTATTGTCTCAGCTTACGCCGATTTGATCTCGATCTTCTTCGATGCCGGTTTGCTATCGGCGCGTTTGGCGATTTCGATCTGCAGGACGCCGTTTTTCATCGCGGCTTCGATGCTGTTGTCATCGGCATCGGCGGGAAGCTGCAGGGCGCGCCGGACGCTGCCATAGCTGCGTTCCGAACGGTGCCAGGTCACTTTTTTCTCCTGGCCTTCCTGCTTTTCCTCCTGCCTGCGCTCTGCGCGGATGGTCAGGACGTTGTCGGTCAGGCTGATCTCGACGTCCTTCTGCTCCAGGCCGGGCATGTCGGCGCTGATGTGATAAGCTTTTTCCGTTTCGCTGACATCAAGGCTCAGGGACGGCGCGACGGTGGTGTTGCGGATTTGTCCCGGCATAACGCCGAAGAAGCTGTCGAACAGCCGGTCCATATCGCGCTGAAAATCGTCCCACCCGGCAAGGGCGGTGTTATCGATTGCCGTGGTGCGGCGGTTGAAGGGAACAAGATTGGTGAGAGGCATGGTTTTTCTCCTTTTTTCTCATCTGTTCAGACTGTGAAAAGGGAAGGGCCCCAAGGAAGAGAATAGCGGCGACCCGTCCCTGTATAAAAAATAGGAAGGGAATAAAAAAGTTTCAAGATTCCGGATGCGATTTTTTTTGATTTTCTTTAGCGGGCAGGTCGCTTCCGCATCTGGTCACCGCGCTTGATGTCGGCACCGATCAACCCATCTCCTGGTATCGCTTGGCACTCACCACGGGACGGTTATGAATCAAAATGCTGCCGGCGCATCTGCGCGCCAGGATATTCTCAGTCTGCAATATCTACGTGCGGTTGCTGCACTTGGGGTTGTGCTGTTCCATCTGGGGGAACCATTCGGGCTGAACCTTATGTTCGGGCGGGCCGGGGTTGATATCTTCTTTATCATCAGCGGTTTTATCATGTGGCTGGTCACCCGCGACCGCGAGACCAGACCCGGTGTCTTTATAAAGAAACGCCTGTTGCGGATCGTGCCGATGTACTGGCTGGTGACACTGTTTCTGGCGCTCTGCGTTTATATCAAGCCCAATATTTTCAGCATGGATCACCTTACTCTTTCGCATCTTGCCCAGTCGCTGCTTTTCATTCCGCATATTTCCCCCTCCGGCAATAAATTTCCGCTGCTTAGTCAGGGCTGGACGCTGAATTACGAAATGTTTTTTTATGTGCTCTTTACGCTGAGCCTGTTTGCCGGATCGCGCGGGCGGCAACTGGCGGGGCTGAGTGCCGTCATTGTCGTGGCTGTGCTATGCGGGATTTTTTTCAACCCCTCCAGCCCCGTGCTCATCACCTATACGTCAACATTATTGCTGGAATTTCTGGCAGGGATTTTTATGGCCGAGGCCTGGCTCCGGTCCCGGCTGGCGGCCGGGCGGCCTCTGGCACTTTTGGCGATCATTGCCGGCCTGTCGGGCATTGCGCTGGCGTCTTACCTAAGGCCTGCCATTCCTGAAGTTCTCTATTTCGGCGTGCCCTGCGCTTTGCTGGTTTTCGGGACGCTTTCGCTCGACCGGCAGGGCGGGGTGCCGCGCTGGGGCTGGCTGAAGGTTCTGGGCGATGCGTCCTATTCCATTTATTTAACGCATTTCTTTTGCTGGACGGCGGTGTCGCTGGCCCTCGCCAAATCCGGCCTGTCGCGAAATCTGTATGAGTATGGGGCCACGGTCGCCATGGCGATCGTTGTCGGGCTATCTGCCTATTATGCGGCGGAAAGGCCAATGACCCGGTTCTTGTCCAGGACGCGGTAAGGCAAGTTTTTTTATTGCACGGACTTTATTTAACAAAAACTTCCGGGATGTTGAGGTTCATGGCGCTCAGCGTGTTCAGGGCGGTTTTGCAGTTTTTCTGTGTGCGGGCCAGGTCGGTCAGGCTGACGATTTCACCCGATGCTCCTGTCAGGCTGGAGGAGAAGGTGATCTTCAGCCCGTCCTGCATTCCGGGAACCATGCTCACGCGGTTGAGGCTGCGGATACCGTAGGGGCTGTCGACGCATACGACGCCGTTGGCCATCTGCTGATCAAGGGGGGCCAGCGATACACGGAAAGAATCGCCGTTCACAGGATCGTGGAAGCCGCCTCTGAGCTGGCCACCGTTCATTGTGACGTAGGACGCCTCCTTTGCCAGATTGCCCGTCGCTGTGTTCAGGTCAGCGCCGAACATCGTCGATCCACTATCCCGGACAACGCGGCGGAAGAGGCTTTGCAGGGCTTCTTCATGGGTTTGCCTTGGCCCGTAGGGGATTGTGACCGTGCCCTCGGGGAAGGCATGAAAGACATCGATTTTGGGAGCAGGAACCGTCGCCGGCGTTGTAGCGGCGGCTGATTTTTGTTTCGGTGCGGGTTGCGGGCGAACGGTCTGGTTTTCCGCCGTTGCTTTTTTCTTTGTGCCGGGTGCAGGCGCAGAGCCGGTGATGATGGCGCTCGTCACAAAGAAGGCGGCAATAATACCGGCAGACCACGCGGCGGTTTTGCCCCAGTTAGCATCCGGCGATTTTATAGTATTTTTTTCTATCGGTTGTATCGGCACTATCGGCTGGAGCCGTTCGCCTTTTTTTGTCTTCTGTTTATCGTCCCTGGAAGGAATCCGAATAGGGGTATTAAGGCCGTCCCAGAAATCCTGTGACTGTTTATGTGTGTTCATAGCATCCCGGTTTTGCCAGCCAGTTTTGTTCGGGTCCCATATGGGGGGCAGAGTCATTTAAATCACCTGTCGATAAAAAATTTGAATAGCATTAAAGCGTCATTGTCATGGCCGGATAATACATAATTCATTCCGCAATTTGCAACCAAAACGTGAAATCGTTTTCGGAATTTGCGCCTTGTTTCTCCAATGAAGATGCGAAGCCCGGCATTTACCCTGGAAAAGCAGGGATTCCACGACAGCGTGAGGGAATTGTGCGAAGCTGCCCGTATAATGTTTCAGTGTCCCATTTTATAAGGATCATGCCGTGCAAAAATTCATTTTGGCTACTTGTCTTGCGATTGTTCTGACCTTTTCGGCCCCCGCTCTGGCCGCGGAGGCGTCCCCCGGGTTCAGTTCCGCGCAGGGGAAAGGCGGAAGGCCTGCTGCAACCGCCATGTCGCCGGAAAAGTTTATCGAGGTCAGGGCCGAAATCGCAAAGCGTCTTGGCCTGGTGATCGAGAATATTCAGGAGCGCAAGAAATGCGTCGAGCAAGCCGCCGATCCTGAAGCCCTGCAAATCTGCATGCCGCGCAGTTCCGGTTTCGGCGGGCGTCTGCATCCCGGGGCCGCCAAGGAAAAATAAATCCCCGCCTAAAACGGTGCGATATCGATCTTCATCAGAAGCCGTGCCGTCTCCGCCACATATTGGGTCTTTGAATACAGGACTTGGTCATTGCGCGTCGTGATCAGCTGCATCAGCGCTGGGCGGTCGGTCATCAGTTTTGCAAAAATTTCGGCGCGGTCTTCATAGGCGAAGGACTGGCTGTAGCGGTTGATGAAGCCGGGCTTGCCCTTGCCGATCAGGTTATTGCTGGAATCGGCCGCGCCGCGGTAGGCATTGGCGTAACCCTTATAGAGCCTGTCCCAGTTCGCGTCGGCGGTGATGTTATTGCGCGCCTCGAACAAATGGTAAAATTCATGCAGGAAAAAATCCTGGATATCGGCGGGCCGCGTGCGGTGCGTGAGGCTCAGCAGCATGAGGTTATCCGGCGGCACCGGGAAACCGCCGACTTTCTTCTTCCCCTGAAGGAGATCGCCGCAAAGGACGATGGTCTTTAAATTCATCGCCCTCAAGACATCCCCGGGAACGATGCTGAGCGCAGCGGCGATGTTGGCCGCCACGGCGGGGATCAGGCCGATATCCGTTGCCTGACAGAGATAGGAGCCATTGCCCGGACGCACATTTTCCTGCACATAGGCAAAGGTAATCCCGGCACGGTTAAACCGTTCAGCGGCGGCGGGGGGCAGCACCGCCTGCGGCGGCAGAAGGTTGAGGCCGAATATCCCGCTTTCGAGGCGGGCGCGTTTCTCCGGATCGTCCGGCAGGCCGTGCAGATGGATATACGCCAGCTGCATCATCTTTTCAGACAGCGGACCGCCATAGAAATTATGGTGGCGGGCCTCAATCAACAAGGCCATTGTACCCAGGAAGGCGATGCCGGTTATCAGCGCGATAGAAGTCGCCGCTACACTGCGCATATTGATTTTGCGGGGCGGCGTATTTTTTGCGGTCTGGTTTTTCGGTATCACACTATGCGCCTTTCCTGCGGACGGGCGGGACCGGCCCGGCCACCTAATGTTCACCCGTATGGCGCCGTTTGAAAACCCCAAATTTGACGAAGCCCCTCGCCAAAGCGTAAAGTCGGGCCATATTCATTATACCGCCCGCAAACGGCCCTGAGCCAAAAGGATTCCGCCATGAAAGCACTCTTGAGAACCGCAGCCTTCGGCCTGCTTTTCTGCCTCGCCGCCAACACCGCCCTTGCCGGAGATGCACCGGGCAGCACAAGCGCACCGGGCAATAACGCGCCTGGCAATACCGCCACCTGGGGTTCCGCCCCGGCCGGGTCCGCCCCTGGAAATTCAAACGGTCCGGGTGTGGCCGTGATGCTTGGCAATATCTCTCCGGCTGCGGGTGCGCCCGGAAATTCCGCTGCGCCGGGCGGTAACGCTCCCGGAAACGCTGCACCGCTTCTCGGTAATGCGCCTGGGTCCGTGTCGGCTTATGCCCCTGCACCCGGCGGGGCCGGTCCGGGAACGGTCACACAGATCGGCCAGGTTTATAAATAAACTCCCGTCTCTATCCCGGAATAAAAAAGCCCGCATGGTTTCCTGCGGGCTTTTGATTTCGGGCCAATGCTTTTTTTACTTGACAAAAAGAGGAAATAATTCCTATATTGACCAATGAATGATGAAAACGAAGACGCTACATCCTTCGACCCCCCTGTCTCCCCGGCCGAAACCGCGCCTGCCGCTTCCGCCTTGTGCCATTTCCCCGATGCTTCCGAAGATTATCTTTACCACCGCCTGACGGCGCGGGCGATGCATGCCTGCGTGACCTGCCGGGCGATGGCATCACGCTCGAGAAAATGGTCGACCGGCTGGACCGGGAAATGGTCAATTGCCACGCGACCGGTTACAACGACATGCTGCACGAACATGGGCATGTCCTCAATGCGCTGATGACGGCAATGATCGAACGCGGCATGGGCGCGCCCGACCCTTTCAATACCGCAATCTCCGCGGCCCTCCGTGCCCAGAAGCAGTTCCAGGATATTTCCCGCACACGCCTGATGCAGACCATGGACAGGATCGCCACGGAGAAATGGGACGATAAAAAATACAACGATTCCAGCAAACAAAATGAACAGAAGTGGCGCTAACAGGGGATGCCGCGCTGGACACCGGAAGCCCGCGCCGCTCAATCTGCCTGTATCGGGGCGCAAAAACCATGGCTGAAGGCTACCGGACCCAAAACGGCGGAGGGGAAAAGGCGCGTCAGCCGCAATGCCCTGAAACACGGCGGGCGCTCGGCGGACATGGCGCAGGTCTTACGTTACCTGCGTCTGCAAAAGGCGTTCATGAAAAAGATCGAGGATGAAATCCGCCTGCGGCAGAAGGCGCGGCGGGAGGAGATGCGGGCTTTTCGTGAAGGTTCAGAATGTCGCCGTGTCCCGGTACTTGGTAAAGCCCCGCACACGGCTGACCGCCTTGCCGCCGCCCTCCGTAAAGATCCCCTGACCGTGATAATGCAATGTCTTGGGATATCGCGGGCGTGGCGCGACATGGGCTTTGACCACCTTGAAGATAAAAAAATCATACGCGTCGATCATCTTCGCGTCGTGAATGCGGCATTCAAAACTGGCGAAGCATTCGTCGATCAGGGGTGCGCCGACCTTCGTGGCCTTGCGCGGGTGCAGGCCGAAGGTTTCAAATTTGTCAGTCTCGCTGCCGTCAGTATTGCCGATGCCAACAACCGTGTCGATCATATCGGCAGTGGGGATGTTGATGACGCATACTTTGCTTTTCCTGATCATCTCAAAGCTGTCGTTCGACGAGGCAATCACGCAGCCAATCAGGGACGGCGTGAATTCCATCACCGTGTGCCAGCCCATGGTCATGATGTTGGTCTTCCCCCGCCACTGCGAACTCACCAGAACGACCGGCCCCGGCTCCAGGTAACGGCGGATATGCTCCACCGGAAAATCGCGCTTGCCGGGCAATCTGCTCATGGCGTTTTCCCGGTGTCCGGGGGAACGGGGGTTTCCCTGCGGTCCGGTGTGCGGTGTTCGTATGCGCCAAGGAAAAACCGGTCGAACAGGCGGTCGATATCCCGGTCGAACATTTCCCACCCGCCCATGCCGTTCAGGTCGAACGGGCGTGTCCTGCGCCGAAACGGAATTAATCTGGCCAATGGCATAATATTGCCCTCCCCTAAAGACCTAGAAATTCCGGTGCCAAAATCAATGCATTTGTGGTCAAATTGCCGGGTCTGTTTCCGGACCGGGGGATTGCCGGGGCGGGGCGCGTATAAAACTCTATCGTCAAACACCGGCCAACATAAAGGATACGATCATGAAAAAGATGCTTTTCCTCGCCATGCTGCTTACACCTGTTCTGGCTCCCGCGCTGTCTTACGCACAGACGGCTCCGGTTACAAACGCGCCCGGCAAACCCGTACTGCACAAACAGGCAGATTTCGGCTATATCAAAGGCCGCAGCCTGGACAGGGTCGCCAAAAAGATCGCCGAATTGCAGGCGCGCCAGCAATGCATACAAAGCGCCGATACGATCGAGACGCTGGAAGCGTGCAGAGAGAAACCGGCCACAGCCCGCCGGAAATAAACCGGTTTATTGACAGAGCCTGCACCGATGCCTTAACTGGAAGACATCAGATCAGGGGCAGAGGAGCAGGTTCATGACCGCCATAAAAACCACCACCACACAGAAATTCACTGCGGCCGGTACGCGTGATGATTATATCACCCGTATTGCCAGCGCCCTGCGCGGCGATGATTTCGCGACGGCCGGAAAATTCATGGTCCATCTGGTGGACGGGCATAAGAGGGATGCGGCCATTGTTCCGGTTCTCTCCGCCGCTCTGTCGCATATGGGCCATAGCGGCGGAGAGAACCGTGCCGCAAATATCGCCGCGCTGATTTCTTCCCGAGCCGAACCGCGCAGCGATCTGGCCCGCATGGCGGAATGGCGTGTGATGTGGCTGAATGCAAACGACATCCCGCAATATCCGAAGGTCGCGCAGACCCCGGAAAGTTTCTGTGCGGAGTTCAGGCTGAAAGGCTGAAGGCTCCGGACGATGGTTAAACAAAAAGGCGATCATTGTTCTGATCGCCTTTTTTTATTTTTATGGAGGTCTTTTTACCGGTTATCTGGTCGCTAGCGTTTTCAGTTGCTCCGCAATCCCGGCGCAGCGTATGTCGTTGTCCAGGCACATCGTCGCACCGACCATCAGCTGGTATTGCGACAGGTCAGGCTGCACGCCGGTTTTCTGCGTGATGTCCGCGATCAGGTTGGCGCATTCGATGAAGGCGCTTTTCATCGCATAGCCTGGATAAGCCTGTTTCTGCGCGGCGGTCGATGCGGCGCAATGCTGCTTCACCTGTTCGGCATCGGTCTCAAGGCCCTTGTTCTTCAGGGCGGCGCCGAAATTGGACGCCATCGCCAGGTTGGAGGTGGAAAGGACGCTCAGGCATTCCGCGCTGTCCCATTTTCCGGGACAGACGGCTCCGGCCTGTTTGCCGAATTCGGCGGCCTGTGCCGAGGGCGGCGCGCCGGTGATGGCCGGTGTCGTGGTTGCTGCTGCCGTCGTGGTGGCCGGGGCGGCGGGTGAAACGCCGGTGATTGGCGTGGTGATGGTGGCCGGCGCGGCGTTGGTGGTGACTGCGGGTGTCGGTGCCGCGGCGGGGACGGTGGTCGTCGTGGTGGCCGTGGTGCTGTTATAAAGCGTTGCGGCTGATGCGGCGGCGGGGGCCAGCAGTATCAGGGCCGAAGCGGAAAGGGTCATGAATGCGAATTTAAAATGGGCCATTGGCGTCTCCTCCATATTGGGTGGAACAATGATGGGCTAAAACGATGAAAATACAATACCGGAAAGGGGTAAATATTTCTCAGGCGGCATGGAACGAATGCAAAATCCGGTGAAACACGGGCGCCAGCAGGATGCCGGTGGTGGCGATCAGGAAAAGGCCGCTGAAAATCGCGTAAAGGCTGGCAAAAACCTTACCCGCAGTGGTGTGCAGTGGGTCCACAGGCCCCATGCCCCCCGCGATCATCGAGGCGTTGAGCAGGGAATCGATCCACCCCATGTGTTCGGTGAAGTGGTAGCCAAGAATGCCGATGCCTAAGGAAAGGCAGATCAGCCCCGCAATCGCCCCGACGCCTTTGCCCATGCGGCGGAGGAATTTCTCACGGGAGAGAAGTTCTTCTTTTCTGGTTTCGAATTTGAACATGGCGGATGAGTCCTGATTTATGGTTTCTGGAACAACAGGGCGTAGCGCCTGGTGCGTTGAAGGGAGAGGAGCGTTATCACGGCAATCACCGCACCGCCGAAAAGGTCGATGAAATAATGGCCGCCGACGATGGGCGTGCTGGCGATCATGACGATGGCGTAAATCAGGATCATGCGGAAATAGCTGGTGTTTCTGCTGCTCCAGGCGAAAACGATGGCGGCGGCGGTATGAAAGGAGGGGAAACAGGTAAGGCCGGGAAGGTCGTTCAGGCGCAGCACCAGCGGCCCCGCGATCCGCAGTTTCTCAAGATAGGCGACATGGTAGGCGTTAAAAACCAGATTGCCCATCAGTTCCTTTGGCACCTGTCCGGCCAGCATGGACAGGAAAGGGCCTCTGGTCGGAAACAATATGCCGATCAGGATGCAGAGGATTGCGGTCAGGAAATAGGCGGCGACATAAAACTCGCCGCGCAGCCGCTGTCCGGAAAGCATAAGAGAGAGGAAAAACCCGAGGCTCAGCGCGCCCAGCAAGGCATAAGCGCCAAACAGGATCTGGAGGAAAGTGCGGTGTTCCAGTGCAAAAATGAAATAACTCTTCCAGGGCAGGATAAAGAAAGCCTCCGCGGCGATCAGCGGCACGTCGGTATAGGGAAAGGCAAAACGGTAGGTCAGGTGATTGAGCAGCGGCAGAAGCACAGCCCCGGTCAATATGAAGAACAACCCGTCGCACAGGCTTACCGCGCGGTCCGGATAAGGCTTTTCCCTGAATATCCTGGCTGCGCCCGCAAGGAACCCGGCGATTGCCGCCGGTCCAAAGGCGAACAGGATTGTCGCAGGATCAAGGGAGGAACCGGTCATCCACAACAACAGGGCATCCGCCAGGCCAACGGCGAAAAGGCCGAGATAAAGAAAAAGTCCTGGGAACATCGGATCAATCCGCATGGGTTTTATATTGCATCAAAGCATACATCAAAACCCCCTGTGCCAAAAGGAGAACCGGCCCGCTTGGGGGAAGCGGGCCGGTGTAAGGGGGGTCTTGCTGCCTGGGGGTTTGGGGTTCGGTTAGGATCGGCAGATGATTGGAAATTGCGGATCAGCGTTTTAAGGGCATTTTTCCGCAATTCCCCCTTAACTGTTTATAGCGATGCTCTGGATAATGTCCTGAGCGAGATCGAGTTTCCTTTCACTCTTGTTGGCATACATGGTGTCGTCGGCGGATTGCATGATGTCTTCAATCCGGTCGTTTGCGCCAAATTCCTTGAGGCCGATACTGGCCTGCAATGGAATGATGTCGCCGTTCCACGCAAGGGAGAGGTTATTGAGCTGCCATGAAATCATTTGTGCCCGGGAGACAGCTTTTTCCTTGGTGGTATTCGAAAGCAGCAGGACGAATTCATCGCCGCCGAGACGCGCCGCAACATCGCTTTTGCGGATCTCGCCGGAGAGGGTGCGCGCAACGAGTTTCAATGCGGCGTCGCCTGCCTGATGGCCGTAGGTGTCGTTGACCGATTTGAAATTGTCGAGGTCGATCATGACCAGCAAGCCGCCAACGGTCTTCATGCGGTTACAGACATCGATTTCGTGACGGAAGGCTTCATAAAAACCGCGACGGTTCTTGAGGTTGGTCAGATCGTCGGTCGTGGTCAGGTTTTCCAGTATGGTCACGCGGCTCTGAAGGCTTACGATTTCCGCTTCCGCGAAGCTGAGCGTGTCATAGGCATATTTAAGATGCGCCAGTGTCGCGCCCATCTTGCGGTTCCAGCCGCTGATCTCATGGCTATGTTTTTCAATCAGTGTCGCGGCCTCTTCCAGCCAGTTGCGCAGATTCGGTTTTGTCGCGCCTGCGGGACGCGCCAGGGGGCGGTTGATTGGCGGCTGTGTGACCGGCAGAAGGAATTCATGCTTGCCGATGGTTGGTATCATTTCGTTTGCCATGTTTCGCTACACCCTTATGCGTTGCCCTTTGTTCCAGCGTGCCGGGATTATTATCCGGTCATGGAAAGAGTGTTGCGAAGATCGTGCCACAAACGGTCAGGATGTTTCCCTTTATTTTCAATATGTTAACCAGAGATTGTGGAAAATATTAGGATGCAGTTTCCGTTAAAATGGAGATTTTTGCCGGGAGAAACGGGCAGGCTTTGCCCCTTTGTCGATTTGTTGCGATCCGTTATGATTGCCGGATCGCAATATCCGGATGGCGTACTTTATCTTCATGAAAAAACTTTGGTTTCTCGGCTTCGTTGCCTGTGTCCTGATCGCCGGGCTTGCGGCTTATATTGCGGCAAATCTTCTGATTCAGGCCGAATTGCCGTCGCTGCCGAAGATCGTGGTTTCAAAGCCGTTGTTCTCGGATGCGGAAATTGCAGCGATTGCCCCGCACAGGGCGCTTTACAAAATCGAGATGGTACAAAAGGGCAGTTCATCGCAGGTTTTGGATATATCGGGCCGGATGTATTTTGAATGGAAGCCGTCCTGTGAGGATGCCTGGTCGACCAATCACCGTTTTGACCTGCTCTATGAATATGCCGACAGCCCGCAATTGCGGATCACCAGTTCTTTTACGACATATGAAGGTGTTACGGGCGAAAGCTTTGATTTCAACTCGCGCCGGCGCAAGGATAATGAGATTTATGAAGAGTTGCGCGGTCATGCGGGTATGACGGCCAATGGCGGGCAGGCGGTTTATTCATTGCCCGCCGATCTGAAATTCGACCTGCCGAAAGGGACATTGTTCCCAATGGCGCAGACGCTCGCGGTTCTGCGCGCCGCGCACGAGGATAAGAAGTTCTTCAGGGCAACGATTTTTGACGGCAGCGATGCTGAAGGTCCGGTTGAGGTCAATACGTTTATCGGCGCGCAGGTGAATGCCCTGTCGCGCATAACGCCTGCGCCTTCGATCGATAACGCACTGGTCAACGGTCCGGCGCGTCTGGTCAGGCTGGCGTTTTTTCCGCTGAACAACGCCGATCCGGACTCTGATTACGAGATGAACATGGTTTTGCAGGATAACGGCGTGATCAGCGATATGCGGGTCGATTACAAGGATTTCTCCGTTACGCAGAAGCTGATCGGGCTGGAGCCGGTCAGCCCTGAAGCCTGCGGCGGCGGACGGGACCCGGCCAAGCTTCCTTAATCCGTTGAAAAATAAGGTTGTTTTTCGCGTTTTCATGCTTCAGGAAACCGGGTAAAATTTAACCAATTAGCAATACTCTTACCGCTATGATCAAAGGGCCGGGACTTCCCCGGCGCACATACCCAAGGTCCTGAAATGTCAAAAAAAATTCTGGTCGTCGAAGATAATGAGCTGAACATGAAGCTCTTTCACGACCTGCTTGAAGCCCATGGTTATGAAACGGTTCAGACCAGCAACGGTAATGAGGTTCTGGATATCTGCCGCAGGGAAAAGCCCGATCTGATCCTGATGGACATCCAGTTGCCCGAGGTTTCGGGTTTGGATGTGACTCGCTGGCTGAAGGCCGATGCCGAACTGAAAACGATTCCGGTGATTGCCGTGACGGCTTTCGCCATGAAGGGTGATGAACAGAAAATCCGTGAAGGCGGTTGCGAGGATTATATCTCGAAGCCCATTTCCGTGACCGGGTTTATCGAAACCATTCAGAAATACCTGTAACAGAATCAGAGTAACTGTATGTCCGCACGCATTCTTGTCGTTGACGATATCTTGCCGAACGTGAAGCTGCTGGAAGCGAAGCTGACCAGCGAGTATTACACTGTTCTGACGGCGACTTCGGGTGAGGAGGCGCTGGCGAAGGTGCAGGCGGACAGTCCTGACATCATTCTCCTCGATGTGATGATGCCCGGTATGGACGGGTTTGAGGTTTGCCGCAGGATCAAGGCCGATCCGGCTCGGGCACATATTCCGGTCGTGATGGTGACGGCGCTGACCGATGCATCGGACAAGGTGCGCGGGTTGCAGGCAGGCGCAGATGATTTCCTTTCCAAGCCGGTGAACGATATTGCGCTTATGGCGCGGGTACGGTCACTGGTGCGTCTTAAGATGACGATTGATGAATGGCGTGTGCGCGAAAATACGGCATCGCAACTGGGCGTAACGGATGAGCAGGCGACACCGATGAACGAATCGGTCGAGCGTGCGCACATCCTTGTTGTCGAGGATCAGGATTTCGAGATCGACAAGATGGACAGCATTTTCAAGCAGGACAGCGATACGCTTGTGGTCGCCAAGACCGGCATGCAGGCAATGGAAGAGATTTCAAAGAACGTCTTTGACCTTCTGATTATCAGCCTTAATCTTCGCGGCGAGGATGGCTTGCGCCTGTGTTCGCATCTGCGGTCCAATGAACGGACGCGGTCGACGCCGATCCTGATGCTGGCGACCGAGGACGATATGCCGCGCGTGGCGCATGGCCTGGAGATCGGCGCGCATGATTACATTTTGCGTCCCCTTGACCGGAACGAAATTCTGGCGCGGGTGCGGTCGCAGATCCGGCGCAAGCGGTTCCAGGATCGCCTGCGTTCCAATTACGAGATCAGCCTGTCGATGGCGCTCACCGATTCACTGACCGGGCTTTACAATCGCCGCTATATGGAGGTTCACCTGCAGAAGCTTCTGCAGAAGAACCTTGAACATAACAAAGCGCTGTGCGTCATCATGCTGGATATCGACCATTTCAAGTCCGTGAACGACACGCACGGTCACGGTGTCGGCGACCAGGTGCTGAAGACCTTTGCCGACAGGCTGAAGGACAACCTTCGTTCATTCGATCTTGTTGCGCGTATGGGCGGCGAGGAATTCGTCTGTATCCTTCCCGAAGTGACCATCGAGATGGCGCATATCGTTGCGGAACGCCTGCGCCACGCGATTGCGGACAAGCCTTTTGTCTGTAACACGGATTCAGGATTGCTCAGCATCACCACATCTCTCGGCGCAGCGATTATTCAGGGCGAGAGTAACCAGACTGTGCATTCCATTCTTGAGCGCGCCGACAAGTGCCTTTATGAGGCCAAACACGGCGGGCGGAACTGCACGGTGTTCGAAGGGATCGGCAAGCTGGACCCGGAGAAGTTCATTCAGATCAGCCGACCGACGCTGGAATAAAAACCGAAATACAAAAAAGGCCTCTGAAAAAACAGAGGCCTTTGAATTTTTGCAGCGAAAAAGAAACTAGTTCTTTTTGGACGGTGGCATTTTCTTTTCTTCGAAAAGAACATGCATACCTTTTTTGCCGGTGGCTGGATTTTCGGCCCATGGGTCGAATTTCTTCATACCGAGTTTGCCCAGTTCGCCCTTGGTCGGACGACGGGTGTAATAACGGTAACCAGTACCGGCGCTGCTTTCGAGACGCACTTTGATCGATACGCCTTTTTTACCTGCGGCCATGTTTAAAACTCCTGTATTTGAAAATCGAAGGGCACTTTACGGATTTAGGGGCGGAAGTCAACAAATTAACGCTTTTTACCTTTGCTGGGACGTTTTTTTCCGGAATCATTACCTTTTGGCCCTTTTCTGTCCTTCTGGGGGCCGCCTTTGGCACGGTGGCGGAAGCTGCCGCCGGGGCGGTGGCCGCGCTCATGCCCCCCAAGGGGGACGGAAAGCGGGATACCGGGGAGATCGGCGCCCTGACCCTGAATTTCGAGGATGCAGCCGCCCGTGACGGGGTCGGCCTCAATCAGCGAGACGGTGACCTGTGCGCCGAGGCGGTAGACCAGTTTGTTGCGGCGGCCGATGAGGGCGTGCTGCTTTTCATCATGGATGTAGTAGTCGTCTGGCAAGGAGCGGATCGGCACGAGGCCGTCGGCACCGCTCTCGGTCAGTTTGACGAAGAGGCCGAAGGAGGTGACACCGGAGATGCGCCCCGCGAACGTCGCGCCGACATGGCTGGAGAGATAGGATGCGGCGAAGCGGTCGATGGTGTTGCGTTCGGCCTGGGCGGAGAGGCGTTCGGTTTCGGAGATATGTTCAGACATTTCCTCGAGACGGACGGTTTCCTCATCGGTAAGGCCGCCGGGGCCGAGTTTCCAGGCGCGGGTGAGCGAGCGGTGGACGAGCAGGTCGGCATAACGGCGGATCGGTGAGGTGAAGTGGGCGTAGCGTTCAAGGGCCAGGCCGAAATGGCCGATGTTCTCGGGGCTGTAGGCGGCCTGCATCTGCGAGCGCAGCAGCATTTCATGGATCAGGTAGCCGTAATCCATGGTCGAGGCCTTTATCAGGACATCGTTGATCTGCGATGATCGGGTGACCTGTCCCTTTGGCATCGAAAGGCCGAAGCTTTCGACGAATTCGCTGACGTTTTCGATTTTCTGCAGGCTCGGGCGGTCATGGATGCGGTAGACGCAGGGGGCGTGTTTGGCCTCAAGCGCCTGTGCCGCAGCGACGTTGGCGAGGACCATGAATTCCTCGATCAGCTTGTGGCTTTCCAGACGCGCGCGGGGTTTGAGGCCGACCATTTCACCCTTGTCGTTGAGGATGATCTTGCGTTCCGGGATATCGAGTTCGAGGGCACCGCGAGCCTGACGCGCCTTGACCAGAAGTTCGTAGGCGGCATAAAGCGGTTTGATAACGGGTTCAAGCAATTCGCCTTTTTGCGCGTCGAATTGTTCCTGCACCAGCTCATAGGTGAAGCGCATTTTCGAATTCATCAAGGCGCGGACGAATTTGTAGCGCTCCAGCTTGCCGGAGGCGTTGATCCACATATGGACGGCGAGGCAGGCGCGGTCTTCATTGGGGCGCAGGGAACAGAGATCGTTGGAGAGCGCTTCCGGCAGCATGGGCAGGACGCGGTCGGGGAAGTAAGTGGAGTTGCCGCGGCGATAGGCTTCCTCATCCAGGGCCGTGCCAGGGCGGACGTAGAAGGAGACGTCGGCAATGGCGACGATGAGGTGGAAGCCGTCATTGTGCGGTTCGGCGAAGACGGCATCATCGAAGTCACGGGCATCGGCACCATCGATAGTGACAAGGGGGATATCGCGCAGGTCTTCACGGTCGCCGAGCGGCGGGACAACCATGTTCTTTGTTTCTTTAATTGCCGCAGGCGGGAATTCGGTGCGCAGGCCGGCTTCGTGCAGGGCGATCAGCGAGATCGATTTCGGATCGCGGTCGTTGCCGATAATTTCCTTGATACGCACTTTTTTACGCGCCTGTGACCTTGCGGGCTGGACTTCGCCGATGACGAGGTCGCCGGGTTTGGCTCCGTTCAGATCATTGTTTTCGATGTCGAAGTCGATTTTGGCTTTTTTGTCGGTGGGGCTGAGGATAAAGCCGCTTCTGCGCTGGACGACGAGGCCGAGGACCCGGCCCGAGGTGCCGTCGAGGGCGCGGATCACTTGCGCGGTATAGACGTTGAAATCGACCTTCAGGAAACGGACGAGGGCGCGGTCACCGATACCGAGCGCGGGCATTTTCGTGGCGGGGGTGACGATGATATGGGGCGGGGGGCCTTTGGCGTCTTGGTCCCAGTCGGTGGGAAAGGCGATGATGTCGCCGTCGTTGTCGATTTTTGTCACTTCGATGATGCCGACGCCCTCAAGCGCGTCGGGGATGGCGTAGGCTTGTCCCGGTTGTTTGGTAATCGAATGCTCTTCCTCCATGTCTTTGAGGAGGCGTTTCAGGAGAATACGCTGGTCTTCCCCCTTCAGGCCGAAGGCTTCGATCATTTCACGCCGGGTGAGGGGCACGGGGGAGTCGGTGAGAAGTTGCAGAACGCTTTTTTTATCGGGTGTTTTCACGGATTATTTGTACCACAGGGTCGGGAGGTTAAGGGCGGAAAAGAGGCTATAGGCGGGTTTTTCAGGAAGGTTGTTCAGTTTGTTTGCAGGAAAAGGGACATTCCAATGATTTTATTTTCATAGTGTTGCTGCTGCGCTATTGATCGTTGAGGGAAGCGGACGGGAAAAAATGGTGCAGGAATATTAAGACTGAATGATCCAGAGATGTTCGAATATGACGCATTCATAAAATATTATAGGAAAGGATTCTTAAAGTCAAGTTTCTGTTATTGAGGGAAGGGCTATTTTTATGGCTTGGGCGTCAAAGCGGCGGCGGCCTTATTGGTTAAAGCGGTGAGGCTTTGCTTCTGATCGGCGGCAGCATTGTTGAAGGAGGTCGCGGCAAGGAGGACGCTGAGACTGGTGCCGACAACCGCGCCGACAAAGATTTTGCCCTTGCCCATATCCGGGTTTTTGTGACGAAGACGCGAGGTAACTATGGCGGTGGCGGCCGCGCCGAAGACGGTCCCCAGGGTCAATGGGGCCGTGTTTGCTGCGGCGCTGGCGATCAGCCCCGACCCGGCCACGAGTGCGCAGGACCCGGTGATGGCGGCGTATCCGGATTTTTTTCTGATCATTGAGGTGATGAGCGGGACCGTGCCGCCGAGCACGGCGAGGCTAGCCAGCACCAGTGTTGACGCGCCAAGCACAAGACCTGAAACGATCGTAACGCCAGGGGCCATGCCGAGCGCGAGGCCGGTGAGAAAGCCGGTTTTGCGTACAGGGGGCGCGGTTGGTGTAACGGGCGGTTCCGCAGGCGGCGGTGTGAATTCGGGTGTCATGAAATGCAGGCCCTGTGTCGTTGAATTCTTTTTAAATGCGATTTTCTCTTCGCGTTAAACCGTCGGGTTCACTTCGTGGATTTTTTCGCAGCAGGCTTTTTGGTCGCGGTCTTTTTAACAGCGATCTTCTTGGCGGCTGGTTTTTTCACGGCCGCGGCTTTCTTTGCCGCCGGCTTTTTGGCGGCAGCTTTTTTTGCAGCAGGTTTTTTGGCCGGGGCTTTGACTTTCACAGGGGCTTTTTCATCGCCCTTGTCGTCGGTTTTCTTTTTGCCCCAGCGGCCTTTGCCCGGATTGGCGGCCATGCGTTCGGCTTTGGCGGTGATGAGGTCGACGGCGCGGTTCATGCCGATGGACATGACATCATCGCCTTTCGGGATCGAGGTGTAGACTTTCTGGTGCAGCAGGAACGGACCGAAGCGGCCAACGCCTGCCTTGATCATTTCGCCGGTGACCGGATGGAGGCCGACATCGCGCGGCAGTTCGAGCAGTTTGAGCGCGATTTCAAGCGTGACATCATTGAGGGGCAGGCCTTTTGGAACGCCCTGACGTTTCGGTTTTTCTTTCGAGCCTTCGGGTTCGTCGATCTGGACATACGGGCCGTAGGGGCCGCGGCGCATGGAGACGACCTTTTTGGTGACCGGGTCTTCGCCGAGAAGTTTCGGTTCGTTGGCGAGGGCGGCGGAGGCGGCGGCATCTTCCGGTGACTGATCACCGTCGACATTGTCCTGCATGATCAGGGGGCGTGTGAAGCGGCAATCGGGGTAGTTCGAGCAGCCGACGAAGGCGCCGAATTTGCCGAGCTTTAAGGAAAGCTGGCCTTTGTTACAGGCCGGGCAGAGGCGCGGGTCGGAGCCGTCGGCGTGGGCCGGGAAGAAGTGGGTGCCGAGGGCTTCGTTCAGATGGTCGATGACCATGGTGATGGTCAGGTCTTTGGTGCCGCCGATAGCAACGGTGAAGTTCTTCCAGAATTCGGCGAGGGCGACCTTCCACTTCACGTGGCCGTCGGCGATGGCGTCGAGTTCTTCTTCTAAGTTTGCGGTGAAATCATAATCCACGTAGCGGGTGAAGTATTTTTCGAGGAAGGCGGTGACGAGGCGGCCGCGGTCTTCCGGGAAGAAACGTTTTTTATCAAGCGTGACGTATTTGCGGTCCTGAAGAACCTGCAGGATGGGGGCGTAGGTGGAAGGACGGCCAATGCCGAGTTCTTCCAGACGCTTGACCAGTGAGGCTTCTGTGAAGCGTGGCGGCGGTTGCGTGAAATGCTGTTCGGGGGAGATATCGACGAGTTTGGTCGGGTCGCCTTCGTTCAGCGGCGGGAGGCGGCGGTTTTCTTCGTCGGTGTCGTCGTCATCGGTGCTCTCGGTATAGAGCGTGAGGAAACCATCAAACGCGACGGTCGAGCCGGTGGCGCGGAGGACGACGTCATCGGTGCCGTCAGAGATATCTGCGCCGACCTGATCGAGGACGGCGTTTTCCATCTGGGAGGCCATGGTGCGCTTCCAGATGAGTTCGTAGAGTTTTGCCATCTGGTCATCGACGCCAGCACCGCGAACCTGATCGGGTGTGCGGGAGAGATCGGTTGGACGGATGGCTTCGTGTGCTTCCTGCGCGTTCTTCACTTTGGATTTGTAGACGCGCGGGGCATCGGGCAGGTATTTCGGGCCATAGTTTTTCTTGATGACGTCTCTAGCCTGATTGATCGCGTCGTCAGAGAGCGTTACGCCGTCGGTACGCATATAGGTGATCAGGCCGACGGTGTCGCCGCCGATATCGATGCCTTCATATAGGCGTTGCGCGAGGCGCATGGTCTGGGACGCGGCGAAGCCGAGTTTGCGGGAGGCTTCCTGCTGCAGGGTCGAGGTGATGAACGGGGCGGCGGGGAAGCGGCGGACCTGCTTCTTTTCAACGCTGTTGATCTTGAGTTTCTTGGTTTTGATGCGTTCAACGGCAGCTTTGGCAAGGGCCTCAGTGCCGATGTCGAGTTTGTCGAGTTTGTTTCCGGCCAGCGTGGTCAGGCGCGCGGTGAAGGGGGCGCCGTCCTTGCTGTGCAGTTTGGTTTCGATGGTCCAGTATTCGTCGGCGCGGAAAGCCTCGATCTCGGTTTCGCGCTGGCAGATCAGGCGCAGCGCCACGGATTGCACGCGACCGGCGGAGCGGGAGCCGGGAAGTTTCCGCCATAGCACAGGCGAGATATTGAAGCCGACGAGGTAGTCGAGCGCGCGGCGGGCCATGTAGGCGTCGATCAGATTGTCATCGAGATCGCGGGCATGGAGGAAAGCTTCCTGTACCGCTTTCTTGGTGATCTCGTTAAAGGTGACGCGCTTGATGGTTTTGCCTTCAAGCAGTTTGTCATCTTTCAGGATTTCGTTCAGGTGCCACGAGATCGCCTCACCTTCCCTGTCAGGGTCAGTTGCGAGGAAGATGTGTTTGGCTTTTTTGACGAGGCGTTTGATATCGGCAACGGGCTTGCCCGCGCGGTCACCCAAAGCCCACACCATGGCGAAGCCGTTATCCGGATCGACGGAGCCGTCTTTTGGCGGAAGGTCGCGCACGTGGCCATACGAAGCGATGACTTCGTATTCCGGGCCAAGGTATTTATTGATGGTTTTGCCCTTGGCGGGGGATTCAACGATAACGACGTTCGGTGCGCTCAAAGGAGATTATGTCCAGTTAATAAATTTATACATTATATATGGCTTTGACACGGAATTGGCAGGGACGTCAACCCACTTGGATTATTATTGACATAATGTTTGTTTAGCTGAGGCGCATGACACGGTTACCGGGAAGGCGCTGGACCTCGCCGGAGAGTTCGAGGGTCAGAAGGCTTCCGGAGACGGAACCTGCATGGCCTCCGCAGGCGCGGATCAGGTCGTCGACATGGATCGGGGTGGTGGAGAGGTGGTCAAGGATTATGGGGGTCAGGTCGCCGATGTCGTTCGCGGGGAGGTCTTCAAGCAGGCCGGGTTCGGCGTCGTAGAAAGAATGGCCGGAATCGCGCAGCAGGCCGCCTGAAAATTTGCCGATATCGTTGAGGATGTCGCTGGCGTTGCGCACCAGGATCGCACCGTCGCGGAGGAGTGTGTTGGTGCCTTCGGCGCGTGGGTCGAGCGGGTGGCCGGGGACGGCGAAGACATCGCGGCCTTGTTCCGCGGCGACGCGCGCGGTGATGAGGGAGCCGGAGCGGAGGCCAGCCTCGACAACAACGACGCCTTGGGACAGGCCTGAGATGATGCGGTTGCGGCGCGGGAAGCTTTGCGCGAAGGGTTCCATGCCGAAGGGGCTTTCGGCGACGATCAATCCGCCCTCGGCGATGTGTGCGTAGAGGGTTTTGTTTTCAGGCGGGTAGATGATGTCGATGCCGCCGGCGACGACGGCGACGGTGCCGGTTTTGAGGGACCCTTCATGGGCGGCGGTATCGATGCCGCGGGCAAGGCCGGAGACGACGGTCTGGCCGGCGTTGCCGAGATCCTGGGCGAGGATGCTCGCGAATTTCTTGCTGTTGAGTGACGCATTGCGCGCGCCGACGATGCCGATGCAGCCGCGTTTTAAAAGATCAGTGCTGCCGATGACGGAAATGACGGGCGGGGCGTCCTCAATGGCGGCGAGGGCGAGGGGGTAGTCCGGGTCGATGGCGCAGAGGATTTTCCCGCCAGCCCTGTGCAGGGATTCCAGTTCACGTTCGATGCTGTCCAGCGGGGCGGCGACCAGCGGCTTTTTGCGCGCGTGTTTCGCGGCGATATTGGGAAGCGCGTTGAGTGTTTCTGTGGCGGTGCCGAAGCGTTGAAGGAGGCGGTGAAACGTAATCGGGCCGATATTTTCCGTCCGGACCAGCCGCAGCCAGTTCAGTCGTTCGGTGTCGGAGAGATTACTTTTTCTTTCCAATCTTTGGCTCTTCGCCTTTTAAAAGGCGCTGGATGTTTGCACGGTGGGTGTAGAAAACCAGAATTGCGACCGATAGGCAAACAAAACTTAAGCGTGTGTCGTGATAAATTACGAATGAGGTGAGGGGCGTCAGAGCCAGGGCGATCAGGGCGGAAAGCGAGGAAATCCGGGCGGTAAAGGCCACGGCCAGCCAGGTCAGGCAGGCGAGAAGGCCGGTCCAGGGGGCGAGGACGAGGAGCATGCCGAGTGTGGTTGCGACGCCTTTACCACCTTTGAATTTGAGCCAGACGGGGAAGATGTGGCCGAGGATAGAGAATATTGCGGCGATCAAAGCGAGGTCGTTATTGCCGAAATGTTTGGCGAGGGCGACGGCGACAGCCCCTTTGGCACCATCGAGGATGAGTGTGGCGGCAGCGAGTTTTTTATTGCCGGTGCGCAGAACATTGGTTGCACCGATATTGCCGGAGCCAATGGAGCGGATATCACCGAGACCGGCGGCGCGGGTGAGTAGCAGGCCGAAGGGTATGGAGCCGATGAGGTAGCTGAGCAATGCGGTCAGAGCGATAATCATGATTTTGAATAGCAGGAACGAAGAAAGCGGTAAAGGTTTCTCTCTGTCATCCCGGCGAAGGCCGGGACCCATAGGAGAGTGAAATTTGCACTATTTATGCGTAATGACACCAATTAATATATGTGGAGAAAACGTATGGGTCCCGGCCTTCGCCGGGATGACGATTATTTAATAATTGAGGCAGTAATCCAGCACAGCCATTCGTGTCGGGATACCATTGGTGACTTGTTTGAGGATCAGACTATGTGTCGGGTGGTCCGCGATGTCGTCGGAGATTTCGACGCCGCGGTTCATCGGGCCGGGGTGCATCACCAGAGCGTTGGGGGCGAGGGCGAGGCGGTCGGTGGTGAGGCCGTATTGGCGGTGGAATGTTGTGTCATCGGGGATGTTGCCAGTGGTCATGCGTTCCTTTTGATTGCGGAGCATCATGATGATGTCGCAACCGGGAAGGCCTTTGTCCATGTCGGTGAAGGTTTCGATGCCGGAGACGGAAAATTTCTGGGGCATCAGGAAGTCGGGGGCAATGACGCGGAGCTTTGCGCCGAGGCGGGAAAGAAGCGCGAGATTTGACGATGCAACGCGGGAATGGGCAACGTCGCCGCAGAGGGCGATGGTGAGGCCTTCGATCCTGCCTTTGGCCTGACGGATGGTGAGGGCGTCGAGGAGGGCCTGGGTCGGGTGTTCGCGCCAGCTGTCACCGGCGTTGACGATGGGGCAGCCCATGCGCCTGCTCATAAACACGGGGGCTTCGAATTCTGCGTGGCGGACGATGACGGCGTCGGGTTTCATTGCGCCGACGGTGAGGATGGTGTCGAGGAAGGTTTCGTTCTTTTTGACTGAGCTGGTTTCCAGATCCCAGTTGACGACAGAGGCGCCGAGTTTATGGGCGGCCATTTCGAAGGACAGGCGCGTGCGGGTCGAATTTTCGAAGAACATTGTGATGATGGTTTTGCGCTTTAAGGAGCGTTCGACTTTACCGCCGTTGTTGAGGGCGTCGGCATAGCCTTGCGCTTTGTCGAGGAGGGCGGTGATGTCGCTGTCCGAAAGGTCGTTGATGCCGGTCAGGTGTTTCATTATTTCCCCATTTGTCCTTGCCGTGCAGGCGCGAAAGTCATGAATCGATACGTGTTTTGTAGCATGAAAAAGAGCGCGGGAAATCAATGCCTTGCATTGACATATTGATCAGGAGGCAAGGGCGCCTTGTGTTCTTCATTTTTATTTACCAGGCGGGGTTGTTTTGTTCTTTAGTTCGGATATATTGAACTAATAGAACGAGCAAAGATGCTTTAACAATTTCAGACAAAAGGACGACCTCATCATGACGAAGAAATTTCAGGGTAAAACCGCGATCGTAACCGGAGCCTCCAAAGGCATCGGCGCGGAGATTGCCATCAAGCTTGCGGCGGAGGGCGCGTCGGTTGCCGTCAATTACAGTTCCAGCAAAGAAGGCGCGGAGAAGGTTGTCGCACAAATTACTAAAGCAGGCGGGAAGGCGGTTGCGATCAAGGCAGACCTTGCCGATCCAAAGGGGGCTGAAACGCTGGTCAGCGAAACAAAGGCGGCGTTCGGAGCGATTGATATCCTCGTCAACAATGCGGGGGTTTATGAATTTGCGGCGCTGGATGAAATTACGCCGGAGCATTTTCACAGGCAGTTTAATCTGAACGTTCTGGGTTTGCTTTTGGTATCTCAGGCGGCGGCGCGGCATTTTAACGACAAGGGCGGCAGCATCATCAATATCAGTTCCGGCGTTTCAACGATTACACCACCGAATTCGTCGGTCTATACGGCAACGAAGGCTTCGGTCGATGCGATCACCCTCGTTCTGGGGAAAGAACTGGCATCGCGCAAGATCAGGGTCAATGCGGTTAATCCCGGCATGATCATTACCGAGGGCGTAAAGGCGGCGGGTATCCATGAAAGTGAGATGCGCGGGTGGATTGAATCGGTAACGCCGATGGGGCGTGTCGGCACGGTTGAGGAAATTGCGGCGGCGGTGCTGTTCTTTGCGTCTAATGATGCGTCGTATGTGACGGGCGAAACGCTTCATGTTACGGGCGGTTTTCGCTAGATAAAATTTACGGGCATCTTTCGTGCGGAGGATGCCCGTTTTTTTTTAACCAAATTGCCGGTAGATGTTTCGTTCTGTTTTCTTTACGGGAGTTATTTTCTTTACTTTTAATTTATCTACGCTTGCCTTGGGGCAGAAATCAAGTCTCGACCATTCAATACGAAATAGTCCTGGGTGTTTGTAAATGCAGACTATATCGCCCTTTTTAAAACGATTGCGCGCAGCATGCATTGAGAGCGTTTTTGAGGGGGCAAGGGAAGGCTTCAGGTTTTTGATTTTTGCGACTTCAATCGTTACGTAATCATTATCAGTTTTTTCTATTCTGGTGATGGCCAGCGGGAGAGATGCAAGCGCAGGCGGAGAGGGATCAAACCTGATATTCAGAATAAATGTAATGCTCATGGCTCCCGTTAGATTAGCGAGCAATAAAAGACAGAGCAAACGGTTAAAGGAATGTCCCCGATTTTTATAAAATGGAAACAACGAGCCAACCAAAAGGATCAAGAAAATCGTAATGATCACCAGAAGAATTTGCCAGATATCCACGAAACCATACGTATCCTGCATTTCGTGTCTTGAAACCCATGCAGACAGCAACAGCAATACACTGCAATAAAATGAGGAAACATCTATTTTAGGGATGGTGGCATTAAACAGGAAGGATCGATCTGACGGGCCAAAAAAAGAAAATCTTTGTGGTTTTGCAAGAGCTAAAAATATGCAGAGAGGGGGCAAAAGCAAAATGAGTGAGAGTGGGATGGTAGAAAGACCTGGCATCCAGAAAGATGGGAGAACCCACGCAATAATGCTTATACAGCCAAATACCGCTTCTGGAAGCAGAAAAACTCCAATCTTGTCTAGGGGTGAAAGTCGTTTCATGGCATTGCGCCAGACAAGCTTATAATCTGGAAGGGATGTATACCATTTCTCAAAAACGGTATCCGTTTCAAAGCGACCTATGTTGAGGTTGGAGCGATAGATGTCGATGGGAATTAGAATGGTGTGTGGGCTTATGAGCCAGCTGGGGCCTTTTATTTTGTATCCTGCAATGTCATTACGTTTTATGCGGCGCCAGAAAATATAAAATACGCGGCTTTCAATATAATCAGGTCCAAGCGTTAAGCGCGCAGTCCATGGAAAAACGAGCAATACGCAGCTAGCGGCCGTCAATAAAAAGGGCACTACCACCTTTGCGAAATCTTCATTCAGCCAAGGGCTGAAAAGCGGAAAAAAGAAATGACTGAGGGCAGCAATAATAAATAATACAACGCAGATTGTTGTAATAAAAAATCTGTCTTTTCTTTTATATTTATATGTACGCGGATAATCTGCCGGATTGGATGCAATATTTTGTGCGTCAACGCTGGTTGGTTGGGTCATTTAATCACGCCGGACGAGGTGAGGTTACTGATGGCGATGTCATTAAGGCCAAGGATTTCGGTGAGGATTTCATTTGTGTGTGCGCCCTCCGACGGCGGCGGCAGGCGGTATTCGACTTTGGTGCGCGAGAATTTGATCGGGTTGCCGGTGAGGTTGATAGGTTCGCCGTTGCTGTGGGTCATGGGGACGATCATGTCGCGGGATTTTAACTGTTCCTGGGCAAAGACCTGATCCATCGTGTTAACGGGACCGCCGGGGATGCCGATGTCGGAAAACACTTTGAGCCAATGGGCCACGGTCTGGCCGGCGATGATGTGTTCAATCTCGGGGATCAGAGCGGCGCGGTTTTTGACGCGGGCGGTATTGGTGGCGAAAGCCGCATCACTTGCCCAGCTTTTACCGAGATAGTCGGAGAATTTTTTAAACTGCCCGTCATTGCCGATGGCGAGGATGATATAGCCGTCATGGGCCTTGAAGGCCTGATACGGGACGATGGTGGAATGGGCGTTGCCAAGACGCGGGGCGACCTTTCCAGTGGTCAGGTAATATTGCGCGAGGTTGGTCATGGCGGCGGCGGTGCAGTCGAGGAGGGCGATATCGGCGCGCTGGCCCTCGCCTGATTGATGGCGTTCGTTCAGGGCGGCGAGGATTGAGATACAGGTGAAGAGGCCGCTCATGACATCGCTTAAGGCCACGCCGACCTTCATCGGTTCTTCATCTGCGTTACCCGTGGCGGCCATCAATCCGCCCATGCCCTGCACCAGGAAATCGTAGCCGGGTTCGCTGGCGAGCGGGCCGGTCTGGCCAAAGCCGGTGATGGAGGCATAGATTAAATGCGGGTGCCTTGCCTTGATCTGGTCGTAGCCGAGGCCGTAGCGGTCGAGGTCGCCAACCTTGAAGTTTTCAATCATGACGTCGGATCTGGACAGCAGGCCATGGATGATTTCCTGGCCTTCCGGTTTGGTGATGTCGACGGCGAGCGAGCGTTTGTTGCGGTTGCAGGACAGGTAATAGGCGCTTTCCGCCGTGTCGTTGCCACCGGAATCCTTCAGGAAGGGGGGGCCCCATTTGCGCGTGTCGTCGCCGAAACCGGGACGTTCGATTTTAAGGATGTCGGCACCGAGATCGCCAAGAATCTGGGTGCAGAACGGACCCGCGAGGATGCGGGAGAGATCGAGAACGCGAATTCCTGTTAACGGGCCAGCCATGAGAGTCCTAAATCACCGAGATATCCAAACTGATAGAGTCCTACCGCAATTATGCCGACGGCGAAACCCGGCCCGGCGGGAACCTCCAGCCGGGAAAGGCTGGGGCGGGATTTTGTTTTGAGCGCGGTATAAAGCGCGACGCCGAGGCCGTGGAGCATTCCGGCGAAGGCGCCGAGCGTCATAGCAGCGAGGGTCCCTTCCGGGCCTAGCCATAATCCGGCAGCACCGAGAAGTTTGACGTCGCCAAGGCCAAGTGTGTCCTGCTGGTACAAATGATTGGCGACAAAACGGATGGAGAAAAGAATTCCGTAACCCAGGGCGGCGCCGATCACCATATCAAGGGGCGTCAGGAAACTGCCTTTGGTTGCGATATGAAAAGCGACGCCCAGCAGGGCGAAGGTCAGAACCAGCGTATTGGGCAGCAGGCGAACGCGCAGATCGATGACCGACAGCGTGATCAGCACGCCGAGCGCGCCGACGAGACAGCCGAGTACAATCCAAACCTGCATATAAATTCCTTCAGACGCGTTCAGGTGAATCTATCCCGGTTCGGGAGGGTTGAAACCTGCAATTTTACACGGGGCGGCAATAACAGGTGGATATGTGGATAAATGTTTTATGTTGAGTCGCCGGGGTTGTTATGGTCCGGAAATTGTTCTCAAATTACATCTGAGGCGTCCCTGCCTCGTTCTGAAACTTGGATTCACGGATTCGCAATCAAGCAGCTAGCATCTTATGACCGATCAAGAAAACATTCTGGTGGTTGAGGACAATGATTTTGTCAGGATGCAGATCATGCGTTATCTGAAAGATTCCGGCTATGGAACCACTGAGGCCAAAGACGGGGACGAAGCGCTGACGAAGATGGATGCAGGGGTTTCCCTCGCCGTTGTCGATGTCAGGATGGAGCCGATGGGCGGCCTTGATTTCGTCAGGGCACTGCGCGGCAAGAATAATGAGACACCGGTGATTTTCGTGACCGGTGACGAAAACACGGACCTGCTGGAACAAGCGGCGAAGTGGGGCGTAGGCGCAGTGTTGATGAAGCCGGTGATGAAAGACCGGCTTGTCATGGCCGTGCAGAAGACTTTAAAAATGCGTGGCCGCGCAGTTTAACGGCCAAAATGGATTGATGGAATGATATTGAACGCAACGCATAAGGCCGCAAAACCAAAAGATGCTTTTTCAAAGCGTCTGAAGTGCGGCTTTCTGCTGGGGCTGTTATTCCTGGCCAGTTGCGCCGCAGCCGATGTGCCGGACCCGCGCGATGTGAATATTCCAAATCCGACGTTTGCCGAGAAGCGCCGCAATGCGGTGAATGAAAAGCCGGACAGTGTAATGTATCTGCCGCTGGGCCGTGACGTTCTGATGCCGGAAGTGGCGTCGGATGATCCGCTGCCGGATGCAGAGGTCGGGCCGTTCGAGCTTCGCGGCGAAACTTTGGCAGGTGCGTTGCAGCTGATCCTTGCCGATTACGATGTGCCGTTGTCGTTTGAAAGCGATGACGGGATGACCAAGACGATCAGTGTTGCCAACCTTAAAGGTCCACTGTCGAAAGTCGTGCGCCGGGTCTGCGGCCTGGCTGAGCTTTATTGCTCGTTCGAGGATGGTGTCCTGGTCGTCAAGAAGACGCAGACCTTCACTGTAAAAATTCCGCCGATCAGCCAGGATACCGCGTTCATGCAGAACGTGGCGACCGGCCTTCAGGCCATTACCGGGACGACACCGGTTATTGATGGATCGACAAGGACGCTGATTTACACAGCTTCGCAGCGGAATTCGGAAATGGCCATGCGTTATTTCCAGCGCATGCGGTCTTCGACGGCGATGATCGTGTTTGAGACTTATATCTGGGAAGTCAGTTTGAACTCAGGGAATTCGACCGGGATCAATTGGCAGCAATTGCAGGCTATTGGTAAGTTTAATGTAGGCGTTAAGCTTAATGGCGGCGTGGGAAGTGACTTTACAAACCCGGTTAGTATCGGTCTGCCGACCACCGGATCAACACAGGATGGAACCGGAGCGTTTTCGGCAACGAGTGTGTTTAATTTCCTGTCGACGTTCGGTGCGGTAAAAACGATTTCGCAGCCACAAATTACAGTTCTGTCTGGTTCATCCGCCACATTGCGTGCCGCAGACCGTACTAATTATGTCTCGAACATTTCGGAAACGCTCGATAACGGACAGTCTACGACCTCGGTTTCTACGGATTCGGTTGATACCGGCTTTACCATGACGATCAAATCGGCGTGGGACAATGCGACGGTTTATGCTGATATCAATATCGCCCTGACCGATGTTCTGGAGATTAAAGATTATCAGTTCGCCTCAACAGCGGGGGGGTCGACTAAAATTCAGTTGCCGAAAACAACCGAGCGTGAGGTCGTCACGCAGGTTCGTGTTCGTCCGGGTGATTCATTGCTGATTGCCGGTCTGGTTCGTGAGGGGGATTCGTATGATGCCGACGGCCCCGGCATGATGAAGCCGATCGTTCCGACCAGCCGTACCGTAAAGGCAAATAATCTCGAATTGGTCATCATGTTGCGCCCGCGCGTGGTTGTGTACACCAACCCGGATGATGACAAAAAGCATTTCAATGCGATCCGTGAAATCGCACCGCAGGCCGCCAATACTGATGCCAGCGAGATGACGAATGCGTCGCCTGTCGATACGATTTACACCAATCCTGTCGATCAGGAACCGTTAAGCCCGGTCAGTTCCGTGCCGTACGGGCAACCGGCAATCCGCCCGTCGGAAATTCCTGTTCCTGTTCCTGCACCAGCGCCAGTTCCAGCGCCAGCCCCGGATCACGAGCCCGCGATTATGCCAGTACAGGGCAGAAACGATTTGACGGCACCGACCGAGCTTCTTGATCCCTCCTATGCGGGAACGCCATTGGCGGAGCCCGGCCCAGCGCCACAGGATTTCGACCAACAGGATTTAAATGCGGAACCGGCGCGTGTCGCACCGCGTTCAACGAGGCCATAACGACAGATGATATTCGCGACCAGAGCAAGCAGCAGAGTAAAGACAGGCCGGGCCATAATAGCGCTGGCGGTTTCGCTGTGCCTGCTGAATCCGGTCATGGCGTCGGCGCAATCGGCGTTTGACGATCCGGG
>JAQGJB010000008.1 GCA_028290825.1 Micavibrio sp.
AAGAAAGATAATTTTAATGACTACATCTACAGCGGTGTAAAGTGCGGCAAATTGATATTCTTGTACATCTCATCCTATATCTGTCTGACGATGTCTTTGTACAAATGCTGGGGGTCAAGAACGAACGCCGTCATGATCTGCATAAAATGGCCGCTCATCAGGCCGTCATAACGATTGACCTGAACCAGGTTCGGCACATCAACAAAATTGTCATCAATCGTAACTGTGTCGCGAATGCTGCAATCAGGATGCTCTGTCAGCCAGCGCGCGATGTGTTCCCTGCGCCCGCCCTTGGTATTGTCATACCGGCAAGACCAGTCAGGGTGGAGATACTCCGCGCCCATACCCGCATCCGCAAACCATTGCGCAACAATATCCTTGCGTCCACCTTCATACAAAGGTGCACGCGTGCTGGTGCAGACGATTTTAGCGCCGCTTAAATCGCAAACTTTCCTGAGAACCGCAATAGCGTATTGGTCGAACGCTTCCATACTCCCCGTTGCCGCCGTTACACGGTGATTGCAGAGAGGCCCGTCGAAATCGAGGAAAATGATCTTTGTCGCCGGCATATCTATTTCTATCACGGGTGGTTGATGGAATGCAAAATGCTTACTGAATATCAACCAGATCCATCGACTTCACCAGATCATCGACGGCCTTGGCCTGGGCGATAAACTGTTCCAGCTTGTCGAATGGAATAGCTGACGGCCCGTCGCATTTCGCATTATCCGGATCGGGATGAGCTTCGATAAAGATCCCCGCAATGCCGATGGCCAGCACTGCGCGGGTCAAATCGGGCACAAGGGCACGGCGTCCGCCCGAGGCGGCTGAACCGGGCAGACGCATCTGTGAGGCGTGAACGCTGTCACAAATAATCGGGTATCCGCCACTGACCTCTTTCATCACGCCGAACGCCATAGGATCGACGACAAGATTGTCGTAGCCAAAGCAATGCCCGCGCTCGCACAGGATAATCTGGTCGTTGCCGCATTCCTTGAATTTATCGACGATGTTACCGACCTGGTATGGCGACATGAATTGCGGTTTCTTGACGTTGATGACCGCGCCGGTTTTCGCCATCGCCTGGACTAGGTCGGTCTGGCGCGCGAGAAAGGCGGGGAGCTGGATGACATCGACGACATCCGCCACGGGCTGGCACTGATACTGCTCATGCACATCGGTAATGATGGCGACGCCCAGTTTTTCTTTCACCGCGCGGAAAATCTCCATCCCCTTCTCCATGCCGACACCGCGGAAGGAGTGAACGCTGGACCGGTTGGCTTTATCGAAGCTCGCCTTGAAAACGAACGGCACGCCGAGTTTGTCTGTGATGTTCTTATAAAATTCAGCCGCCCGTAACGTGCTGTCCAGATCCTCAAGAACATTAAGGCCGCCGAATAGAACGAACGGTTTATCGTTGGCGACGGCGATGGAATTGATTTTTACGGTCTTCATGATTGTCCTGATGGATGCTGGTTTCAGGACCATATATCCCGTAATTGAAACGCTCTTGCAACGGTAAAACCGCCCGCTATAGCCATATTCACAGAGTTTTCAAAGGGACTGTAAAAATCGGATCAGCGTTCCAGCGTCCTGATCCGCCCGACAATTTGCTCAAAGTCGCCCAGACTGCATTCAAGATTATCCTTTATGGCGTGGCGATTATTATGCGGCACGCGGCAATGCGGGCTGCTGACATCACGGTAGGCCGCACTCAGATTGCTGAGGGCATGCTCAAGGTTCTGAACGATCACCGAAAGATCGGCGCCAGAACTGTCGCTCCTGATTTCATCCAGAACTCTCTCTGCGTCAGCCCGTAAACCGAGCGGAGCCGCCATCGTTCCATGGTGATAATCACGAAGCTTGCTGCTGATCGCGTAGCGGCCGCCTTCACCTTCCGGGCTGCTGACATCGCCAATGTAAACGGCGCTCACGAAATCCTCGGAAAATTTCCGGATTTCAAAGCTTCGTTCCGTCGGGTTCAACGATTTTTTGTTCATGATTTACTATCTTCCCTTAATAAATTGAAGAATTGATTAAAACGCCAAGGAGGATTTAAAAACAAGCGGTTGGCTGACACGGCTCAGCATGCTTTCCATTGGTTTTGTGGAGGAATAGACAACCCCGACAAAACTCCTCAGCCCGGAAACGGCCACCCTTCCCGGCTTGTGATTGGTATAATTACTGATCAGCGTGCTCTCATTGGGGCCTGCAATGCGCGTGAATTTCTGTTGCAGCTTCCTGTCCCGCTCATCTGCCCTGTTGTTGAAAATGCGCATAGCGCCTGATACGGGCTGCGACTGCAGATGGGTGCCGGTATGATCTGACCTGATATAGGCCTGCACGCTTAACGCACGGGAAATCGGAAATTCCTTTGACTGCCTGATGCGCAGCTCAGCCTCCTGCGTGTCATCCACATGCCACAGATCGGCCACTTGCGGCCGACCCGCATGCACAAAATAATGTCGCGCGGTGAGTGTCGCATATTTAAATTGCGCCAGGGGACTGCGCGCATGCTGGTCCTCCGCAAAAAATTTAATGGTCGGGTGGAAGTTTCTGCATTCCGACGGCAGAGTATAAATATTGCTGCCTGCCTCCTTGATCAGAAAGGTACTGATCTGGTAGGTCCAGTCGCAATCCGCATGCTTTGAAAATTCTTCCGGGTCCGGCCCGCCGGGAAGGATCAGACCGGGAATACCGCTTTCCATGTAATCGGCCCGGACAAAATGATCGTGATACGCGCGCAGGATATGATCGTCCACATCGGGTTGCGCCGCGACGATGCCCTTAGCTTCCGGGGTCCAGAGTTCAAACTTGCCGGTATCCAGATGCTGGTTTTCGATAGGCATGAATCGCAATCCGTTTTTATGAGACGAAGCTAAAGTAGTGTAAATTTAGCATTATGTCAATATAATAGCTTGTCATGCTGCTTTATCTTTAAAACCCGCAAGAACATTCGTTGCGTTCAGGCCAACTTCCGCCACGGCGTAGCCTCCCTCCATAACGAACATCGTCGGCATTTTAAGCCCGGCGATACGCGCCCCCATATCAAGGAAATGGTCGCTCTCCAGCCTGAATTTTGAAATCGGGTCCCCCCTGAACGTGTCGACCCCGAGGGAAATAATCACGAAATCCGGCGCATAGGCCCGGATTTTATCAAGCGATTCATCAAGCGCCGACGACCATGCGTCATATTCCGTACCGTGCGGCAGGGCGTAATTGATATTGAACCCCTCGCCTTTGCCTGCCCCCTTCTCATCCTCGTAACCAAGGAAGAACGGGTAGTCGACCGCCGGGTCGGCATGGATGGAAAGGAACAGAACATCATCGCGGTCATAGAAAATATCCTGCGTTCCGTTGCCATGGTGATAATCGACATCAAGAATGGCGACACGTTTTGCACCCTGTCCGATAAACGCCTGCGCCGCGATGGCCGCATTATTCAGGTAGCAATACCCCGCCGCCAGCCGTGCTGAAGCATGGTGCCCCGGCGGGCGGCACAATGCAAAGACGGACTTTTCTCCCGCCATCATGGCTTTCTGCGCCGACAGGGCGACAAAGGCCGAACTCTGCACCGCATCCCATGTTGTCGGGGTAATCGGAACGCAGCCATCACCGATAAAATAGCCAAGCTTTCCTAGGAAGGATTTCGGCTCTTTCGCATTGAAATTCTGGGCGCAGAAAACGGTTGGAAAGATCGTCCCGGCCTTGCCCAACGCGGTCCAGTTCTGCTGCGCCTCCTGTAAAAATTCAACCAGCCGAGGATCATGCGTGTTCAGAATAGTTTCCAGCCCGAAACTCTCGGGCTCGCACACAGGGCCGATCTTTCTGTCCTGCAATGACTGAAGAACGTAATAAGCCCTCTCCGGTTTTTCAAAACATTCGACAAAGGCCCCCTCCGCCAGTTCAACCGGGGGATGATGCAGGGCGTGCTTGGCGGAATAAAATGTCTTCATGAATCGGACTATAAGGGAGTCATCCCCTCAGTCAATAATTCATAGGGGTCAAGGTCTTGGGGCTGATGCCCTTCGTTCAGGCGGGGCCGTCTGCCTCTTTGGGCTTACGCAACGCGGGGGCAACAACGGTAAGGGCCGCAGGATTTTCCGAGGAACCGACGACGCGCCCGGCTTCTTCTTCGCTCACGCCCCAGTCATAGAAATTCAATGCCTTGCTGAAAAGCGCACTCAGACCCTCAAGCGTCGTCGTATCAAGTCCGGTGCGGTGGCCAAGACGGTGGATGTTCTCAAGCGTGTCATCGGGGATACGGATTTTTGCAATCTTTGATGACATTGATTTTCCCCACTTTTAAACCAGTCGGCTCTGATGCACCGCAGCCTCGATAAAGCTGACGAACAGGGGATGCGGATCGAACGGCTTGGACTTCAGTTCCGGGTGGAACTGGACACCGATGAACCAGGGATGATCCGCATATTCAACAATCTCGGGCAGCTTGCCGTCCGGTGACATGCCTGAGAAAATCAGGCCCTGCTGCTCCAGGCGGTCTTTGTAATTGATGTTCACTTCATAACGGTGACGGTGGCGTTCGGAAATCTCGGTCGAGCCATAAGCCTGCGCAACCTTGCTGCCCTTTTTCAGGACGGCGTCATAGGCGCCAAGACGCATCGTGCCGCCAAGGTCGCCATCGGATTTCCGTTCTTCTTTCTGGTTATCCTTAACCCATTCGGTCATCATGCCAACGACAGGTTCGGTGGTTGGGCCGAATTCTGTGGAACTGGCCTTCTCAAGGCCGAGGAGATTGCGGCTGGCCTCGATCACGGCCATCTGCATACCGAAGCATATCCCGAAATACGGCACATCGCGTTCACGCGCAAATTTGGCGGAGAGGATTTTACCCTCCGTCCCGCGCTCACCAAAGCCGCCGGGCACCAGGATGCCATGCACATCATGCAGGTAATCCGCCGGGTTACTTTCTTCGAACGTGGTCGCGTCGATGTATTTCAGGTTGACCTTGACGTTGTTGGCTATGCCGCCGTGAACCAAAGCCTCGTTCAGCGATTTATAACTGTCGGACAGGCTTGTGTACTTACCAACAACGGCGATATTAACTTCGCTCTCCGGATAATTGATCCGGCGCATGATGTTATCCCAGACCGTCATATCCGGTTTGGTGTCTTCCATCTTGAAACAGGCCAGCACCTGATCGTCCAGTCCCTCGGCATGGTAGGTCAGCGGCACTTCATAAATATTGGATGCATCGAGCGCCGGAATGACCCGTTCATACGGAATGTTGCAGAACAGGGAAATCTTTTTACGGTCCCCGATTTCGATCGGGCGGTCGGCGCGGCAGAGAAGGATTTGCGGGCGGATACCGGCGCTCATCAGTTCCTTGACCGAATGCTGGGTCGGCTTGGTCTTCAATTCGCCCGAAGTCGAAATATAGGGCAGCAGCGTCAGGTGGATAAACAACGAACGCTCCTCCCTCAACTCGTTGCCCAGCTGGCGGATGGCTTCAAGGAACGGCAGGCATTCGATATCGCCGACAGTCCCGCCGATTTCACACAGCACGAAATCGGCCGTACCGTCTTTGGTCATGACGAAAGATTTAATTTCATCGGTAATGTGCGGAATAACCTGGATGGTTGCGCCGAGATATTCGCCTTTGCGCTCCTTCGACAGGACCTTGGTGTAAATCTGCCCTGTCGTAATGTTATCGGCCTTGACGGTCGGGCGGCCAGTAAAGCGTTCATAGTGACCAAGATCGAGATCGGTTTCCGCACCGTCATCGGTGACGAAAACCTCGCCGTGCTGCGTCGGGCTCATCGTACCGGGATCGACGTTCAGGTAAGGATCAAGCTTGCAGAGTCGGACGGAATGACCGCGCGCCTGTAAAAGCGCGCCAAGCGCTGCGGAGGCGAGGCCTTTTCCTAAAGAGGAAACCACGCCGCCGGTAATGAAGATAAATCGTGTCATGGAGTTACAGGGACCGAGGGTTCAGATTTTTTGGATTTGGTTTCTGTTTTCGTCGCGCCGGTTTTCACCTTCGCTTTTGGCGCAGGCGCCTCAGGTTCAGGGGATGTAGACGCCTGGTCTTCACCCGCCGTGGCTGGTGCGCTGATCGGTGCTTTATCAAGATGGTCGAGAATGCTGCCGCGTCCGGCGCTGGCATGGTTATAAAGAACACCCAGCAAAAGGCTGGTCAGGAAGAACCCCCCGGCGCAATACCAGGTCACCTTGTTAAGAGCGCCCGCTGTTGCCTGCGGTGTGGCAAAACTGCCCAGACCACCGCCGGAACCAAGGCCAATACCCCCGCCTTCCGACCGCTGGATCAGGATCAGGCCGATAATCGATACGGCAAGGATAAGGTGGATGACGAGGACGACTGAGATCATTTCAAATTCCTGTAACGCGATGCGAGCTTTTTACGCTGTCTCAGACAGATTTGGCAATACCTAAATACTGGTCTGATTTAAGGCTTGCACCACCGATCAGCGCCCCGTCAACATTTTCCGTAGAAAAAAGGTCTGCGGCATTATCGGCCTTGACTGAACCGCCATACAAAATCCTCATGTTTCCAATGGTTTCACGGATGAACTTGTGCATCGACCTTACATCTTCCGGCGTCGCGGTTTTGCCTGTGCCGATGGCCCAGACCGGTTCATAGGCAATCACAGTATTTTCCGCATTCGCCCCATCCGGAAGCGAAGCCTTGATCTGGGTTTCGACGATTTTGAAATGCGTCCCCTGTTCACGCTCCGTTTCCGTTTCACCCACACAGATCACGGCAATTAATCCCGCCTTGTGAGCCTGGGTGGCCTTGGCTTTGACCAGTTCGCTGGTTTCCTGATGCCCCTGACGGCGCTCGGAATGGCCGAGAATCACCGCCTGAACACCGCAATCGGCCAGCATCACCGCCGAAATATCGCCTGTAACCGCGCCATTATCCTTCTCTGAACAATCCTGCGCCCCGAGCATGACGGAACCCGACTCAATATTTTTCTGGCCCAGATTGGCCCGCACCCGCGCCAGATGAACGAAAGGCGGACAAAGCAGAAAATCGCACGTTCCGGCCAGCCGCGGGTCGGCATCGATTCCCGCCACAATTTCCCGCGTCAGGGTCAGCGCCGTGCCCAGATCCCCGTTCATCTTCCAGTTTCCGGCAATCAGTTTTTTAACCATTTTAATCCCTCTTTCGGCGAGTTGTCGCCCCGTTGATACAGAAGTCTTATAGCGTGTCGTAGAAATCTTTCCAGTCCGGATTCATTTCTGGCAATAATCCCCGCCTTTGCGCGGCAGGTGCTGAATAGCGTTGATACCATCCTCTCTACCCTTTATATTGCCCCAGTCAATTTATAGGAAAAAATCAAATGCTCGACGCAATGCGCAACGGCGCTCACTCCAAGATCATCAGCACCTTTCTGTTCGGGCTTTTAATGCTGGCCGCAGGGGGGATGGCGTTTATGGATGTGGGTGGATTCTTCCGCAACGGCACCGTCGGCAACAACATTGCCAAAATCGGCCGCGAAGAAATCAGCGCGCAGGCCTTTGACAACACCGTCCAGCGTATCGCCCGCGCCCAGGGCATGACCGCGAAGCAGGCGTATCAATACGGCCTGACCGGCCAGATCCTGCAACAGGATATCAATTCCCGCCTGCTCAGCCAGGGCGCAATGAAAAATGATATCTATGTGGGCGATGCCCAGGTCGCGGAACAGATCAACCAGATGCTGGCTCCCGCCCTGAAGGGCCAGCCCGGCGCCGACCGCCACGCGGTTCTGCAAACCCTCCTCCGCAACCAGAACATGGGTGAGGCTGAACTGATCGGCACCATCCGAAATTCGATGATGAGCACGATCCTCCAGGCCGCCATCCAGTCCGGCACCACCACCCCGCCGCGCCAGGAAGCCCTCGACATCTACCGTGTCCAGAATGAAAGCCGCACGGTTCAGGGCTTTATCCTCACCAACGAAAGCGTCAAAGGCGTCGAGGACGCAAAAGAGGAAACCCTGAAAGCTCTTTATGAAGCCGCCAAAGGGGCAAAGTACTCCATTCCTGAAACCCGCAAATTCACCATGGCGATCCTCGGCGAGGATAATGTCCGCGCCTCTCTCAAAATCTCTGACGAAGACCTGAAAAAAGAATACGATAAAAATTCAGTCTCCTACACCGCACCGGAACACCGCGTCGTGCAACAGGCCGTTCTGGATAAAGAAGAATCCGCTGCCAAAGTCGTTGCTGCGATCAAGGGCGGCAAAGGCCTGAAAGACGCTGTTCAGGCGGTCACGAGCAGCAGCACCGCTTACCTGGGTGAAGACAATTTCGTTAAGGCGGGCCTGCCGAAACCAGTGGCTGACGCGACCTTTGATGCAAAGGCCGATCAGGCTGTCGGTCCGGTTAAAACGCCGCTCGGCTATCATGTTCTTGTCGTGAAGAAAATCATCGCCCCGGAAGTGAAGTCGTTTGAATCCGTCCGTGAAGACCTGCGCAAGGGTCTGATCCAGGAAAAAATGGGCCAGCAGATGCAGACCACCGCCAACACTGTCGATGACCGTCTGGCCGGCGGTGAAGACATCAATAAAATCGCCCAGGAACTCGGTCTGAAAGTCGAAACCATCGGCCCGGTCGGAAACGGCGGCGCCACCTCCGACAAACATGACGCCCTGAAAGACTACGGCAAGGACCGCGCCTATATCCTGAAAACCGCCTTCGAAATGAATGAAGGCGAAACGGCGCCCGTATTGCAGCTTGGCGATGGCCGCTATGCCGCGATCCATATGGATAAAGTGGACCCCCTTTCCTTCCGCCCCTATGAAGACGTCCGCGCCGAAATCAAAAAGGACTGGCTCGCCGAACAACAGGCTTCCCTGAACCACGACCGCGCGGTGCGTGTGCAACAGGATATCGCTGGCGGCAATAAACCCCTCGCCGCCGCGGCCTCGGAAAACGGTTTCAGCGTCGTCACCTTCTCCGGCCTGAAACGCACCACGCCCCAGCCAGCCATCGGTGAGGAAGCCATGTCCTACATCTTCGACGCGGTAAAGGGTGAAACCATTTCCTCACCGGTGCCCAACGGCTATCTCATCGGCACCGTAACCTCTGTCGACACCCCCGACCCGGCCAAGGTCAGCGATGCCGATCTGAAACCGGTGATCGAGCAACTGAAAAAACAATCCGGTCAGGATGTGATGATGGCCTATGTCCGCCACCTGCAGGACAAACTCGGCGTCAAGGTGAACCGCGAACTGCTCGACCGGATGTACGGGCTGGAATCCGGCACCACCGCCGAATAAGCCGGAACGCATTTTATAAATTAGGACTCCCTTGTATACACAAGGTTGCGTTTGACCTTGCTTTCAACCAACGGTGCGTTATAAAACCTCTCATAACGAGGTGGTCATGATTTATATTATTTTCTTTATCGGCATATTGATTGGTTTAGGCACCGGACTGCTGGCGGGCTATTCTTACGCCGCCAACCTTATCCAGGATTTATCGGAAGATACCGCGCCCTATCAATGCTCCGTCTGCCGGAACACCGAACTCCCCGCCCCGAACCTTAAGACAGCCTGATCAGCGCGGGCTTTCCGTTGCCGCCGGGACAGTAACCACCGCACTCACCGGCACCAGTTCAATCCCCTTGGCCTTCAGTGTGGGCAGCCACGCCCTCAGCGCCTCGACCGTCTCCGCCCGCGGATGCGCGATGGCAATCGCCAGCCCCTTGCTCAGGGCCAGTTTCTCGATGTGCTGTAAGGCGCCCTCAATCGGCTTTCGCGCTTCTTCATCGTCGACAAACACCTCGCGCACGGCAAACGGGACACCGGCTTTCTTCGCCTCGTCCACCGCGACAGACGCGGGGATCGTTTTCGAATCCACGAACAGAAGCCCGCGTTTCTTCAGCTCGGTCATCAGCAAAGCCATGCCTGCGTGATCCTGGGTCATCTTGCTGCCCATATGATTGTTGATGCCGACATATCCGCCGAATGAATCCAGATCGTCATTCAGTATCCTGCCAAACTGCTCCGGCGTCTGTCCCACCTTCAGAACCTTCGGCCCCGCATCCAGCTTCGCGTTCTCCGGCTGCATAGGCACATGCACCATCAGTTCATGGCCATTTGAAATCGCATAGGATGTCTGCGCCCGCAGGTTTTTCGCATAGGGCATAAACGACAGGGTCAGCGGCCCGGGCAGGTCCATCGCCATGCGGCTGTGCTTCACATCCAGGCCCATGTCATCGATGATCAGCGCCACGCGCGGCTTGTCCCGCAACACGTTAGAGGCAACGGCGTTCTTCTGCCACAACGGCAATTCCTGCGGCACGGCGATCTGCCCCGTGGACAGGTTGCGCGCCGAGGCAAATTCCGGCTTCGCCTGTTCACCTAAAACCACGGGCGGCGCGGGCGTTGGCGGCTGCGTGTTCTGCTGCTGCACTTCGATAATTTGTGGTGGCTCCGGCGGCGTGACCTTTTTCTCTGTAAAGAACGTGCGGTCCAGCACGACCAGTAAGACGATGGCCACAATGATGAACAGCGCGCTTTGCCCGTTATAACGTCTCTTGTTCGCCATGCTTCCGGACGCCCTCTTGCAAATTCTGGTCTGAGACGGCAGGATACGCCGCTTCCACCCTGCGGCAAACCCCCGCCTACATATATATCCCCGCCTCCCCGGTTTTTTGCGTGACTTGACACAAACCAAGAACTAAACTAGAACATAAGGTGTATATAGCCTTCTGATTCGTATCAAAAAAAGAACATTCAAAGCCCGGGAAAAGAACGAGGATTTTATGCTGACCAGAAAACAACGCGATCTGCTGATGTTTATCCATGAACGCATGACCGGCGGTGATGTCGCCCCGTCTTTCGAGGAAATGAAGGAAGCCCTCGGCCTCAAATCAAAATCCGGCATTCACCGGCTGATTAGCGCGCTTGTCGAACGCGGCTATCTTGAACGCATGCCCCATCGCGCCCGCGCGCTGGAGGTCCGGAAACTTCCGGAAGGCTCCAAACTCGCCCCGAACGACAATTCTGCCGCCGCCAAGGTTTCGCGCGCGATCGAAAGCGTAAAGAATGCTGCTCTGTCACCTTTCATCTCGATCCCGATGCACGGAAAAATCGCCGCCGGTACGCCGATCGAGGCAATCCGCGATGAAACCTCCACCGTCGATGTCCCGCCCGATATGCTGAGCCGCAACGGCGAACACTACGCCCTGACGGTCAGCGGCGATTCCATGATCAAGGCCGGGATCAATGATGGCGATACCGTCATTATCCGCCGTGCCGACCGCGCCGAAAACGGCACCATCGTCGTCGCGCTTGTCGATGGTGAGGAAGTCACCCTGAAACGCATCCGCCGTTCCGGTAACAAAATCATCCTTGAACCTGAAAACGACGCCTACGAACCCCGAGTCCTCGAACCCGAACGCGTCCAGGTCCAGGGCCATCTGGTCAGCCTGATGCGGACGTATCATTAACCGGGAAAACGAACCCGGCGGCGTTCCGGCTACAGCCTATTTCCTGACTGCGTTCATACCCTCAATACTGGCTCCCAGTTCCTCCAGCACCGGAAGCATCTCTGCGGCAAAGGCTTTCAGCTTGTCGTCATCACCCTGCTTGGCATAGCGGCGATAAGACAGGATTTCATCCTCAAGGGTATCCGCCTGAAGCCTGAGATAGCTTTTATCAAGCATCTCCGGTTTGGCCCGCATCAGCGAAGCAGCCCCCATACCCCGGCGCGTTTTGAGAGAGGTGCCAAGATATTGCTTTTGATCCTGCGTCAGGGCCGCCTTCAATGCGGCGTCAATTTTGGCCTGGGCCTCAATCACCTTGGCGGCAAAGCTTTTGACGTTTCCATTTAATGAACGGTCTAAAACAACCTGACTTGTATCCACCAGCAGAATTCCAGTCACCGACACCTCTGTAATAAAACTTTGTGTAATGGGAGAATTAAGCATATCCGGCACAGGTCGCTCGGCACTGGCGGGCCCGGCAGCCAGAACCATCATTATTAAAAAAGCAGCCACAAGCCTGTAAAACATCGTAAAACCCCGGATAAAAAACTCAACACGCTCAAATCTAACCGCAAAGCGCCCTGATTACAAACGCCGCCGCATGGAACACCGCAACAAAAAAGGCGCAACCCTGCGGCTACGCCTTTCTGTTTTCCTGGAAGAGGAAATTACTTCATCGATGAATGAATATCATCGATCATCGTCTTGTGATGCTGAAGGGTCGGCAGGGTGGTCGCCGCAAAATCCTTCAACTCGGCATCATCGCCCTTTTCAGAATATTTCTTGAACAGTTTGACGGCTTCATCATGGGCTTTCACCTGCGCCTTGACATAAGCTTTGTCAAAATCCTTGGCGTCTTCTTTTTTCAGGTCCTCGATTTCCTCAACCTGCTTCTCTGATTCCGTGGTGCTCAGATATTGCTTTTGATCGTCGGAAACCGCCGCCTTCATTTTTTCATCCGCTTTGGTATGGTCGTCAACCATCTGTTGCGCGAATTCCTTCACTTTGGCATTGGTGGATCGCTCAAGTGCAATCTTGCTTGATTCCACCTCGAACATTCCTGCCGCCGAAGCATCCTCGATAAACTTGCGGGTCATTTTGGAATTGGCTTTATCATTCTTGCCCGCATCGTGTTTGGAATCATGCTGGGCCTCGGCTGCTTTTTCGGCTGGCGTATCGGCATGCGCAATGGCAACACCGGATACCGACAGCATCAGAACGGCGAAGCCGGCAAGGAATTTATGTGAAGTCATACTAATCTCCGGGACAGGGTTAAATTCAAATCCGTTCTAGAATTATCGCGAACCCGCTTGAAATCAACGGAACTATTTTAAAAAATTTTTGGAACTTTTTTCAATCGTCCGTTTCATCGTCTATATAGACGCTCGTCTGAACCCACGGCCTCCGCCCCTGAACCTGCGTAACATTGCGGATCGTCGCCTGAGGGGCATCGATCCAGATCGCATGCGCGCCTTTATCCTTCAGGTCCCACCGGTCGATAAGCGCTGCCGCCGCACAATCCCTGCGCTCGGCCGGGCTATTCGCAATCACAATCATCGCGTTTCGGCAATCCTGCGCCACTGTGCGCGGGTTAAACGAAAATGCGATCCTCACCCCTTTGACATCCGCCATGCACCCGTCCTTTTCGCAGGCAATTTTTACACCGCCTTTTTCGGCCACCCCCGCCCTTGGCCATATTTCCGCCTGATCGATGCCACCTTCCTTCATCCATATCTCCGCCGAAAATTTATCGCTACGCCTCTGCGACAATAAAGCCGTGCCATCATCCAGCCTGATCATGGCCAGTTTCGAAGACGATGAAATCAGGATATCCGGCGGTCTGTGCTGCATGAAGACGATGCAGATCCCCGCCGCCACTGCCATCAGCCCGGCCCACCGCAACCGCCCGGACCAGATGATCGTAAAAATAACCCCGCACACCATCAACCCCAGCGCACCGACCGGCCAGACCCGCCCATGCAACTGCGCATAAGGCCATGCGGCAATCATATGCGCAACGGCCAGCATGAAATGCACCCCCGCCTCCATCCCATGCAGCGCCCAGCCCTCAAGACCGAACGGGGCCAGAAAATAGACCACGATGGCCAAAGGCATGATCCAGAAATCCACCACCGGCACCACGACGGCGTTGGCAATCACGCCATAGGTTGAAAACTGCTGAAAATTCGCCAGCGAAAATGGCGCGGTCACAATCGTGGCCAGCACCGTCACCACCATGATCCCGCCAAGATAAATGAAGATACGCCCGAACCAGTTGGCGCTGCGATGCAGTCCCGTCCACACATTCCGCGTAAGGTCATAAAAGACGATCAGCCCGACCACCGCCGCAAACGACATCTGAAAACTGGCGCCCAGCAGAAATTCCGGATAAAAAAGCAGCAGCCCGAACGCCGACATCGCCGCCATGCGCAGCGAAAACGGGCTTCGGTTTACCGCCACCGCCAGCAGCACCAGTCCCGTCATCACCAGCGCCCGGAAAGTCGGCACATTCATTCCGACGATCAGCGCATAGGCCAGCGCCGCCAAAAACGCAATGGCCGCAGCATAAACCTTGATCGGATGGTACAGCGCAAAGCGCGGCCACAGCGCCATCAGAAACCGGCTTAGGAAAAAGGCGATCCCCGCCGCCATACTGATATTTGCTCCCGAAATCGCAATAATATGCGCCAGACCCGCAATCCGGATATCGTCCCAGGTTGAGTCAGGAAGGGCGCGCTGATCCCCGTTCAGAAGCGCGATCACAACCGACGATTCCGGCGCGCTCACCTTCGCCTCGGCCCTGCGCGCCAGCATGGCACGGTATTGCTGCAGTTTCGCCGCGAAACCTCCATCATCCGTATTGCCACTGACAATCACCGGGGCTTTGAATGAAAATCCAAACGCCCCGATATTTTTGAAATAGGCGTCCCGTTCAAAATCATAACTGCCCGGCGCAACCGGTTTCGATGGCGGCTTCAATCCCGCCAGCGCCCTGATCCGCTGTCCCGGAACAATCTCCGCATCCTTCCGCACCGTCAAACGTATCTGCTGCGGCGTGTCCTCCGGCGCTAGATGCTCGATGCGAAGATCCTTCAGCATCACGCGCGCCCCCTTGCCTTCCTCCAGCAATTCAACCGAGCGGATCGTCCCCTCAACCGTCGCAAATTTGATGTCCTTCTGCAAAATCGGATGCGCCAGAAAAACCGTCCGCATCTGCGCCGCCGCAAACCCGAGTGCAAACACAAACACCAGACCAAGCAGAATGGCAATCGCCCCGCCCTCTTCCGTTCTGTGGCGCAGAACCAAAGCACCAAACCACGGCAACGCCGCAGAGCAGAGGAACAGCAGCGTGGAACCCACCGCCGGTTCCGTCTTCAACCCGAAATAAGCGCAGATCCCCAGCCCCAGAAAAACCGGAAGCCACAAAATGATATGATCACGTTGCGCGGCGAAAATATCTTCAAGGCTTTTATAAAAATTCACGGCGTGGGCTTAACCGGAAGTTCATAATAAACTTCATCTTCCACCGTTTTATCCGGCCAGGTTTGTTCACGCCGGGATTTAAAGACAAAACCGTGCTTCTGATTTGAGTTTCTGGAACGAAGATTGGATTCCCGGTGCGAAACATAAACTTTTTCGACCACCGGATGGTTACGCGCCCAATCGATCCGGGCCTCGTACATCATGACCGACAATCCCTGCCCGCGAATTGACGGCTCCAGCCATGACCCCCACAACTTTGCGCCTTTCCCGCTGGCATCCTCACGATCAATCATGATGCCTGTCATTCCAACCGGCCTATCGCCGTCAAAAATACCAAAAACCGCGTTCCGTCTGTCTTCCAGCCACTCCCGCCATCCTGTGTCGGTGATCAGTTTTTCTTTCTGGTAATCGGAACTGAAAACAGACGGGTCTGTCAGGAGCGCCTTAAGGCGGATGGCTTTAAAAACGACCCAGTCTTCTGGCTTTAATTGCCGGATGGTAAATGGCATAAACAAAATCCCCGAATAATCATTCCGTCTTTCCGTATAGCTATAAATTGTTTATAGTATGCCCCTGAAATTAAATCAAAGGCCTGTATCTCAAATGACCGTCATTACGCGTTTTCCTCCTTCCCCCACCGGCATGATGCATATCGGCACCGCCCGGACTGCGCTCTATAACTGGCTTTTCGCCCGGGGCCGCAAAGGACAGATGCAGTTCCGCATCGAGGACACGGACCGCGAACGTTACAAACCCGAATATGTGGATGCCATCGTGAATGGCCTGAACTGGCTTGGCCTCGACTGGGACGGCGATATCCTCTCGCAATTCGAACGTCGCGACCGCCATGCCGAAGTTGCGCATGAACTGGTGCGCGAGGGCAAAGCCTATTACTGCTACTGCACCCCAGAAGAACTCGAAACCATGCGCGAGGAAATGAAGGCGGCCGGAAAGCTGACCTTCTACGACCGCCGCTGGCGCGATGCCGATCCGTCAACCGCGCCGAAAGATGTCAGCCCCGTGGTCCGCATCAAAGCGCCTTTAACCGGTGACAGCATTGTGCACGACCATGTCCAGGGCGATGTGAAGGTTGCCAACGAACAACTCGACGATTTCATCATCCTGCGCAGCGACGGCACGCCGACTTATATGCTTGCCGTCGTCGTTGACGATCATGATATGGGCGTGACCCATGTCATGCGCGGCGACGACCACCTTAACAACACTTTCCGCCAGAACATCATCTATCAATCGATGGGCTGGAAAGTGCCGGAATACGCGCACTTGCCGCTGATCCTCGGGCCGGACGGCGCAAAACTCTCCAAACGCCACGGCGCGACGAGTGTTGAAGAATACGCCAATATGGGTTACCTGCCCGAGGCTATGCGCAATTATCTTCTTCGCCTCGGCTGGTCGCACGGCGATGATGAAATCATTTCCGACGCACAGGCCGTGGAATGGTTCGACCTGAAACATATCGGCCAGTCGGCGGGGCGTTTCGATTTCGCCAAGCTCGAAAGCCTCAACGCGCATTACATCAAGGAAGCGGACAACACCCGCCTCCTCGACCTCGTTATCCCCTTTATCGAGAAAAAATTCGAACTGACGGTTAGCGAAACAGGCCGCAAAAATCTCCTCGCCGGCATGGACGAGCTGAAATCCCGCGCCAAGACTTTGCTGCAGATCGCGGATGAGGGGGCGTTCTATACTAAAACGATTCCCTACAGCTTCGATGAAAAAGCCCGCACCAGTCTCGACTCCGCCGTCCTGATGGTTGTGAAGGAAAAGCTCAACCTCCTGACCGACTTTACCGCCCTGAATATCGAAGCGCTGTGCAAGGATGTCGCAACAACCCTGACCGACGGCAAACTCGGCAAGGTCGCCATGCCCCTGCGTGCGGCCCTGACCGGCACCACAGTTTCGCCCTCAATCTTCCATGCTGCGGAAATCCTGGGCCGCGACGAGGTCATTTCACGGCTGGGTTTTGCAATAAAAACAATGAATTAAAGATATTATTGCCATAATTAACATCGTTCTGCTACGGTCCGCCTATGCAGAAAAACGAAACCGCCAAAGCACCACGTTTCTATTCTTCAGAAATTACCTGAGCCTTGGCGTTCATTACGCCGCTGCCGCCGGCCTCGCCGCGGCCTCCTATGCCTTTGCACAGCCTTGGGCCATCATTACCGCGTCTGCTCTTTTGGTCCCGATGACCGCGGTCGTTATTTACGCGTCAAAGAAAAAGTTTGAAAGCACGCTGACTGAACACAAAAAATCCTATCCCTTCTCGCCGAACCTCGGAAAGACGATGGAGAATTTATATAAAAAATCCGGCCTTAAATCCGAGAACCACCCGGTTTACGATTTCCGGGGCAAAAAGCAATCCGACACGGACGAACCATCCCTTTTCGATTTCATGAAAAAAATTCCGAATGCGGCCGCCTTCAGTCTCGGCAAACCTGTCATTATGATTTCGGAACCCCTCCTGAAACTGCTGAATGATGAAGAAGAAAAAGCGGTCCTTGCCCATGAATTTGCGCATATCAAATCACAACATATTGCGCTGAAACTTCCTTTCAGCCTTCTGACTGGCGTGGCTGGCCTTTCAAATGGCTTAACCCTGCTGGGTGCCGTGCTGGCCTCCGGCTTCTGGAAGGCCACTGGCGTTGCTGTGGCGGCCATTGCCACAACTAAAGTTGCGAATAAATTATCCTCAAATCGTGAATTGCTTGCGACCGAGGATAAGAATCTTGAAGTAAAGGATATTTATCGTAAAAAACAGGCCCAGCGTCTGCTCAAACCCTTTTCAATGGCTGTGGGCTTTGGCGGCCTTACTTACTTGAATCCGCTTTACCCAGCGTTACTGCTCACTGTTAAGGGCCTGTCCATGACAAGCAAGATTCTGACCGGCACCTTCAGCCGGAGCGCCGAATACCAGGCCGATAAAGGAGCCGTCGCCCTGGACGCCAATCCGCTGGCCCTGATCAGCGCCCTCCGCAAAATAACCGCGCTGATGGAACGTAGCCGCCAGCATGCCTGGGGCAACGAACCCGTGCCTCAGCCTGGTTACCTGCGTAAATCATGGAAAGAGGCAACCGCAACACATCCGACACTCGAAAATCGTATTGCCCGTCTTGCAGATATGGCACGAAAGCAAGGCTACGACGAAAATACAATTAAACAGGTTTGCAAAGGCCCTGTTGATATAAGCGAGGCGGAAGATGTTCCTTATGATGTCCTCAAGGCTATGGCGATCGCCCTCTGATCAGAATCCATAATATTTCAAATTATTCATTCACCTGAAAACCAGACTGGTTTTCAGCACTCTTGGTGCTATTATATTAACGTGTCTTTTACCTGTTAAGGTGCATTCTGGCACACTGAATTTCCTTTTTAATCCTCCAATCACAGGTCCATCATGAGCGAAACAGCAAAAGCCGCCACCCCTCCGCAGGAAGCCGTCACCCTTACCGACAGCGCCTCCGGCAAAACCTTTGACCTGCCTGTGATCAGCGGCACAGTCGGCCCGCATGTCATCGATGTCCGTAAACTCTACGACCAGTCGGGCATGTTCACCTTCGACCCGAGCTATACCTCGACCGCCAGCTGTAAATCGCGCATCACCTATATCGACGGCGATAAAGGTATCCTGATGCACCGCGGCTATACCATCGAAGACCTGGCCGAAAAATCCTCCTTTATGGAAGTCTGCTATGCCCTTCTGGAAGGCGAACTGCCGAACAAGGAGCAGCTTGAAGAATTCGAATACCACATCACCCACCACACCATGGTGCATGAACAACTCCATTTCTTCTATCGTGGCTTCCGCCGCGATGCGCACCCGATGGCCGTGATGTGCGGCGTCGTCGGTGGCCTGGCCGCGTTCTATCACGACTCTCTCGACATTTACGATCCAAAGCAGCGTGAAATTTCAGCGCACCGCCTGATCGCGAAACTGCCGACCCTTGCCGCGATGACCTATAAATATTCAATCGGTCAGCCGTTCATGTATCCGCGTAACGATCTCTCCTTCGCGGAAAATTTCCTCTATATGTGCTTCGCCGTTCCGGCCGAGGAATACAAGGTCAACCCGGTCCTCGCCCGCGCGATGGATAAAATCTTCATCCTCCACGCCGACCACGAACAAAACGCTTCAACCTCGACCGTCCGCATGGCCGGTTCTTCCCAGGCCAACCCGTTCGCCTGTATCGCGGCGGGTATTGCCTGTCTCTGGGGTCCGGCCCATGGCGGCGCAAATCAGGCCGTTCTCGAAATGCTCGAGGAAATCGGACACAAGGACAACATCCCGGAATTCCTCCGCAAGGTAAAAGAAAAGCAGGACAACACCCGGCTGATGGGCTTCGGCCACCGTGTCTATAAAAACCACGACCCGCGCGCGCAGGTTCTGAAGAAAGAATGTGACGCAGTTCTGAGAGAACTCGGCATCACCGATCCGCATCTGGAACTGGCGATGGAACTGGAACGTATTGCCCTCTCCGACCCGTACTTCATCGAGCGCAAGCTGTTCCCTAATGTCGACTTCTATTCCGGCATCATCCTGAAAGCCATGGGCTTTCCGGTTGAGATGTTCACCGTTCTGTTTGCCGTTGCGCGCACCGTCGGCTGGATTTCTCAATGGAAAGAAATGATCGAGGAACCAACCCTCAAAATCGGTCGCCCGCGCCAGCTTTATACCGGTGCTGCCCAGCGTCCTTATGTGGCGTTGAAGGATCGGAAATAAGAAATTTTTCTTACGAAAAACCCGCCTCACGGCGGGTTTTTTATTGCGCTTTGGCGAAAGGTTTAAAGGCACCTTTTGCCTTCTGGGCAAATAATTCAATGACAAAACGGGCCGCCTGCAAAGACGGCGCGTCTTTTGTTTTGCCGTGAAGAAGTTTGCGGACGGTGGCGAATTCCGCGCACTGCACTTCAACCGGATTGCCAAATTTCAAAAGCGGCGTCAGCGCCGGAACGATCTTCTCCGGCGTGCATTCATCCTGAATGAATTCCGGCACCACTTCCTTGTTCAGCAGGATATTGGCCAGATGCGCGTAGCGCACCTTCACAACACGGCGGATAACCTCCCACGTGACCTGGTTCATTCGATAAGTAATGACATGCGGCACATTCGCAACGGCCAGCTCAAGGGCGACCGTCCCCGATATTGCAACAGCGGCATTCATTGCCGTAAAGACCTGCGGTTTGCGGTCGGGGTCACAGATGACATGAACATTCTTCAACCCCTCAAGATGAGTGCGTACTTCTTTCTCGATATGCGGCAGGGTCGGGGCCAGCAGATGAATATCAGGATAATCCTTTTGCACTTTCCCGGCCACGGCGCGGAGCATTTCGCCGTTACGGGCAACTTCCCCGTGGCGGCTGCCGAACATCAGGCCGAGAACCGTTTCACCGGCACCGATCCCAAGCTCCCCGCGGATCGCATCGCCGGAGGCGTCAACATAACCCTGCTCCATCACCGGATGCCCGACATAGGCGGCGGGGAGTTTGTGTTTCTGGAAGTAAACCGGCTCAAACGGGAACATGCAGAGGATACCGTCATAAATGTCCGCAACCTTCTTTGCGCGGCCCGGACGCCAGGCCCAGACGGTCGGTGCAACGTAGTGGATCAGCAGCGGCGCAGGAGAATTCTGTTCCCGCAAACCCTTCGCCACGCGGAACGAAAAATCCGGCGCGTCGATGGTGATGACGATATCCGGCCTGATCGTGCCGATATGCGCAATTGTTTCCCTGATGCGGCCCAGCAACGCCTTCAGTTTCGGAAGAACCTCCGCCAGTCCCATCACCGAAAGCTCATTCATCTGGAACAGGCTGTGCAGCCCCTCCCGCTCCATCAACGGCCCGCCAATGCCATGAAAGATAACACCGGGGCTTTCCGCGCGCAGCGATTTCATCAGCAGGGAGCCAAGCACATCTCCCGAGGCCTCACCCGCGATCAGGTAAACTTTCATACTTTCACCGCCGCCACAAAAATTCCGAATTCATCCGCCAGTTCCGACACCGTCTGCGGATCGATCAGCAACGTGCGCGCGGCCTCAATGACAATGCCGGAAAAACCGCTATCCCGTGCAGCCAGAAGGGTCGCCGGGCCGATAGTGGGAAGATCAAGGTTCTGGTCCTGCCCCGGCTTACTCGCCTTCACTAGGATCGGACCGCGCCCCGCGCGTTTCAAAGCACCGCAGCGTTTGATCAGATCGTCTGTACCCTCGGCGGCCTCAACACCGAGAATCAAACCTTCCTGCACGACAATGCTCTGCCCGATATCGAGATCACCCATGGTTTTCAGGGCTGACAGACCGCGGCTGATATCTTCCTGATCAGCTGCGCTCGGTTTGCGTGAGCCATAGGGCCCCTCCGCCGCCACCAGATCGTGAATAAATGACTGGATGCCATGCAGGGTAAAACCCTCCCCCTGCAATTCATTCTTCATGGCTTTGAGCAACCCGTCATCACCGATCGCGCGTGTGACCAGACGGGAGAAGAATTTCAGCGTGCGAAAATCAGGCCGCATTTCCTTCAGCGAAGGCCGGCGGATCGTGCCGATAAAAACCAAATCGCGGATACCGTGGGATTTCAACGTGTTGATAATCAGCCCCGCAGCACCAAGCCGCGTCACCATATGCTTGCGTTCACGCAGGATGGATAAATCGGTCTGGCCATCGAACGCGACAATGAACGGTTCGATCCCGTCTTTGTCACAAGCCTCCAGCAGGCGCAGCGGCAGGCTGCCGCCTCCGGCGACGATGCCGAGATGCTTAACGGTTCGGGCAATGGGATTGTCTATGCGGCTTTCCGCGAGGGCTGGCATAACGGGAACCTTGTTTTTTCACGGGCGAATTTGATGAGTTCCATCACTTGCGGCTGGGCGGCGAAATCTTTCTCCACCTGTTCCAGTCGCTGTTCCAGTGTACCATCATCCGCGAAAAGCTGGTTATAGGCTTTTTGCAGCACACGAATGTCATCCTTGCCAAATCCGCGGCGCTCGAGGCCAATCAGGTTCAGACCGGCGAGGAAAGCGCGCTCGCCCTTCACCCGGCCATACGGAATGACATCATTCTCGACCCCGGACATCCCACCGATGACAGCATGGTTTCCGATCCGGATAAACTGGTGAACGGCTGCCAGACCGCCGATAAATGCAAAATCGCCGACATGCACATGGCCGCCAAGGGTCGCGTTATTCGCCATGATCACGTTATTCCCAAGCTGGCAGTCATGCGCGATATGAACCGACATCATGAACAGGCAGTTGTCACCCACCTTCGTGACCATGCCGCCAGATTCGGTGCCCGGATTCATCGTCACATGTTCGCGGATCATGTTGTTCTTGCCGATGATCAGTTGCGATTCTTCACCGTGGAATTTCAGGTCCTGCGGCGCATGGCCGATAGACGCGAACGGGAAGATGCGGGTGCCTTCACTAACACTGGTGCGACCCTCGACCACGACATGAGAATGCAGGACGACATTATCGCCAAGGCTCACATGCTCTCCCACAAGAGAGTATGCCCCGATCTGGACACTGGTGCCGATTTTTGCGTTGGGGTGAATGATTGCGGTTGGGTGGATTGTCATGATGTATTTATAAACCCCTGATACTCATAATGAAAATCACGCATTATTGCGCGGTGTTACAGGGATTTACTTATCCAGGATCATTGCGCTGTACGTCGCCTCGGCGCAGAGCACACCATCAACCTTGGCCTCCGCACTGAACTTCCATACGCCGCCGCGACTGCGTTCTTTTTTGACATGGATATACAGCGTATCGCCCGGCGTTACCGGCCTGCGGAATTTCGCGTTATCGATGCTCATGAAATAAACCAGCTTGCCTTCAGCGTCCTTGCCCATCGTCTGCACGACGAGGATGGCGGAGGTCTGGGCCATGGCTTCGACGATCAGCACACCCGGCATCACCGGCATGCGCGGAAAGTGACCCTGAAAATGCGGTTCGTTCATTGTCACGTTTTTGAGGCCGACGGCGCTCTCGCCTTCGACATAATCGATGATCCGGTCGACAAGGAGAATGGGATAGCGATGAGGGATCATGTCCATGATGCGCAGAATGTCGATCGTTGGCAGTTCCGATTTCATGACTTGTCTCCTCCTTTCTTGGCAGACATTTGATTAAGCATAGCAATTTGCCGCATAAACTGCCGTAAAGGCAAGGCCGGATAGCCCATAACTTCGGCACCATCCTCAATATCCCGTAAAATTCCGGATTTTGCGGCAATACGCGCGCCTTTTCCGATCTTTAAATGTCCGGCCACACCTGCCTGACCCGCCAGAACGGCAAACGGGCCGATTTCTGTGCTGCCGGAAATACCGACCTGCGAGACAATAATCGCCCCGCGCCCGATCTTAACATTATGGGCAATCTGGACGAGGTTATCGATCCAGACACCGTCGCCGATTTCTGTGTCCGGGCCAGAGCCACGGTCGATACAGGTATTGGCCCCGACCTCGACATGATCGCCGATCAGGACGCGGCCCAGCTGCGGCACCTTCACATGGCCATTGGCCGGGTCGATGGCAAAGCCAAACCCGTCCTGGCCGATGCGCGTGCCGGGATAAAAACGGGTATGCGACCCGACAATGCAATGGGACAGGGATGAATGGGGACCGACGCGGCATTTCGAACCGATTGTGACATGACGGCCGATAACGGCATGCGGTTCGATCCACGAACCTTCACCGATCTCCGCCCCCTCTCCGATCACAACATAATCTTCGATCAGGCATCCTTTGCCGATCTTGGCGTCAGAATGAATGCGGGCGGTCTCGGCAATTTTCGGATCGCCCCAGACATCGGGATAAAGAAGCTGCGACGCCTGCGCAAACGCCTTGTAAGGGGCCTTGGTAACCAGCAGCGACATACCGGCAGGCGCGTCATTCACATGCATCGGATCGATAAAACACGCACCGGCACGACTGACCTTAAACTGTTCGCGGTATTTTACATTGTCGAAGAAACTGAGATGTTCGAATTCCGCCCTGTCGAGTGCGGCGACGTCATAGACTTTGAAGTCGGCAGGTCCGCGCTGAATTTCCACGCCAGTCAAACTGGCAATCTGGCCGAGCGTGATAGGTCCAAGGCGTGAGAAAAAGCGCGGATCTGCCATTCTTCAATATCGTTATTTCTTGGCCGGTGCCGCCGCCGGGGCAGCAGAAGGGGCTTCGGCTTTCGCCGCGCTGACATTCAGTTTTACATCGGGCAGAGCCTTGTCCAGCTGCGCCATGACCTGCTCGGTGATATCCATGCCTTCTTCGGCCAGAACCACGTTATCGCGGGTCAGGATCAGGGTATAATGATCCTTGGCGGCGATGTCCTTCACCGCACCAGCAACCGCCGTGCGGATCGCAAGAATCGCTTCGCCCGCGCCTTTTTCCAAAGCCTGCCCTTTTTCCTGGGCCTGTTTTTGGTAGGACGCTTTCTTGGCTTCGAACGCCTTATTATTCGCAGCGAATTCCGCAGTACCCTTATTGGTAGTGTCCTGCAGCTTCTTTCCGTCTTCCATCAGTTCCTTTTCGATTTTGGAAAGCTGGGCGCGGTAGACATCGCGCTGCTTTTCAATCTGGCCCTGAATGCTTTTACCGGCCTTGGATTTGGTAACAAGGGCCTGGGCGTCAACAACCGCGATTTTTTCAACGCGCGGTGTTGCCGGGTCGGCGGCCGAAGCGAAACCGGCCGGGACCATCAAAGCGGCGCTCATCAAAGCGGCCATCATAATTCTACGCATGGTATTTAACTCCTTCAAAAGTAGGTCTTTGCACGAATGCTGCGATTAAAGCACCCGAATTGTGTCAGAAGCGTGTGCCGAAACTGAACCGGAACTGTTCCTTTTTATCGAATGTTTCCTTGACGATCGGCTGCGCGAAATCGGCACGGACCGGACCCATCGGCGAACGCCAGGAGACCCCGATCCCGCCCGAAGCGCGCAGGCTGCCCTTATCGACAATGTTTACCGACGACGGCTCGTCCAGCGACCACAGCGAACCAACGTCCGAGAACGCATGACCGCTGACGCCCATTTCATCCGGCAGGCCGATCGGGAACTGCATCTCGATGCTGCCGCGATAGAACGCATTACCGCCGAGGGCATCGCCAGTAATGGTATCGCGTGGACCAATACCCGAAGTATTGAAGCCGCGCAACGTATCGCCGCCGATGAAGAACCTTTCGTTGATCTTGACGTCTTTGCCGCTGACGCCGCCGATAATGCCGGTTTCACCCAGCACGTTCAGAACGACCTTATCGCCATAGACAGGGTACCAGTAAGCAGCACCAAGCTTGCCCTTGACGTAATTTGCATCGCCGCCGATACCGGCATATTCGGTATTCAGCCAGCCATTCATACCCTTGGTCGGGAATTGTTTGCTGTCGCGGGTATCGTAGTTGAGCGTCTGGAACACGGCCGATGTCACACGCTTGCCGGCCTGGGCAATAATGTAACGCGAGGCTGACGGATCGACGTTGTCGATCTCGTTCGATTCCAGGCGATAGCCTGCCGACTGGCGCCAGTGTTCGGACAGCGGATAACCAAGCTGCAGCGAACCGCCGGTCCGTTTCTGGTCGTAGGACGAGTAATCCTGCAAATCCTGTGTTGTATGGAACAGGTTCACCCCGGCCGACAGATCGCGGTCGAGGAAATACGGTTCCGTGAACGCCACATTGAATTCGGTGCGTTTACCCGCAATCGTGGTCGCAAAGCCCAGATCCTGGCCTTTGCCGAGGAAGTTGTGTTCCTTGATGCTGAAATCAGCCAAAGGACCGTCGGCGGTCGAGAAACCGGCGCCGATGGAAAGTTCACCGGTCGATTTTTCGGCAACGTCAACAGCAACGACCTGTTTGTCCGGCGAGGAACCCTGCTGGGTCTTCACATTAACCTTTTCAAAGAAGTTGAGGTCTTTGAGTTTCTGTTCCGATTTGGCCAGCTTGTCCTTGCTGTACGGGTCGCCTTCAACGAACTGCATTTCACGGCGGATGACTTTATCCTGGGTGCGCATGTTGCCGCTGATGTCGATCCGTTCGACGAATACTTTTGGCGCTTCGTTGATGCTGAATTTCAGGTTGACGATCCGCTTGTCGCGGATACGCTCCACATCCGGACGCACCGTGACGAAATCGAAGTTTTTATCAGCCAGATACTTGGTAAAGGCATCCATCGATTCCTGAACGCGGTCGGCGTCATACCAGTCGCCCGGTTTGATCATGAGCGAAGGAATGAGCGTCTTCTCATCGAAATCACGCAGATCGGAATTGATGCGGATATCGCCGACGCGGTAACGCTCGCCTTCCTCAACAGTGAAAGTCAGGTAGAAATAATCCTTGTCCTTGGATAGCTCCGCCCCGGAACTGACCACACGGAAATCCGCATAGCCCTGCTTCAGGTAGAATTTACGCAGCAACTCCTGGTCATACGCCAGGCGGTCCGGATCGTAACGATCATTGCTCGACAGGAATTTGTACCAGCGCGTTTCCGCCGAAGAAATTTCCTCGCTCAGGCGGGAATCGGAGAAGTGGTCGTTACCAATGAATTTGATGCTTTTAACGTAGGTGACGGCGCCTTCGTTGATTTCAAACACCAAGTTAACGCGGTTCTGGTCCAGCTTGATGATTTTCGGTTCGATGTTGACCGAAAAACGACCGTTACGGCGGTAGATCTGGTACAGGCGGTTTGTATCGGCCTGAACTTTCGTCCGTGTGTAAACCTGGCGCGGGCGCAGGGAAATTTCGCTCTGCAGTTCCTCGTCTTTCAGTTTGTCATTCCCCTCAAACGCGATCTCGTTGATCACGGGGTTTTCGACGACGGTAACCTCCAGTGTATTGCTGCCCTTCTGGCGCAGGGTGACATCGGCGAACAGGCCGGTGTTGAAAAGGCTTTTAATCGCGGTGTCCAGCGTTTCCTGAGTCATGCGGTCGCCAACTTTAATGTCAAGATAGCTGAGCACGGTGGCCGGTTCGATGCGTTCCACACCCACAACCTGAATATCGCGGATCTCGGCCCCCGATGGCTGCACGTAGGAAGTGCCTTCGCTTTGCGCGTCTTGCGCATACGCAGGTGGCGTAATTACGCCGAGAGTCAGGAACAGGGCAACGGCAAGGATCTGCCTTTTGAACTGGA
>JAQGJB010000021.1 GCA_028290825.1 Micavibrio sp.
TTCAAATACGTTGCTTCAAACACTTACGCCTTTGATGCGCATAAATTTGTTCAGTACACGCGACAGGTCAGCGAACTCGAAAATGAAAATCCGGATACTTTAAAAAAATCCTATAAGGATTATTTCATCGGCCAACTGAAAGGGAGAAATAAAGAGAAAACACAAAATTTCCTGACTGTTATTTCCAATTTTATAACGGATGAAGAATATTCAAAACTGCTGCATGCCTTCAATCCACCTCAAAAGCTTTTAAAAGCACAAGCCGGACAAAGATGTCTTGACGCACTCATGAATTTTGAAGCGACACTGGACAGCGAACACTTCCCGCTTACAAAGAAAACAATAATAAACACGATCGAAGCGTACGAAAATGCTACCCTGAAAACCAGAAACGTTCCGCCTTACAAAGCGACCATTCGACCGGTTCTAGTGTAAATAATAAAGCAATATTTAAAATGGATTGGTGGGCCCGGAGGGACTTGAACCCACGACCAAGGCGTTATGAGCACCCCGCTCTAACCAACTGAGCTACAGGCCCGACCGCCCTATGAATTAGCAGGTTTTGCAGGCTAGTTCCAGACAGATTAACAGAGATCAGACTCTTCCCTGTCCATTAAGGTCGGATAGCGCACGCTCAGTTTCATCAGGAAGATCATGAGATTCCTCGGAGGACCAAAGGTTAGGCCCGCCTTCGATAATTTCAATTTCGTTGGCATGGCGGCTGACATCCGGAAGACTGTTATAAATATCATCCGGGATGGCCTGAAGCTGGTCCATGGCCTCCTCGGAAGTATCTTTATCTTCGGCAAAAGCGATCAGTTCCATTTTGCTGGCTGGAAAAACCATTCCGTCGAGCAATTCAAGAATATTAACGCCATGAGAAACCGGCGAATGTCCAAACCCTTCATTGATTTGCAGGGCGGCGTCAGATTTACTGAAATGATTATCCATGACTGTACTCCTTTACAAACCAACAGGTTACGGTCCTATAAGTTCCGCACTTAAGAATGCCGGCTTCGCACATGAGTTTTTATGGACAAAATTAATCCGGAAAGTTATATTTTCGTACAAACATAAAATAATAGAGGAGTGACTAACATGGCATCATACGACACCGTTCAGGAGGCAGCCGACCGCGCGGCCGATGTTCTCCGTCAAAACCCAAATCTCGAAGCAAAATTTTACACCAGCGCCAAAGGCATAGTTCCCGTCGATGCCGGGGCAAAGAAAATGCTGGATGCTGCAAATAGCATTGGCAACATTAACGACGGGGACCGAGATATCATTATCCAAGATGTCGCAAGAAATCCAGGTGCAGGCCATAAAACCCACGAACAGAAAATGGATGGCGGAACCGCCATTACAATAGCACCTAAATAAGGCTGGCTATCCGCGCTCGCGGGTTTCTTAGGTATCGAGGAAGCTGCGGAGTTTCCGGCTACGGCTCGGGTGCTTCAGTTTACGCAGCGCCTTCGCTTCAATCTGGCGAATACGTTCACGCGTCACGTTAAACTGCTGACCCACCTCTTCCAGCGTGTGGTCGGTGTTCATACCGATCCCGAAACGCATACGAAGAACACGCTCCTCACGCGGGGTCAGTGTGGCGAGGACACGGGTCGTGGTTTCGCGGAGGTTTGAATGGATCGCCGCGTCGATTGGCAGGATCGCGCCTTTATCCTCGATAAAGTCACCGAGGGTCGAATCCTCTTCATCACCGATCGGGGTTTCGAGTGAGACAGGCTCCTTCGCAATCTTCAGAACCTTGCGAACTTTGTCCAAAGGCATATGCAGACGCTCTGCCAATTCTTCCGGCGTCGGTTCGCGGCCGATTTCGTGCATCATCTGGCGGGATGTGCGGACCAGCTTGTTGATTGTCTCGATCATATGCACCGGGATACGAATGGTGCGCGCCTGATCCGCGATGGAACGGGTGATCGCCTGACGAATCCACCATGTGGCGTAGGTCGAGAATTTATAACCACGGCGATATTCGAATTTATCGACGGCCTTCATCAGGCCGATATTGCCTTCCTGAATCAGATCGAGGAACTGCAGGCCGCGGTTGGTGTATTTTTTAGCGATGGAAATAACCAGACGAAGGTTCGCCTCGACCATTTCCTTCTTTGCGCGCGCCGCTTCACGCTCGCCGCGCTGAACTGTGCCGACGATGCGGCGGAACTCACCCAGGGGCAGACCAGCATCGTCGGTCACCTTCTGGATCAGGTTGCGGACATCCTGAACTTCGGCCTCATGTTTCTCGGCGAACTTCGCCCAGCCTTTGGCTTTCAGCTTGCCGACCTTGGAGAGCCATTTCGGGTCCATTTCAGAACCGTAATAATTTTCGAGGAAGTCTTCACGTTTCACGCCGCATTCTATAGCGAAACGCATCAGCTTGCCTTCAAGGCTCACCATTTCGCGGTTCATTTTATAAAGACGCTGAATCAACTGGTCGATACGCGCGTTGTTCAGACGCACTTCGTTCATGTTGGCAACCATCTCGGCCTTTACGGCGTCGTATTTCTTTGCAACGGCCGGTGTCGGCTCCTTGCTGACCTGCAGGAATTCGTAACGTTCAACCTGAACCTTCTGCATTTTCTTGTAGGTTTTCTGAATCTTTCCGAAAACCTCAAAAACCTGGGGCAGCAATTCCTGCTCCATCGCGGACAGGGAAATGCCTGGCTCGTCATCGCCAGTCCCCTCGCCGCCTTCCGCGCCTTCAGCCGGTTCTTCTTTTTCTTCGGCTGGCGGTTGCGGCAGGGTCATGTCGGTCGCATCGCCGCCATAGGTGGCGTCGAGGTCGATAATTTCACGAAGGAGAATGTCCCCCTTCTGCAACGCCTGGTACCAGGCGATCAGCGATTCAATCGCCAGCGGGGATTCGCAAATTCCGCCGATCATCATTTCACGGCCAGCCTCGATACGCTTCGCAATGGCGATCTCGCCCTCACGCGACAGAAGCTCCACCGAACCCATTTCGCGTAAGTACATCCGCACAGGATCGTCAGTACGGCCCGTATCGTCGGAGGAAATGTTACCGCCTGCGGCATATTCCTCGTTCTCGGATTCTTCTTCCTCTTTTTCGGCCTTCTCTGTATCGGCGTCCTCGACATCATCTTCGCTGTCGACCATCTGGAATCCGCCATCGGTCAGCGCGGACATCGCGTCTTCAATCTGGTCGGTGGAAAATTCCTGCGCCGGAATAGCCTTGTTAACTTCGTCATAGGTCAGGAAGCCGCGCTCCTTGCCCTTCACGATCAGTTTTTTGATGATCGCTTCCAAAGAACCGGTCTTGGCTGATGTCGCGGTGTCGTTCGTGGCCTGCTTCGCACCGGCCTTCTTTGCCGTCGCCGTTTTCACAGGCGCAGCTTTCGCCGGAGCAGCTTTTTTGCTCGGCGCTGCAGCTTTTGACGCTGGTGCGGTTGCCGCCTTCTTCGCCTTAGCGGCGGGGGCGGTTTGAGTCGTGCGTTTTGGTGCCATGGTACCCTAGAACTGTCCCGAATCTGATCGGCTGATTAAAGCCTATTTTCCAATAAAAATCAAAGCCCTGATTAGTGTTTCTCAAACTTAAGTCTCATCCGACCTGTTTGAACGGTGAAGGGCCATCATCCGCTGTTCGTTTTCATCGCTGAATTCGCCGGCCAAAGTCTGCGCGGCCGCCTGTAATTCCCTGCCCACGGACTTCCGCCGGATCAGGGACACAGTGTCCTGCCAGCCTTTTCGCACAACATCAAGCTCTGAATTTGGCCGGGCAAAGCCGGCATGAACGTAAATGGCGTCGGAAAGGACCATTTTAAGCTCCGTTTCAAAGCCCTGTTGCATGAGATAGGCCGCTAAACCCTTGGAATCAAGCCCCTCCTCGTCCGCACCGAGCACCATCAGGATGCATTGCCGCAAAGCGCCCATCCGGTCATCCGGAAAATTGACCCGGCCAAATTCATCCTCGATATCCCTGAACAGGGCCGGGTGGTTCAGAATACAGGCCAGAAGGATCTGGAGGGGGATTCGGGATTCTGAAAAAGCGGGGCGGCGCAAAGTCACCCCTGTCGGCACGACATTGGGTTTTCCCTGCCATTTACCGCTTCCGCCGCGCGGCCCGGGGTTGAAGGGTGTCCTGAAACTGGTGCGTACCTTCTGGCGCAGGGCGTCACGGTAATAATGTTGAACGCTCTGGTCCGGAATGCGCAGGGCGTCATCATCCAGCGCCTTGGACAATCCCGCACGTTCCTCCGGCGTATCGAAGGTGCGGCCCATCGTGTGATGCGTCCATAGGAAGTCGACCAGATTCATCGCCGAATTGATCACGGCATCAAATGCCGCCTTGCCCTGCCCCTTGATCAGCGAGTCCGGATCTTCCCCGTTCGGCAGGAACGCAAACCGCACCGAATGATCGGGTTTAAGGAGTGGCAGTATACGCTCCAGCGACCGCGCCGCGGCCCGTCGTCCGGCATCGTCGCCATCGAAACACAGCACCGGAATTTTCTGATCCGCGGGGATCATCTTCCACAAGGCAAGAATTTGCTCCTCCGTCAGCGCCGTCCCTAGCGGCGCCAATGCGCCCCTGTATCCGGCGCTGAACGACGCAATGACATCCAGATACCCCTCGACCACGATCAGAGTCTGTCCGTCCGCCGCCGCCTGTCGCGCATGCGGTTCGCCGTACAGCATCTCGCCCTTGTGAAACAGAACGGTTTCAGACGAATTGATATATTTCGGCGGCTTCGAATCCCCTTCCGCCACGGGCCTTAAGTGCTCCGGCAACACCCGCCCGCCAAATGCCACAATCCGTCCGCGGCGATCCGGAACCGGGAACATGACGCGGTCACGGAAGAAACTGTACGGCTCTCCGCCACGCGTCGAGGCCCGGGCGACACCCGCTTCGATCATCTGGGCATTGCTATATCCTTGCGCCTTTAAATATCGCGGCAATGCCTGGCTGTCCGCCGGTGAAAACCCGACCCGGAACGCGGCCAGCATCTCTTCGGACATTCCACGCTCGCGCACATAAGTCAGGGCATCGCGGTGCGCATTGTCCCGCAGGCGCGCCTCGAACCACCTGGCGGTGTCGTCGAGCAGATTATAAAGCGACTTCTCGGTCTTCGACCGCGCAATCTCCTGCGGGGTTTGTTCCGGAACCTGCATCCCGGCCTGCGTTGCAAGGCTCTCCACCGCTTCGATAAACGACAGATTGCCGTTCTGCATAATGAAGCCGATGACATCGCCATGCGCCCCGCAGCCGAAGCAGTGATAAAATTGCTTGTCGTCGTTCACATAGAATGACGGTGATTTCTCATTGTGGAACGGGCAGCATCCCTTGAATTCCCGCCCCGCGCGCGTGAGCTTGACCGACCGTCCGACAACCTCGGACAGGTTAATACGGTCACGCAGCTCCTGCATGAATCTGGGGGGAATGGTTGACATGACAGTCTTTTAGCAGATTCCGGTGCCGTTACGGGATTCATTTTAATTGCCATAAATATAATTGCGAAAAATAAGGGAATTAGTTTCCAACCTAAACGGTTGGTAAAAGGTGCGACTCAATTCCAGGAGGTTACCAGATGAAACTCAAAAGCCCCGCTTTTCGCGACAGTGAGGATATCCCCGCTCTATTTACCCATGATGGTGACAACATCTCCCCACCGCTGCAATGGAGCGGCGCCCCATCGGACACGGCCAGTTTCGCTTTAATCCTTCAGGACCCCGATGCGCCAAACGGCGTTTTTACACATTGGATTCTTTATAACATACCAAATATCATGCGCGGTCTGGACCGCGAGGTAGCCGTAGGCGGACATTACGGTACGCATGCTTTACAGGGAACGAACAGCTTTGGCACAATTGGCTATGGCGGTCCGAAACCACCAAGCGGCGAACACCGTTATATTTTTACACTGTATGCCCTCGATATCGTTCTTGATCTTGAGGAAGGCGCATTGAAGGAAGACCTGCTGGGAGCGATGTCTGGCCATATCCTTGATCAGGCAAAACTGACCGGCCTCTATGCTAAGCATGACGCATTGGATGTTTCAAAAGAGCTGTCTGAAGAACGGAGCGAAGAGGACGCCTACGACCTCTCCGTTCATTATGATGAAACCCAGCCGGAAGCCAGGGACAGGCTTTAACCCGCCAGCTTTTTCTTAACCATTGCGCTGGCCTTGCCCATATCAAGCTGGCCGGCGTAATCGGATTTGAGCGCAGCCATAACCTTGCCCATATCCTTCGCCTCGGTGACGTTCAGGTCGGACAGCAGTTTCACAACCGTTAGTTCAATCCCCGCATCGTCCATTTG
>JAQGJB010000030.1 GCA_028290825.1 Micavibrio sp.
TTTATGGCGGTAATCGGGCTGCTGATCATTCTGCTGGCGCCGTTTGCCGGGGCGGTGGTTCTGGCGGGATTAACGATGCTTCTGGTTGGGGGAATCGGTTATGCGTCGTGGACGATTTTCCTCACGCACGGCTTGCTGCTCGACCCGGTTTACCCGAGCCTTACCATTCTGGCGTTGTTTGTGCTGGCCTCGTTGCTGGCTTATATCCGTACGGAGTCCGAGAGGAAGCAGGTACGGACTGCGTTTTCGCATTATATATCGCCGGATTTTATGAAGGAACTTACCGATAATCCCGAGAAGCTGAAACTGGGCGGGGAAATGCGCGACTTAAGCGTCATGTTCACGGATATACGCGGCTTTACCAGTATATCGGAGAAGCTGTCGCCGGAGGCGCTCATTCACCTGATGAACGATTTCCTGACGCCGATGTCTTCGCTGGTCATGGAAAACCGGGGAACGATCGACAAGTATATGGGCGATGCCATGATGGCGTTCTGGAATGCGCCGCTGGACGATCCGGATCATGCACGGCATGCCTGTATCACGGCGCTGAAGATGAATCAGGCGCTGATCCCAATTAATGAGAACGTCAAGGAGCAGGGGATTGTTCTGGCGGCCGGGATCGGGATTTATACGGGACGGGCTTCGGTCGGTAACATGGGATCACGGCAGCGCTTTGCGTATTCTGCACTCGGGGACACAGTCAACACTGCGTCGCGCCTTGAGGGGCAGACAAAGGCGTATGGTGTTTCTGTACTGATCGGGGAAAGCACGGCCGCCAAGGTTCAGGATATGGCGCTGCTGGAGCTTGATCTCCTGCGTGTGAAGGGGAAGAAGGAACCGGTGCGGATCTATACCCTGATCGGGGATGAGGTTGAGGCGCAGACGGCAGCATTTAAAAATCTGGCCGAGCGGCATGGCCGCATGATGGCAGCCTACCGGGCGCAGGATTTTGATGTGGCTTTATCACTGATCCGCGAATGTATGGGGCAGATTGACCTCATGGACGGATTTTATAATATTATGGCTGACCGTATTGGCGAGATGCAAAAACACCCTACCGGCGATAGCTGGGACGGTGTTTATGAAGCGACTTCGAAATAGTTTTATATGTTCGTCGCGAGCGTTGTGACTGTCGTATCGACATAAAGGGTATATTGGCCCTGGGCGTACATATGATAGTTGCCTGAAACTCCGGCATCGGTGAAGCCGGCAGCCGCCATGGTAGATCCTGTTTTGTCGGTATCGATGCTGAATTGCCCGCTTGTACCGGTAGCATTGATATAAAGCGCATTATTTTCGCTGCCGTGAAGCAGGTTGAAAACCTGGTCCAGACCGAGCACCAGAACCTGACCGCTGCCATCAAGGGAAATTTTCTCAATATTGGAAAGGTCAACATTTCGCATGTCATAGGTAGCGTTGGTTGCAAGATGAAGTGTGTCCAGACCCGTTCCACCGTCGATCAGGCTGGCACCGAAGGAGCCGAACAGCGTAATTGAATCGTTGCCTGCGCCGCTATTGATATGAATATTGGTGATTGCGGCGTTTCCGTTGCTCATCGCGTCTACGCCCGTTGTGCCGACAAGAGACTGGAAGCTGGCCGTGGCGTTGGAGCCAGCCGCAATGGAACCGGGCGAAGCGGAGCCGTTGACGATCAATATGCCGCCGTCGTTAGTGTGTGTGCCGCCATTGCTATCAATATTCGGGAGGCCGATCAGAAGATCGTCGTAGCCATCGCCGTTCAGGTCGCCAGCAGAGGATATATTGATACTGACCGCATCCGTCAGCGGGTTCGCGAGATTGAACTGCCCTGACGACAGATCAAGGTGCATTTTATAGGTATTGTTCATCGTTTCCGGATCAAGCGTTCCGGATAGGCTCTGGCTGCCGTAGACAATGTAGATATCCATGTATTTGCCGTTACGGATGGCGAGGGCGATATCATTCAGGCCGTCGCCGTTAAAATCACCGGCATTGGCAACGTTGGTGATAGTCCCGTCTGCTGAGGTGAAGGTGTAATTGGCACTTGTTACGCTAAAGGGTGTGGAACCATTCGCGCCGCCATTGAAAACGTAAAATTTATCACTATCGACGCTGAGCAGGCCAAAATCGGAATAGCTATCGCCATTGGCGTCACCAAGGGCCACGACTTTATTGGATGTATTACCACCCAGTCCTGTAATGTTCACGGGACCCGTGTTGGTTCCGCCAGCGCCGCCGTAATACAGGAAGGCATTACCCGAGCTGGGGTCTGTTGTGACAAGGTCGCTGAACCCGTCATTATTGTAATCGCCGACACCCACGACTGAAGTGCCAAAACCTGCACCGCCGCTAACCTTGAAGCCGAGGCTTGGGTTGGAGCCTAATGTTGACACATCAATTGGCGTCAAACTGCTATGGCCCAGAAGCACATAGAATGCGCCTGTACCGGCGGTGTATGGGGCGCTGATCAGGATGTCATTGTAACCGTCACCGTTATAATCCCCCAGTCCTGACACCGAAAACCCGGCTAGGTTACCAGACTGGAAGCCGGTCACGGTAATTCCCGAACCGGCACCGGAGGGATCGGTCATGATGAATACTTTGCCGCTGCTTGCCTGTCCGCCATCGGACATCAGGGCGCCGATGACGATGTCACCTTTGCCATCGCCATTAAAATCACCGGCGGAGGCAATCACGGCCTTTGTCGTATCGGTAAAGTTATAGGGTGAGCCTGAAAGGTTCGCCTGATAGTGGTTTCCAAGGCCGTCATCAATGAAGAGAGAGCCTGCGTTTGAAAGATTGTTGGTGAAAGCATAGTCGTTCCGGCCATCATGGTTATAATCCCCTAAAGCGGCAAGGGAGTAACCATGCTGCGATTCGCCCTGAGTCGAAGGGATAAAGACAGCGCCCGTAACGCCGCCCGTTATGACAGTATTTAATGACAGGTCGTAGGAGGCGGGAACTAGGAAATCGCTGTTCACTGTCGTGGCGCGTCCGTCAGGCAAAGAGGCGTGGACGGAATATACGATGTCACCGCCGTTGATCAGGCTATTCACATAGCTTACGCCGTAGCTGGTCAGCGTAATCGAGCCGCGGCCCTGTGTGTCTTGTGTCAGGTTGAAGAGAGCATTACCTGCGCCATCATCAGGGGAGGTCCAGCTATAGACAAGCCCTGCTGTCACCGTCGCGGTAATACTTGCAACGACGCCGCCAACCGCGATGGTCGGGTTTGCAATCTGCGTGATGGCCAGTGTCAAAGCTGACAATGAAGGGGTCGTAACCCCAAGGTCCGGCGTGGTGACTGCGGGCGCTGAGGGGGTGGCCGGTGCAGAAGCAACAGTTCCAGGGCTTTGAGCTGTCGTCGTGGGCGTAGCGAAAGCGGCAGGGGCTGTATTTGAAGGGGACGCAGCGGCAATGGTCGTTGAGGCCGTTGTGGAGGCCGCAGCGATGCCCGCGTCGCCTGAAAAAATAGATGCCGTTTTCAGCCCGGCGCTGGTGTCGAAGCCGCTGTCCAGAGATGCCTTGTCGGTGATTTCAACCTGGGTCAGGGCCGTCCCGGCTTCCTGTGCTGCCGCGGGTTGGCCCGCGTCCGATTTATTGACCGGGGCGTTGGCGTCTGCCGGGGGGGTGGCATCCTTTGCGGGTGCAGCATCGTGTGCAGCAGGAGCATCCTGCGCCGGTGTGCCATCCTGGGAAGGCTTTTCGCCTGGCTTGCCCATGTCGTCGAAGGTGCTGAACAAGGGGCCGGAAACAGTGCGCAGAACATTGTAATTGTTCGCCATGGTTTCGGCGCTTTGGACGCCTTCTGTCGTGATCGGCTGGTTCATGCCATTCAGTTTGACGGTTTCGAATTGCTGCGACAGGGTTTTCTCACCTGCCGTGTTGCTGACGACGATTGCGCCCTCCACAACGGAGACATGGCTGTCACCGCCCGGGTTGATCGTGCCCATAATGGTGGTGCCGCGAATGCCGATAGAGCCGACAGGCGTGTTGATTTTTACATCATCAGGATCGGCATGTCCGATCAGGCCGCTCGTAAAGACGAAGACACCGCGCAGGACGGAGAAATTATTCTCGCCGTGCTGGGTTGCGGGGTCAAAAACATACTGGTCAATGGCCATCTTGGCGTTTTCGGACACGGCAAACGTGGTCTTGTCGACGAAGGTGATGTTGACCGCGCCGTGCGCCTTTGTTTCAACGATATCTCCTTCATAGATCGGTGTGCCGATGGCTGCTTTCTGCAGGGTGCCGTTGGCGTGGGTGATGGTACCCTCACCGGAAACTTCTTTTACGACGCCGACGGGGCTTGAATCATCCATCGATCCGTTCTGCGCGTATTGGACGCCGCCGACCGGTTTCACGAAGGATTCGACAAGCTCGTGGGTCAGGGCGGTTTCACCGCCGGCCGAGGTAAGGAGGGGGGCAGGATCAGCGGAGAAATAATTCTTTACGATCACATCATTGCCGTGGGCGGGATGCAGCACAAGGTCCTGACCATCGCGCAGCATCTGCGCGTCGGTTATGTATTGATGGCCGGGCAGCGTCAGCGTGGAGCCTGAATTGGCATCGAGTACAGTGGTATCTGAATGTGTTGTGCTGTCCGATTGTCCGGCAGATGAATCATGCGGAAGGCGTGCCATATTTTTAAACCCCAAAAATAATTCCCCGAAAGTCCCCCAAGAACTCCCGATGACCGCCAATACAATGCAGCCATTCTATTATTTTACGGGTATATCCCTTAATAACAGCTGAGTTTTAGATGGAATTTATTTCAAATTTTAGGGATTATCTGTATTTCAAATCAACGGGTTATTGATTTACAGGTCTTTCGGACGCCAGCTTTTTAGCAGTTCCGTGACATCGTTTTCGGGCAAAGGCTTGGCGAAATAATATCCCTGCACCAGATCGCAACCCATGTCGCGCAGGATGCGTGCTTCTTCGACGGTTTCGACGCCTTCTGCAACGATTTTCATTTTTAAATTCTTGCCCAGGCCGACAATGGAGCGGACCAGTTCAAGGCTTTTTGCCTCACGCGTCATGGCGCGGACGAAACTCTGGTCGATTTTCAGTGTGTCGATCGGAAAGTAATAGAGATAGCTGAGCGAGGAGTAGCCGGTGCCGAAATCGTCGATGGCGATGCTCATGCCTGCGGCCCGACACATTTCGAGGACTTCCTTCGCATTGTCCGGTTGCTGGATCAGCAGGCGTTCTGTGATCTCGAGTTTTAAATGTTCGGCCCGCACATCGGTTTCGCTGAGGATCTGGTAAACGTGGTCGAGGAAATTTTCAGAGGCAAAATCCGCGCTGGAAAAATTCACGCTCATAAAAAGATTTTCTTCGCGGCCGATTTTGCTTTCGATACGCTTCAGCGCTTTGCAGGATTCACGCAAACCCCAGCGGCTGGCCTCAATGATCATGCCGTTTTTTTCAACGATCGGAATAAAAACTCCCGGCGAGATAAAGCCTTTTTCAGGGTGAATCCATCGCATCAGGGCTTCAAAACCCGCAACCTGGCCGGTTTGCAGATTGATGATCGGCTGGTAATGGAGCGAGAGCTCATTATCGGCCGCCAGGGCTTTTTGGAATTCATTGCCGATTTTGATGGATTCAATGACATCCATCTGGGCGGCGTGTTCCTGCTCCATCAGTTCAGGGGGAGGGAAGGTCGAGCCTTCACCGAGAATATCGGCACGGGCGAGCATGTCGCGGTAGCGGGTGAGAATGACCTGCGAAATCATCTGCAATACGGGGTCAGAGGATTCCAGGCGATTGGCGAAATCGTCGCGGGTGATTTCGAGCAGCTTGCAATGCTGTAAAGCGCGAATAGTGGCGGTGCGCGGCGCATCGTCGACAATGGCCATTTCCCCGATCAGGGCGCCGGGCCCGCGTGTGCCGACATTCTGGATGCGGCCGTTACGCTCGATATAAATCTCCACCGTGCCTTCTTCGATGATGTAGGCGGATTCGCCCTTATCACCTTGCTGCATGATGGTCTGGCCGGCTTTATATTCGTGTTTTGATTGTTCCATAACTGATCTGGTATTCCCATTTACACCAATCCATCATGCTTAAGGATCGTTATGGAGTGGTTAACAAGCACCATAATTTGTGTCACACTTTATACAGGCGTATTTATCCTAACCAAATTTAAATCCCTTTAGCGCATTGTTAGAAAATTATGACATTTTTTTCCGTGGTCGTTCTTTATCTCCTGTTTCGTGTCAAACAGTTCACCTGTGACTTCCTGTTACAGAATGACTGGATGGCGATGACAAAAGGCAAACCGGGCATGGAAGGCTATAAGGCGCTGGCCTCGCATTGCCTGGTTCATGCGGCGGGAACGCTTGTCATTGCGCTGCTTTTTGTGCCGGCCTTGTGGTGGCTGGCCGTGGTAGATTTCGTCGTCCATGCGCTGGTGGACAGGATCAAGGGCATGGTCACGTATGACCGGGGCTGGAAATACACGGATAAATGGTTCTGGTGGACCTTCGGTCTGGACCAGGAAGCGCACAATCTGACGCATATGGTCTATCTGGTCATCATGGTTGCGCATACCGGGATCGTACCGGGGTAAGTCAGTCAAATAGCCATATATTGCACTTGACAGGACAGGGTTCGGAACGCTAATGTCCGGCCTTCAGATTAAAGGATTGAAGATCATGAAAGTCGTTAACTCGTTGAAAACATTGAAGTCTCGTGACCGTAACTGCAAAATGGTCAAGCGTAAGGGGCGTGTTTACATCATCAACAAAACCAACCCTCGCTTCAAAGCGCGCCAGGGCTAAGGCTTTTTTTGAGTCATCTAACCCGCCTGTGCGATGCATTGGCGGGTTTTATACTGCCTGAACTTATAATTATGAAAATATTTTATATGGCCGATTTACCCCGGTAACCAAGTGCCTTGGGGGGTGGCGATATGATTTCGCAGCGACGCAAACACGATAAGAAAACATCCTGCAAAATAGCAAAGCTGAATCGCATGGTGTCATGTTATGATGATGGCTGTGCGAAGTCTTTTCATGCACCATGGTCTCACCACATTCTCTCTGCTATATAAGCACAATCACATCATCAGAATCAGACGGAACAGTACCCAATGTTTTCCAAAATTTTCGGTTTCATGTCGAATGATATGGCCATCGATCTCGGCACCGCCAACACTCTGGTTTATGTGCGCGGGCGCGGCATCGTTCTGAATGAACCCTCTGTGGTTGCGATCACGATGGTGGCAGGAAAGAAACAATTGCTGGCCGTCGGAAACGAGGCGAAGCAGATGCTGGGGCGGACACCCGGAAACATCATTGCAATACGCCCTTTGCGTGACGGTGTTATTGCCGATTTTGAAATCACCGAAGCGATGATTAAACACTTTATCCGTAAGGTTCATAACCGCCGCACGTTCGTCAGCCCCCGCATGGTGATCTGCGTTCCGACCGGTTCAACCGCGGTCGAGCAGCGCGCGATTATCGAGTCCGCGATGAGCGCGGGCGCGCAGGAAGTTTCATTAATTGAAGAACCGATGGCCGCAGCAATCGGTGCGGGCCTGCCGGTCACGGAACCGTCGGGATCGATGGTTGTCGATATCGGCGGCGGCACGACCGAGGTTGCGGTTATCTCCCTGGGCGGCATCGTCTACGCGAAATCCGTCCGCGTCGGCGGCGACAAGCTGGACGAGGCGATCATTGCCTATATCCGCCGCGTTCATAATCTTCTGGTCGGTGAAACCACCGCCGAGAGAATCAAAAAGGAAATCGGTTCGGCCTGCCCGCCGGCAGACGGCGAAGGCCGCCGTATGGACATCAAGGGCCGCGACCTTTTGAACGGCGTGCCTAAGGAAATTGTTATTACCGAGCGGCAGATTGCGGAAGCCCTGGCTGAGCCGGTCGGACAGATCGTGGAAGCGGTCAAGGTCGCCCTGGAACACACTCCGCCGGAACTGGCATCTGACATCGTGGATAAGGGGATTGTATTAACCGGGGGCGGGGCGCTGCTCAGCAACCTGGATTTTGTGCTGCGCCACGCCACGGGACTTGCGATAACCATTGCAGATGATCCGTTATCCTGCGTTGCACTTGGAACCGGCCATGCGCTTGAGGAAAACAAAGCATTACGAAACGTATTGATTGGTAATTACTAAGCAATTGTTAAAGTCGGAATTTTCCTGTAAATTGAATGTATTACTAATATAACAGGGATTGCCCGCCTCTTCATATTTTCTTAGCTTCCAGGGATCATATTGGTATCAGAACAGTCTTTTTAAGAACTTCAGACTTTTAAGGCCTACCACGTTGAGAGCACGAACACGTAAGACAAGCATGGCGAAACTCCTCACCCTCCAATGGGGGTTCAGAGGCACATCAATGCTTTTCACGTTTGGCGGTCTGGTTCTCTTTTCCTTTTCAGCTTTCAATCCAGCGACATTGCAGGGTGTGCGTCTGACCACCACCGATCTGCTCGCGCCTGCGATTGCCGTCGTCAACCAGCCCTTCCAGATGGCTGCCGAATATATCGGCGCGGCAACCGGCATCGCGCAGTTACAGACCGAAGTCACACATCTGCGACAGGAAAACGCAAGACTGCGCGAATGGCACGATGCTGCCCTTACGCTCCAGTCCGAAAACAAACGCCTCGCCGATCTCCTAAAGCTCCAGCTTCCCGCACCGACAGGTTATATTTCCGCCCGCGTCATTTCCGATGCGGGCAATTCATTTGCGCAGAGCATCCTTGTCCTTGCCGGACAGCCGCAGGGTATCGTCAAAAGCCAGGCCGTTTTATCGGGTGACGGTCTTGTGGGCCGCGTGATTGAAAGCGGCGACAAGGCCTCGCGCATTCTGTTGCTGACCGATATCAACTCCCGCGTGCCGGTCATTGTGGAGGGCACGGAAACGCGCGCCATTCTTGCAGGTCAGAACCATCCTTATCCGTTGCTCGACCATCTGCCGCCAGACCATAAACTGCAGGCAGGACAGCGTGTTGTAACATCCGGCAATGGTGGCATGTTCCTGCCCGGCCTGCCGGTCGGCCGTACATTCCTTGACGAACATGGTCAGGTTTATGTGCAGCTTTATGCAGATCTTGATGCGCTCAGCTATGTGCGGATCATTGATAAAGTTCTGGATAAAGGCATCCTTCAGGGGCAGATCACGCAAGGCGTTCCGGCCTCAAAGTAAGCTTTTCACCGCGATCCTTTCTGCTATGATCCCTGCATGGCCATCAATCTGTCATTCAAGGGACTGGAGAACGCTCTGCGCCTTATGGTGCCGGTGATCTTTCTTGCCTTTCTTTTTATGCTGAGCGTGGTGGCGTTGCCCATTCCACAGATCGGACATATCAAACCCGCCTATATCCTGATGACGATTTATTACTGGTCTATTTTCCGCCCGACCCTGGTGCCGCCGTGGATCTGTTTTTTTGTCGGGCTGCTGCTTGATCTTCTCTCCAACCTGACGCCGGGTGTCAATGCGGTGATTTTTACGCTGGTGCAATGGGTGGTCCGGGATCAGAGGCAGTTCCTTATGGGGCAGCCCTATATCGTTTTGTGGTTCGTGTTCGCCTTTGTGACGGCGTGTGCGCATATGATGCAATGGGGAATGTACGGGCTTGCCGCCGGGCTTCAATGGGCGCCGTTGCTGCCCGTCGGTATCAGCATGGCGGCGACGTTCCTGCTGTTTCCGGTGATCAGTCTTGTGCTGATCCTGATCCACAGGGTTTTGCCTGAAACGCAAAGGGCTTATTCTTAGATGGCCAAAGTCAAACGCACCCGCTATGCCCGCAAGAAGCACCGCAATACGGAACATGACCGGAATTTAAGCTTTACCAGGCGTGCCGTCCTGATCGGGGCGTTGCAGGGAAGCTGCCTGGCTTTGCTGGGGACGCGCCTTGCCTGGCTGCAGATCGCGGAAGGGGCGAAATACCGGACCCTGGCCGACCAGAACCGTGTGAATGTTAAATTGCTGGCTCCTTCGCGCGGGCTGATCGTTGACCGCAGCGGTATCCCGATGGCGGTGAATACCCAGAATTTCCGCGTCATGGTTATCCCGGAGCAGACGGATGATCTTGAAGATGTACTGGTAAGCCTGCAGAAACTGATCCCCCTGTCAGATGATGCGATCCTTCTGGTCATGAAGCAGGCCAAGAAAGCGCCGAGTTTTGCACCCCTGATTGTACGCGAAAACCTGACATGGGATGAGGTTTCGACCGTTGAGGTCAATCTGCCCGAGCTTCCGGGGCTGTCCATTGATGTGGGTGAAATCAGATTCTATCCGATTGGCGGCGCAACGGCGCATATTCTCGGTTATGTCGGTGCCGCGAATAAGGGTGAGCTGAACAGTACTGACCCGCTAATGAAACTTCCCGGTTTTAAAATCGGGAAGACGGGCGTAGAAAAAACCTATGATGAGGCCCTGCGCGGTTCGGCAGGGGCGGCGGAGATCGAGGTCAATGTTGTTGGCCGTGAGGTCCGCGAAATGTCACGCAATCCCGGACAGCCCGGTCAGGTCCTGACCATGACAATTGATTCAGAGCTGCAGAAATTTCTGGAAGACCGGTTGATCCAGGCAAAGAGCGCGTCGGCGGTGGTGATGGATGTCCATACGGGATCGATCTATGCCCTGGCGTCTGCGCCCACATTTGATCCCAATATCTTTGCACGCAGCCTGACACCGCAGGTGTGGGAAGAACTGATGACGCAGGAGGGGCACCCTCTCAATAATAAAGCTGTCGGCGGGCTTTATCCGCCCGGATCGACGTTCAAGATGGTGACGGCGCTGGCGGCGCTGGAGCACGGGATCATCAATAAAAACACGACGTTCTTTTGTCCCGGGCATTTTAATTTTGGCGATACGCTGTTTCACTGCTGGAAGCCCGGCGGGCACGGACATGTCAATGTTGTGTCGGCGCTGGCGCAATCCTGTGACGTTTTCTTTTATAATACGGCAATAGATATCGGGATCGAACGTCTTGCAGCCATGTCGCGGAAGCTGAGTTTTGGTGCCGTGACGGGGGTAGAGCTGCCCGAAGAGAAGGCGGGATTGTTCCCGGACCCGACATGGAAGCGCGGAAAGCTGAATGCGCCGTGGCTGCAGGGGGAGACAATCAACGCCGTGATCGGGCAGGGCTATACCCAGGCAACGGCGATGCAGCTGGCGGTCATGACATCGCGGCTGGTGAACGGCGGCAAGGCCGTGAAGCCGCATCTGGCGGAATATATCGGCGGGAAGCAGACCTTCCCGGAAGAATGGCCCAAGCTCGGGTTCAAGCCGCAGCATCTGCAGATCATTATCGAAGGGATGGTAGCAGCCGTGAATGAACCGCACGGGACCGCGCTTGGTTCGAAGATCAAGATTGAGGGCATGGAAATGGGGGGCAAGACGGGCACGGCCCAGGTCAAGCGCATCACCATGGCGGAACGCGCGGCGGGCGTGAAGAACGAAAATCTTCCCTGGCATCTTCGGCACCATGCCTTGTTTGTCGGATTTGCGCCGGTTGGGAACCCGCGTTATGCGTGTTCGGTGATTGTCGAGCATGGTGTCGGCGGTGGTCTGGCGGCTGCGCCAATCGGGCGCGATCTGCTTTTGATGACGCAGCAGCGCGATCCTGCGGCGAAGGAAATCGCGACGCCTAACATGCCGATTAAACCTATTCCGGCACAGACGCCGCAAGTGCCGAAAGAGAGGGAATAGGTTGCAGCAATATTCGTTCGATGTGCAGACCAATATGAGCCTTGCCAAAAAGCTCAGCCAGTTGAGCTGGATGCTGATCTTCCTGATCACGGCGGTGGCCTGTGTCGGGTTTACGGCGCTTTATTCGGCGGCGGGGGGAAGCTTCGACCCGTGGGCGTCCAAACAGATGATCCGCTTTGCCATCGGTATGGCGGGGATGTTTATGATCGCCTTGATCGATATACGGTTCTGGCACAAATTTGCTTACTGGATCTATGCGGGCGGTCTTACGCTGCTGATTATCGTTGAGATCATGGGCAAGATCGGGATGGGCGCGCAACGCTGGATCGATCTGGGCTTTATTCAATTGCAACCGTCGGAGTTTATGAAGCTGGCGGTGATTTTGGCGCTGGCGCGGTATTTTCATTCGGCGACGCTGGATGAAATGCGGCGGATTTTCTTCCTTATCCCACCGGCGTTGATGATCCTTTTCCCTGTTGCGCTGGTGATGGTGCAGCCGGATATGGGGACGGGCGGTATGATTACGATTGCCGGTGCCGCCGTGGTGTTCCTGGCGGGCGCGCCACTGTGGATTTTTGTGACCGGGCTTATCGGGGCAGCGGCGATGGGGCCGATTGCTTGGGAATTCATGCATGATTATCAGCGCAAAAGGGTTCTGACATTCCTTGATCCGGAAACGGACCCGATGGGGGCGGGGTATCATATCATACAGTCGAAGATTGCGCTGGGGTCAGCGGGGTTCGAGGGCAAGGGCTTCCTGCACGGAACGCAGTCTCACCTGAACTTCCTGCCAGAGAAGCAGACGGATTTTATCTTTACGCTATGGGCCGAGGAATGGGGTCTGCTCGGCGGATGGTTTGTGATGATTTTGATGGCGCTGATTTTCATGTATTGCGGCTGGATCGCGCTGCGCTGCCGCCATGCGTTCGGGCGCATCCTGGCGTTCGGGTTGATGGTCAATTTCTCGCTTTATGCCATTATTAACATGGCGATGGTGATGGGGGTGTTCCCGGTGGTGGGTATCCCTCTGCCACTGATTTCTTATGGGGGAACGGCGATGCTGTCTATTCTCGCCGGGTTTGGGCTAATCATGTCGTGTAATATTCACAGGGACAGCAAGTTGCCGAAGATGAATTAATAAAAGAGGCCGCTGAAAATTCCAGCGGCCTCTTTTGAATTTATGTCCGGCTAATTAGGCTGCGGCACCTTCGCGGAAGGTTACGCCTTTTTCTTTCAGAAGATCCTGCAGCTCACCGGTTTCGTACATTTCGCGGATGATGTCGCAGCCGCCGACGAATTCGCCCTTCACATAGAGTTGCGGGATGGTCGGCCAGTTGGCGAAGTCCTTGATGCCCTGGCGGATGGTGGAGTCTTCGAGGACGTTGATGTCTTTGAAGGTCAGGCCGAGCTGGGTCAAAATCTGGACCACGGCGGCGGAGAAGCCGCATTGCGGGAAAACGGCAGTGCCTTTCATGTAAAGCACGACATCGTTTGCGGCGATGTCTTTTTTGATCTGGTCGAAAATAACGTTTTCCATGTTTACTCTCCTGATTGAGGCACGGCAGTCTGGACGGCCAATGCGTGTAATTCGGTTCCCATTCTTCCCTGCAACGCCTGATAAACCATCTGGTGTTGCTGAACCCGCGATTTACCCCGGAACAGCTCCGAGACGATCGTTGCGGAATAATGCTCCCCGTCGCCGCGCAGGTCGTTAATCGTGACCTGTGCCCCGGGGAGGCCCTCAAGGATCAGACGCTCGATATTTTCTGCATCCATTGCCATGAGATTATTCCTTTCCAGCCATAAAAGCCGGAAGCCATTTTTCATTTATATTCGTGAGTTCTGATATGAGGATACTCTCATGACCGGCGATTTTCAATGATTTCCCGCCCGAAAGGCCAAGCGCGGTCACAGGAATACCGGATTTTTCCGCAGATTTCCGTACGCTGTCAGAATCTTTGGTGGCAATAACGTAACGGCTCTGGTCTTCGCCGAACCAGAAAGCGGCGTCACCAGCGGCAGTTAATTCCGCCCCGGTTCCTCCGGCCATCGCCATTTCGGCGAGTGCGACGAGCAATCCACCATCCGATATATCGTGGCACGCGGCGATCATTCCATTGTTGATCAGGTCGCGGATAAAGAGGCCGTGACGTTTTTCGGTATCGAGATCGACGGCGGGCGGTGCGCCATCTTCACGGTTCAGGATTTCACGCAGGTAAAGCGATTGGCCAAGGTCTGTGCCGGCGGAGCCGATCAGCATCAGGGCCAGACCATCCCCGGTCAGCGCAAGGCCCATCGATTTCTGCCAGTCGGCGAGAAGGCCGACACCACCGATAGCAGGGGTTGGGAAAATTGCTTCACCATTCGTTTCGTTGTAGAGGGAGACGTTGCCCGAGATCACGGGATAATCAAGCGCGCGGCAGGCGGCACCGATGCCGTCAACACCGGCGACGATCTGCGCCATTATGTTCGGCTTTTGCGGATTGCCGTAGTTTAGGTTGTTGGTGACGGCGAGCGGCGTCGCGCCGACGGCGCAGAGATTCCGCCAGCTTTCGGCCACGGCCTGCTTCGCACCTTCGAACGGGTCGGCCTGGCAATAGCGCGGGGTGCAGTCGGTGGTGATGGCGAGGGCTTTGCTTGCGTGACCGGGGATGCGGACGATGGCGGCGTCGGCGGGCTTATTGGCCTGTGTGCCTGCGATGCCGGGGCTGGAGATTGTTTCGCCGCGCACGAGGGAATCGTATTGTTCCCAGATCCAGCGTTTGCTGGACAGATCGGGGCAGGCGAGGAGGGTTTTCAGAGCGGCGACGAGATCGGCTTTCTCTGCGCTGTAATCGAGTTTAGCCGGTTTCGTCAGGGCTGAGGCCGGGCGGTCATAGAGAGGGGCCTGATCGACCAGCGGCGGTACGGGAATGTCGCACCAGGTTTTGCCATACATATCGAGTTTCAGATTGCGTTCAGTAGTGGTCACGCCGATCACGGCGAAATCCAGATCCCATTTTTCGAAGATGGCCCGTGCCATGGCTTCTTTTTCCGGCTTCAGGATCATCAGCATGCGTTCCTGAGATTCGGACAGCATAATTTCATAGGGGCTCATCCCGGGTTCGCGCATCGGCACATGATCGAGGGTGAGGTGAACACCGACCTGTCCCTTGTCTGCGATTTCGACGGAGGATGAAGTAAGGCCAGCGGCCCCCATATCCTGAATGCAGATAATCGCGTCCTGCTGCATCAACTCGAGGCAGGCCTCAAGCAGGAGTTTTTCAACGAAAGGGTCGCCGACTTGTACCGTCGGACGTTGTGACGCAGAGTCATCATCGAATTCGGCGGAGGCCATGGTGGCACCGTGTATGCCGTCGCGGCCGGTTTTGGAGCCGACATAGACGACAGGCTGGCCCACACCCGCGCCGCGTGAATAATAGATATCGTCGTGGTTGACGAGGCCCACCGTCATCGCGTTGACAAGGATATTGCCGTTGTAGGATTTGTGGAAATCGGTCTGGCCGCCGACAGTGGCGACGCCCATGCAGTTACCGTAGCCCGCAATCCCGGCAACAACGCCGTTTACAAGCTGGCGGGTTTTCGGGTGTGATGGGTCGCCGAAGCGCAGGGCATTGATGTTCGCTATGGGCCGTGCGCCCATGGTAAAGACGTCGCGCATGATGCCGCCAACACCGGTGGCCGCGCCCTGGTAGGGTTCGATGAAGGACGGGTGGTTGTGGGATTCCATTTTGAAGACGGCGGCCTGATTGTCGCCGATATCGATGACGCCGGCGTTCTCACCCGGCCCCTGAATAACCCACGGCGCTTCGGTCGGGAGTTTTTTCAGATGAATGCGGGAGGATTTGTAGGAGCAATGTTCCGACCACATGACTGAAAAGATGCCGAGTTCGGTGAAGGTCGGCTTGCGGTCGAGAGCTTTGAGAATGACGTCGTATTCGTCCCCGCTCAAACCATATTCGGCGGCAAGGACAGGGGACACATCCGGTTCACGGATAACGGGGGCAGAGGCGGTCTTCAGGGCTGTCTGGGTCATGATCTTTTTTAGCGTGAAGAAAGACGATTCCGAAGCGATTTATCTCTGTTTCCCGCAAATAAATCGAAGGTTATCTGATTCTGTCTATTGTGCTGGACGAACAGGTGCAGCGGCATATTTTATTCGGATGCACTGGGCTTACAAAAAGAAGATGGATGAGCGATTTACGGCCGGGCTTAAGGATGCAGATCCTTTGCTCTGGCCGGAAAGCATTGAAGTGGCGCGCGGGATACAGGAAGAATTGCGGCACAAAGTCCTCATCACGGATGATTTCGGCGATATCCGCACGATTGCCGGTGTTGACGTCGGTTATGATATGGACCGCAATCTGGGACGGGCGTCGATTGTGGTGGTTGACGCTGATGACATGGAGCCGGTTGCGAGTGCGCAGGCTTATCTGACGCCCGGCTTTCCTTATGTGCCGGGGTTTTTGTCGTTCCGGGAGGTGCCGGTGATTTTGCGGGCGCTGAAATGCCTGCCCGTTATTCCGGATTTGCTGATGGTGGACGGGCAGGGTATTGCGCACCCGCGGCGCTTCGGGATTGCGGCGCATCTGGGGGTGGAGACAGGGTTGCCATCGATTGGCGTGGCGAAGTCGTTGCTGACCGGGAAATATGCGGAACCCGGACCGGGTAAAGGCGCGCAGTCAATTCTGATGGACCGTTATGAGGAGGAGCAGATTGGAACGGTCCTGCGCAGCAAGGATAAGGTTAACCCGTTGTTTATTTCACCCGGGCACCGCGTGGGGCAGGACAGTGCGGTCAGAATTGTGATGGAGTGTCTGAGAACTTACAGGTTGCCGGAACCGACGCGGCTGGCGGACAAGTTTTCTAAGACGCTTAAAGCTTAGACAAAATTTGCATAGATGCTTTCGAACAGCGGCAGGCCGGTCAGGTTTCCCTGGTGATCCTGCGTTGCGTTTTCCGGGTGCGGCATCATGCCCAGGACATTGCGGTTATCATTGAGGATACCGGCGATGCTGTTCACCGCGCCGTTCGGGTTGTCGGCTTCATTGACCTGTCCGGCGTCGTCGCAGTAACGGAAGGCGATCTGGTCTCTGTCCTGCATTGATAGGATCATGTCGGGCGTAGCGAAATAGTTGCCTTCACCGTGAGCGACAGGAACGCGGATGATCTGACCGGGTTTCATTTTATTGGTGAACGGAGAGTTTGCAGTCTCGGTTTTCAGATTGATCTGCCTGCAGATGAATTTAAGGCTGCGGTTACGTAGGAGTGCGCCCGGCAGGAGTCCGCTTTCCACTAAAATCTGGAAGCCATTGCAGACGCCGAGAACTTTGACGCCACGTTTTGCATGGGCGATGACCTCCTTCATCGCCGGTGATTGCGCGGCCATAGCGCCGCAGCGCAGATAGTCGCCGTAGGAGAACCCACCGGGAAGGACGATGAGGTCGGGAGAGCCGAGATCAGTATCCTTATGCCAGGCCAAATGTGAATCCTGCCCTGAAACGCGTTTGATAGCCTGGGCCATGTCGTTTTCGCGGTTGGTGCCTGGAAAGACAATGATTGTTGTTTTCATAATTTATCCTCTGGTGACCTTCCGGGTGTTGTTTCAGGATAACCGCAAATCAATATTGTCACTATAGTGTAATTAAAGCATGGCAGCCTTGTGTCGTAAACACCGCGGTTTTTCACAGTTTTTAGCTATATTTGAAATATTGTTGCGCACTATCTTTGTTATTGGCAACTTTTTTCCTTGCAAGGCGTAAACGGACCCGCTAACAATTCTAATATACCAAATACGAAACGGATTGCTGCACACTGTGCGCCCTCAACCGGCCTCTAAGAGCAGAACATCCAATCGGTGGCAGGAAAGACTTCTTTCAATGCCAGCGAGTTGAACCAGGGAACACACTTCAAGCAAAAAAACTAAAAGCCCCGGTTAACGGGGCTTTTTCTTTTTGTCGTTCGCACTAGATGATGCGGTTATGCCAGTTGGGTTTTGGCTTCTTCGAAAAATGTCTCGGTCATCGTTTCGATCATGTGGTCGGATACAGCAATGCCTTTGGCGTCGAAATCTCCACGCACTTTGCGCTTGATGTCGTTAAAGCCTGCCTCTTCAAGATTGGAGGCGACGACGGTTCCTGCATAGGTAGCTGCTTCGTCCCCAGTTACGCCCATCTGTTCCGCAGCCCAGAGACCCAGCAGTTTCGCGGTTCTGGCCTCGACCTTGAAACGGAATTCGGCATCATGAGCGAATTTGTTTTCAAAGGCGTTTTTACGGTCATCTAAACTTGTCATAGGCAGGTCCTCCTTCAAAGGGATCGGCTTCAGTAAAATCCGGGTTTTTCTACCATTTAAAAGCGTAAGAATCCATGCTTATATACGCCTTATCACGCTCACAAAGGATAAATGTATGTCACGCCGTAAAGTTATTTATGAAGGCAAGGCCAAAATCGTTTATGACGGCCCTGAACCGGGCACATTTATTCAGTATTTCAAGGATGATCTGACGGCGGGTAACGGCGAGAAAAAATCATCTGTTGCGGGCAAGGGTGTGCTCAACAACAGAATCTCCGCACACCTGATGACGCGGCTTGAAGCGATCGGTATTCCGACGCATTTCATCAAGTCGATCAACATGCGCGAACAACTGGTGCGGCAACTGGATATGATTCCGCTTGAGGTCGTCGTGCGAAACATCGCCGCGGGTTCGATTGCGAAGCGTCTCGGGATCAAGGAAGGCACCGTGCTGCCGCGTCCGATTGTCGAATTCTATTACAAAAAAGATGAACTCAACGACCCGATGGTCAGCGAGGATCACATCATCGCATTCAACTGGCTCGACCCCTATGAGCTTGAGGAAATCATCGCGATGTCGTGGCGGGTGAACGATTACCTGAATGGATTGTTCTCGGGTATCGGTTTGCGCCTTGTCGATTTCAAACTGGAATACGGGCGTCTCTGGGGTGAGCAGGGTGAGCTTTATCTGCTGCTTGCGGATGAGATCTCCCCGGATAATTGTCGCCTTTGGGATGCGACAACAAATGAGAAGATGGACAAGGACCGGTTCCGTCAGGATCTTGGCGGCGTGATCGAGGCTTACCAGCAGGTTGCCGAACGTCTCGGTCTGGTCCCGAAGGGCGGGATTATCGAGGGCGGCAGCATTAACGAGCAACTGGCCGCATCCTTAAGCGAAATCGACAACGAACTGGGGCGCGAACGCGGCCTGCGTTCGATCTCCAAAATGCCGACCAAACCGAGGAAGACTTAACCATGAAAGCTTATGTTCACGTGATGCTGAAAGACGGCGTTCTCGATCCGCAGGGTAAGGCGATTGGTCAGGCGCTGCAGGGGCTGGGGTTTGCCGAGGTAGGCGATGTGCGCGCCGGGAAGGTGATCGAGCTTGATGTGGCCGAGGGTACGGATAAGAAGCGTATTGAAGATATGTGCGAGAAGCTGCTCGCCAATACTGTAATTGAGAATTACAGGGTTGAGATTGCCTGAAGGCGAGGTAATTGAATATCTGCACCAGCACCCTGCGATTTATGAGGGGCTAAATCATCTTCTCACCAAGGATCCGGTTTTTAAAAAGCTGAAGAAGAGGCCCGAGGATTTTCTGCGGTCCTATTCCGGGCCGGGCTTTTCCGAACTGGTGCGGATCGTGATCGGTCAGCAGGTATCGATGTCGGCGGCGCGCAGCGTCTGGCAGCGGATGGAGGATCATTTTAAAATTGTCGAGCCGCGGAAAATCCTGAAAATGGAGGAGGATGCCTTGCGCGCCTTCGGTCTTTCGGGCCAGAAGGCGAAGTATATAAGGGGTCTGTCGGAGGCTGTGCATGGGAAGGCCTTCGACCCGCATGCGCTGGAGGAGATGGATGATGCGGATATTTACGCTGCGATTACGGCGCTGAAAGGCTTCGGGCCGTGGAGCGCCGAAATGTATATGATGTTTTCTCTGGCGCGGCCCGATGTCTGGCCGGTTGGCGATCTGGGTGTACGGGAAGGGTTGCGTTTATACCTGAAGCGTACAGACCGGCTGACGCAGGAGGAGACATTAATGCTGGGGCAGCGTTTTGCGCCCTACCGGACGGCAGCGAGTATTCTGTTGTGGCATCTGAAGGCGCAGGATGACCTGGCGCAAAAAACCAAGACAATGAATAAGAAAAAGGCAGGGAAAAAATGACCGGAATAACGAGCGAACAAGCGGTGATTGACACATTTATCAATGATCTGGTTGGCCATGTGCAAAACGGCGGGCGTTTGCACCTGGCGCTCGATTTTGACGGAACAGTTGCGCCGTTTCAGGATCATGTCGAAGATGTTCGCGTGGATGCGGTGGCCCTCAAGGCACTGCGGGCGATTGCACGGCAACCGAACTGCGTCGTGACATTTGCGACCGGACGCAGCGTGGACAGCTTGCGCCGGCGTCTGAATAACCCAGGAACGCTGCCCTTCAATATCATCGGCAGTGACGGGCTGGAATGGCAGAAGGCGGGGAGTAAAAAGATAACCCGGCATCCCTATCCGAAGGGCGGGGAAATCATGATGGCGGAATTCAATCGCGTGGCGCGGCAAATGGTGCTGAAAAATCCTGGTCTCGTCGTGGAGGAGAAGCATGGCAGTGTGTTTTTCAACGTTCATAATATCGACGATAAAAGACCGGAGAAAATCCGGACTGTAATGTCGGAAATCCGCCAGGCTCTGATCGATGCCTGCGCCCATCCTGCCATGCCGGTTCTGGACGGGCTTGCCTATTTTCAGATTTGTGAATTTAACGGCACAGTGGTGGGCGTGCGCGCTCATGCCTTTGACAAGGCCTTTGGTCTGAGAGAGTCGAAATACGCCAACCCTGATGACCGTATCGTTTTTTTCTGCGATAGCCTGCAGCATGAGGGCAATGACCGGACCACGGCAATCGTGATTAACGACAAGGCGCATTACCCGACCGGAACCGTGGTGCAGGTATTGAATGCAAGGACGCAGCCGATTGAGGCAGGGGCACCGGAGACCCCCGGGATCATTTTGGCGAGCGAGGAACAAGCGGGCCGCATGCTGAAAACATTGGCCGGGGCCCTGAAGGCCGGACCAGGTCAAAAAGTGGCGCACCACCCTGAAATTAAGCCGTAAAGCTCCGGTAACCCTGTGTAGGTGCTGTATCCTGCTCGACCGCTTCTTCCCGGATCGTGATTGCGTTCTGTTGTGCTGCAAGGGCAAGCTTGCGCTCATAAGCCTGCTGGACCCATCCGGCGAGGAGTTGTTCGGCATAGGCTTCACGGGCCTGCACCTGTCCGGTGTTTAACGGCACGTTGACTGGCGGTTTCACGCGCGCGGCAAGTTCAGGGTCATAACAGGCGTCGCGGCGGTGATCGCGTTTATACTGGTAGGTCAGGATGTCGAGCTTTTCATTTTCGAAATTCGGGTAATAGCTGGTGCCGTTACCGTATTCAAGGTGCGCGAGGGTCAGCAGGACATTACGGGTTGGGTCGACAATTACGGCCGGTTCCGGTTGCGGTGTCTGTTCCGTCTCGGCGATGATGCGCAGGCCCTGGCCTTCAACCGCCTGCAACAGATCGTCGCGGTTCAGCGTGTTGTGGCGGGAGGTGGCGAGAAAAAGGCTGCGGCCTTCCGGTGTCTTGTATTCGTAATTGCCCAGCAATTTATGGGGCGCGCGTTCCTTGGCAATGCCGTAATGGTGGTTGGCGATGGCCATGGCGCCGGCGCAGACGCCGAAGAGGGGAAGTTTCTGTTCCTTGACATCATCGAGGATGTGGCAAAGCTCCGCCCAGAAGGTCAGGTTTTCAAACGGCTCGTTCGACGCGGCATAGCCGGTGACCAGCATGCAATCGAGTTTTTGTTTTTTCGCCTCGTTCCAGAACAAGCCTTTGCGGCGGTCTTCCGGATGGATGAAAACGGGGCGGATATCCTGATCCGCCCTGGCCAGACGCGCCAGCAGCAGGTCAACGGTTTCATCGAGATAAATGGTCGGCATCAGGTTGACGAAACCGAGCGTTACAGGCAGGCCCTTGCCAGCCGCACGCGAAAATTCATACGCGGTTTCTGCGCGAACGGGAATATTCTGATTTTTGAGACGGGTATATGCAGGATGATCCTGCGGAAGGATGATTGCCATGTATGTTCCTCTAAGGTTTGTATTGCCCCTTCGTGGGGTCCTTGGGAACTACAGGCGAGAATTCGTCTATAGCGCTTTAGCTTTGATAACGCGGTGCAAGCTGATCCTCAAATTCCGCGATCCGAATGAAAGATGGGATATTATTTATGCCGGATGCATTCCCAGTGCAAGAAAATTCTTATGTCTTGTTGCTAAACTTGGGAAAAACTCAAAAATCAGGCTGAAAACTGCTCTTTCAGAATCCGTTCTTCCAGTTTGTGGTCCGGGTCGAACATGATGGTGAAGCCGGTTTTTTCATCCTGTTCGATATCGACCTGGGCGACGTTGCGCACTTCGGTGTAGTCGGCGGTGGCGCTGACCGGGCGTTTATCGGATTCAAGGATTTCAAAACGAATCTTGACGCGCGAGGGCAGAAGCGCACCGCGCCAGCGGCGTGGACGGAAGGCGCTGATGGGGGTCAGGGCCAGGGTGTTGGCGCTTAAGGGAATGATCGGACCATGGGCGGAGAGGTTGTAAGCCGTGCTTCCCGCCGGTGTGGCGACAAGAACGCCGTCGCAGACGAGTTCGGGCATGCGTTCAATGCCATCGATGACAATGCCGATTTTTGCAGCCTGGCGCGACTGACGCAGCAGGGAGACTTCATTGAAGGCGAGGGCTTCCGTCACAGTACCGTCATGGCTACGCGTTGTCATGCGCAGCGGGAAAAGGGTGACGCTGTGCGAATGCAGGATGCGATCGACGAGGTTTTCCGGTTTGTAGGGGTTAAGCAGAAAGCCGAGCGAACCGCGATTCATGCCGTACACAGGTTTGTCGAGATCAAGCATGCTGTGCACTGTTTCAAGAAGCGTACCATCGCCGCCAAGGACAACAACAACATCACAGTCATGTTTTGTCGCCTGGCCGTACTCCGCCATCAGTGCCTTTGCGGCATCGGCGGCTTCGGGGGTTTCGGCTGCGGCAAAGTGGATGCGCATCAGTAGGAAATACCTTCTTTAATTTTTCCGCCATGCGCATCGGACCATTCATCCGGGGCATGGAGAAATTTTTCAACTTCATCGAGGGTTTCGGTATCGAAATAATTCTTTTCCCGCGCAACGGCGAGAACATCCCAGAAGGTAGTGAGGGCGTGAAGGGTGACGCCAGCTTCCTTCATATTGACTTCGCTGGCCGGGAAGATGCCGTAATGGAAGACGACGAAGGCGTGTTCGACCATAGCGCCGGCATTGCGCAGGGCGTCGATAAAGACTTTTTTACTGGCGCCGTCGCTTTGCAAATCTTCGACCAGGACGACGCGTTTTCCTTCTTCATCCATGACCCCTTCGATCTGGGCCATCTTGCCGAAACCTTTTGGTTTCTTGCGGACGTAGAGCATAGGCTTGTTAAGGCGCTCGGCGATAAAGGCGGCGTAGGGTATGCCCGCAGTTTCGCCACCGGCGACTAAATCCACACCACCGGCATATTCGCGCAGTATGTTTGCGCCGAAATCCATCAATATACCGCGTTCCTCCGGGAAGGAGATCAGGCGGCGGCAATCGGTATAAACAGGTGAAGCGCGGCCCGAAGTGAAAATGAAAGGTTCGCGCGCATTGAACAGGACACTTTTGGTGTCGAGCAGAATTTGCGCCGAGGCTCGGGCGATGCCGGATTTGTCGATAGGCATGATTACTCCTGTGAAGTTAGTGGCGGACCCACATAATACGCGCGGTCCATTCAAGGTCGCTGTCGGCGAAGGATGTTTCTTTGAAATCTTCGTCGGCGAGAAGGATGCTCAGGGCTTTTTTCTGGGCCGTCTGGATAATACCGCTTTTCAGGCCGGTTTTTCTTGAATAAAAAATAACGCGATCGCCGGTTTTAAGGCGGGCTTCCGGGTCTGCGATCAGGACGTTGCCTTCACCGAATAATGGGGCCAGGTTGTCATCATCGATCGTGATGGCAAAACTTTCCGCGCTGGTTTCGAAACCTGCTTTGAAGCTTGAGATCTGTTTCTCATTGAGTTTGCCAACTTTCACATGCGCGTAAGACAGCATGCGCACAGGCTTTGCCGCAGGGGTGCTCTGGTCCATCAGGGCAATCAGGTCGGTCATGGTGCAATGCGTGACGGCGAGAATCTTGGAAAGGCTTTCAGTGGAGGGCCAGCGCGGCTTGCCATTGGGGCTGATGCGCTTGCTTTTGTTGAAAGCGGTAGGGTCAAGACCAGCCTGGCGCGCCAAACCCGAGGCGGAAAGCCCACGGGTGTCTGCAAGACGGTCGATGGCAGCCCAGATTTCGTCGTGTGTGAACATGAAGTTTTCCCAATGATTCTAGTAGGATAATAGTCCCATTAATCCATAGGGGTGTAAATAGGAAAAAAATCTTATTTTTTCCTTGACGCCCCGTTTTTATTCAGTCTATATTGAGAACATAACGGGAACGATTGTATCCCGCGTTCAGAACGTAATAAGAACATAGCATAGCTTGGAGACGACCTCAATGACCCGTGACTATACGCCGAAACATCAGGGAATCACGAATGCCCAACCCTTTGAAACCGTCGAGGACGCATGGTTCTGGTTTATCCAGGCCCAGCAGGCACGCATTGATGGCGCGCGAATCGCCGCCGGTGTCGGGATGATCCCAAGACCGTGCGAGCCGATTGATATTCTGCAGGCGCTGGACGGTATTTACCGTAACCGAAAGCTGACGATGGAGCACATGCTGGTGCTGCGTCATTACGGCCGCCGGATGCTGCCGCCCGATCCGCGCCGGGTGAAGGAAATTCGCGGCTACAGAATGTGGAATGAAGCCCTGGCCGAACTAGCCCCGGTGCTGGAAGCCAAGAAGATCATCAAGAAGCAGGGGATGTTCGCCGCATGGCTGCCCCGGAACCAAACCAACGTCGTTTCCATTGATATGTACAGAGAGGCCGCAGAATGAAAAAAATCATGAAATCGAAACTGGGTTATATGAACAACGCCCTCGGTGCCTGGGTGGTGTTTTCCGGTGAAACCGATCTGCCGTGGCTGCGCCTTCTGAAACCAGGCTTTCGTCATTGCTTTGTACTGATGAATGACGGGCGTCACTGGATTTCACTCGATCCGCTGGCCAATCATACGGAAGTGACCGTGCACCATGTTCCGGCGGATTTCGACATGCCGAAATGGCTGGCGGATCGCGGGCAGAAAGTTGTGATGGCGCCGGTGTGCCGGACAAAAAGCCGCGCCGCGCCGGTCGGGTTCTTCACCTGTGTCGAGGCGGTGAAGCGTGTGCTTGGCCTGCATGACGGGTTCGTGTTTACGCCGTGGCAGCTTTATCAGCGTCTTACAGCCTAATTTTTTCAGGAGAATATAATGGGAAGCCTAACCTCACACCCCGCCATTCCGGCGGCGGCGTAGACTGTCTATGTGCCGGTTTATACACCGTCATCAACTAATACGACGACAACCGCACCCGCAACAACAACCCCTCCATCCACAACGACGCCGGATACGTCAACGGGTGCGGCGATGAAGAACACGAGCCTGCTGGAACGCAGCCGCGGGGTGCTCAGCACCGTAGTGACCGGGTTCCGCGGACTTCTGTCAGATAACAATTCCACGACGCCGCAACGCAAGACTTTGCTCGGCGAATAAATTTTCACAATAAGGATCAGAAACATGACAATCGTGACGTCCAGTCCCGGTGAGGACAAGGCTGCGCTGGAAACGCTCCGCCGCCGTTATGAGGCCGCGCGGGCCAAGCGCGGGCAATGGGAATCGCTTTGGCAGGATGCTTATAAATATGCTTTGCCGCAACGCCAGGGGTTCGGTTCGGGGCAACAGCCGGGCGAGAACCGAATGGAGCGTCTTTATGACGGTACGGCGCTGGATGCGGTGGAGCAACTGGCGGCGAGCCTTCTGGGCAATCTGATGCCGCCGTGGACGCAATGGTTCGGGTTGAAGCCGGGGCCGGATCTGAGTGCGGGCCAGGCTGAATCATTGGCGCCGGTGCTGGAAAAGGCAGCGCGGACGATACAGGCGCATTTTGACCGGTCGAATTTTGTGGTGGAGATTCACCAGTGTTTTCTCGACCTGATCGTCGGCGGTACGGCCAGCCTTTATGTAGAGGAGGCTGAGCCGGGTGCGTTTTCGGCATTTCAGTTTACGGCCGTGCCGCTGCACCAGATCGTTCTGGAGGAGGGGGATAACGGGATGCTGAACGGGGCATTCCGGGAGATGCAGCTGACGCTGACGCAGATTAAATCGCGGTATGCACGGGCTACAATTCCTGAGGCCGTTGAGCGTCGAGGTGAGCAAGATCCGCAAATGCGGTTCAGTGTGCTGGAGAGTTATTTGCCGGATAAGCACCGGGCGATTTTCAATGCGATGCTAATCGAGGGTGGGAACCTGGTTTTGCTGAAACATGCGGTAATGGCGGATTCGCCTGTGCTCGCGTTCCGCTGGCTGAAATCGCCGGGCGAGATTTACGGGCGGTCGCCGGTGATGAAGGCGCTGCCGGATATCAAGACGGCTAACAAGGTTGTTGAGCTGATCCTGAAAAATGCATCGATTGCGGTGACGGGGATATGGCAGGCGGATGATGACGGGGTTCTGAATATTGCCAATATTGAACTGAAGCCAGGATCGATTATTCCGAAGGCTGTCGGATCGCAGGGGTTAAAGCCGCTGGAAATGCCGGGGCGGTTTGATATTTCGCAGCTGGTGCTCGGGGACTTAAGGACGCGGATCAATCACGCGCTGCTGGCCGACAGATTGGCGCCGATTGCAAGTGCACGGATGACGGCGACGGAGGTGCTGGAGCGCTCGGCTGAGATGGCATTGTTGTTGGGGGCGACGTATGGACGGTTACAGACGGAACTGATGACGCCGCTGATCCAAAGGGCGTATGCGATTTTGCGCCGACGCGGGGAAGTGCCGGATGTGAATATCGATGGCCGCCTGGTGACGCTCGATTACCGTTCGCCGCTGGCGCGGTCGCAGGGCCAGAGGAATGTGCAGAACACATTATTCTGGCTGCAGGCGGTGCAGGCGATGGGCCCGGAGGCGTTGTCCGCCGTCAATCTGCCGCAGGCAGCGCGGGTGCTCGGGGATGCGCTCGGCGTGCCCAGTGATCTTATTTTAAACCAGTTACCTATAACCCAGGAGTTATCCAATGTTCAGCCAATCCAAACCAATCCAGGCCCCGCAGCACCTGTTGACGGAGCCGCAAGCGTTGCCGCAGCAGGACATTGAGCGGATTTTCGCACGGCTGTTTTCCAGCGATGACGGGCGCAAGGTTCTGGCGCATCTGCAGGTGATGACGTTTTCGCGAGCCTATGGGCCGGATGCGAGTGACCAGCAGCTTCGTTATGCAGAGGGGCAGAGGGCGTTGGTGGCGAATATCCTGCGATTGGTGGATCGCGGAAGGAAATGAAATATGTCCGTCATTGCGGCGTGATCCCGGCCTTCGCCGGGAGGATCCATCGGATTTGTAAGTAACTTCGGTTATGCAGCCTCTTTAGGGCGAGGACGCATAATTTTAATGATCCTGCCATCGTATGGGTCCCGGCTTTCGCCGGGATGACGGTGTGTGGGCTGGTTTTTGAATTTTAATTTAAGGAGAGATGAGATGAGCGACAATTTACTGACCCCGGACGTCGAAGGTGAAACAACTGTAGCGGTGATGAAGCCCGATACGCTGCCGGAAAAATTCTGGGACCGGCAGACGGGGGAAATCCGGCTGGATGAACTGATCCAGTCTTATATTGCGCTGGAAAAGAAGCTTTCGACGATGGTGCCGACCGATGGCGACAAATCGCGGCTTTACAAGGTTCTTGGCGTACCGGATTCGCCGGACCAGTATGATGTGAAATGCGATCACGGTTTATTCACGCCGGATACAGAGTTAAATACACGCCTGCATGCGGAAGGGTTTACGCCGCAGCAGGTGCAGATGGTTTATGATCTGGCGGCGGAACGATTGGTGCCGATGATTTTGGAATTATCGGCGGACTTCAAGGCGGATCGTGAGGTCGAGAAGCTGTCGGCAGCTTTTGGCGGGCCTTCGAGCTGGCAGGAGATGTCGCGCCAGTTACTGGCCTATGGCAAGAAGACCCTGCCACCGGATGTGCTGACCAATCTGTCGTCCAGTTATGAGGGGGTTATGGCGCTGTACCGGATGATGAAAGGGGAGGATCATGCAAGCCCGAGGATCGATGCCGCGTCGACGGCGACCAATGAAAACGATCTGCGCAGCATGATGCGCGATCCCAAATACTGGCGGGAGAAAGACCCGGTTTTTGTCTCGAAAGTGACGGACGGGTTCAAGCAGATTTACGGGCAATAAAAAAGCGCGGCCTGTAACGGGTCGCGCTTGATTAAATTCTGATTGTTAAAGGATCAGGCCTGTGACGTTGCGAATTCGCTGGCCACAGCGTCGTCAATCACTTGCTGGAACGTGCGGCGGATGGCTTTGCCGAGCGGTTCGAAAGCGATGGCGACCTGGCCCGCGCTTTTGCGGACGACATGACCGCGCACGTTTACATCGACAATGGTGTTGCGCAGTTTGAATTTCAGTGTGGTTTCGATGTCCTGGTTGGAACCAAACAGACGTTCATCCACCGCGAGGAGGACGCCGCCGAAGCTCCAGTTCTGGACCGGGAAGGTCTGGCCATGGACAACGGCAACGCAACGATCGGCGACGCGGCGCGGAAAGCGGCGTTGCGTTTCCGTGGCTTCGATGACGGGCGCAGAACGCAGGCTGGCTAGGAAATTGTTAAACATGGTCGTCTCCAATCACTTCCCGTGGCGATAGCCACAAAAGTTGACATAAAATAACAGACCCAAACTACCAAATGCAAGTTTATGTGGGCAGGACGCCCTTGATTATTAATATTGTCTCATTGAATCAGTTATTTGTCAAATTTAACGAAATTATAGCCCTGATTTGAGGGGCTTACGACCTTCGTTCCCGAAGAAACTTAGCGGGGTGGAGAACGGTGCCTGAAATGTGCCACCCGCCCCGCTGCTTTTTCGCATGACTGGCCGCCCCGCTTTTTAAGTGGAGGACGACAACCGGCAGGCGAACCCAATTTCCATCAACATTCACCAAGAAAGAGGTTTGTCATGTCGACATCCATCGATAATGCGTTCGTAAAGCAATTCGAACGCGAAGTTCACGAAGCCTATCAGCGTACGGGTTCCAAACTGCGCAATACCGTCCACACCATCAGCGACGTCAACGGTTCTTCCGCCATCTTCCAAAAGGTCGGCAAGGGCACGGCGTCGACAAAATCCACACATGGCATGGTTCCAGTGATGAATCTGGCGCATTCGAGTGTCGAGGTCACGTTGCAGGATTTTTATGCCGGTGACTGGGTCGACCGCCTTGATGAACTGAAGGTCAATATCGACGAACGTCAGGTGATTGCCAATGCGGGTGCATATGCCCTGGGCCGCAAGACGGACGAGATGATTATTGCGGCGCTGGCGACGGCGAATACCCTGACCGTAGCGGAGGCCAATACCGGACTGACCATCGGTAAAGTGTTGTCGGCCTTTGAACAGCTCGGCACCGCCGATGTCCCGGATGACGGCGAACGGTATTGCCTGGTGGGTTACAAGCAATGGAGCCAGTTGCTGCAGATCGATGAGTTTGCGAATTCCGAATTCGTTGGTTCCGATGACCTGCCGTTTAACGGGACACAGGCGAAGCGCTGGCTGGGGTCCCTGTTCATGCCGATGACGGGTCTGCCGGTTGACGGGAACGATATCCGTTCCTGCTTCTGGTACCACAAGACCGCAATTGGTCATGCGTCGGGTTCGGATGTGCAGTCGGATATCACCTGGCACGGCGACCGTGCGGCGCACTTTGTCAATAACATGATGAGTCAGGGTGCGGGTCTGATCGATGCGGGTGGCGTGGTTGTCATCGGCTGTGATGAAACTCCGGACTAATTTGCCATCAATTTTTGCCGGATGGCCTGCAAATGGCTGGTCGCTGCGCTTCCGGTGCTCACGTACTCAAACGTACGCTACGCGCCGGTTCTCGCAACCAGCCATTTTCGTCACATCCTGCTTCAATTGAAGACAAATTAAAATTTTTAACCCCAACCTTTGAAGGAGAATAATCATGGCTTTTGATGCCTCTAACCTCAGCGTGCTGGCGTATGCGAATAATTTTACGCTGTGGCATTATGCCTCGATCGACAACGCGGCAACGATTACCGGTGCCGGTTATTTTAACAAGGCTGTCGATATGCTGCGCGTTGGCGATCTGATGGTGATTAATATCGACACCGACGGTACGCCTTCGACGAAGTTCTATATCGTCACCGGTAACACGGGCAGTGCTGTGGCTATTACGGTCTACAGCTAATTCCTGAACCGCAGGGTCATACCTGGAAAGCGCTGACAACTCCGGGCTTTTCGCCCGGAGTTGTTTTTTATTGTCCTTGCGGGCGCAGCGAAGCAATCCGGAGACCCACCCCCTGGATTGCTTCGCTGCGCCCGCAAGGACGCATCATTACGTTTTTGGAGATTTTTTGAAATGGCTTTATCCGATATTGCATTATGCAGCCGCGCGCTGATCCGCCTGGGGGCGCAGCCGATTACGTCGTTTGATGACGGCACCGCGGAATCCGAGATTGCCGGGACGTTGTTCGGCGTGGTGCGCGATGCCCTGCTGTCTGCTTATAGCTGGAGTTTTGCGCTGGGGCAGGCATCCCTCAGTC
>JAQGJB010000040.1 GCA_028290825.1 Micavibrio sp.
TCACTGCGCTTTAAATTACCGTTATATTCAAAAACTTATGGCAAGTCATTGACCCGGCTGCGTTTACCGCTTATTGTCTGTGTATTACCATAGCTATAGGAGATTTAAATTATGGGCCTGTTAGAAAGAGCAACAAAACGAGCTGCCGAAATTGCAGCGCAACTGAAAGCAAAAACTGAAGAACTCGCCCCCGGCGCATTGGACAAGGCAAAGGCATTGGGCCAGGAAGCCCTCGATAAAACCCAGACCCTTGCCGCAGAAGGTCTGGCCGCTGCCGAAAAATTAAAAGAGAAAGCTGAATTCGGCTACGCCATCGACACCATCATTTCCAATGACGGTTCGGTAAATCCAAAATACAAAGCAATGCATGAAAACGCGCTGGTCGCCGTTCCCGGCTATAAGGAACAGTTCAATACCCTCGTCGCCCTTTATGCCGCAAAACCGACAGCCCCAAAACCGACTGCAGACCGCAAGACAGAAGACGCGCTTCGCGAAACCGTTGATTCCGGCGTCGCCGCCGTCGGTGCAGCAGCAGACAAGTTCAAGGCCCACAAGGCGCTGGTTGATCTGGTTATCAAATAAATCCATCTTCAGGATATAAATTCATGCGCCCGCACCCTTTTAATTTCGGTGTGGGCGTATGCTTTTTAAGGGCTGCGGCCATTGCCGCAACACCTTGTTTCCGCTACTCTTTCCCGTCTTTAGGAAAGTGGAATGACCCTCGCGAAACCCACCATCGTTCTGTTCGATATGGATGGCACCACCGTGCGCCACCTCCATCCGGCTTTGCTCGATGTGCTGGAACGGCTTGATGATGCAGCCCATAAGGGCGCTAAGTTTTTCTCCAAAGTTCTGAAACGTGAAATCGCCGCACCGCCTCTCGTCGAATTCCACGACGGTGAACGCCCGAAACTTCTGGTCCACCGCGCGATCCACAAAATCCGCCGCAAGGAAGTGGGGCAGATCGTCGAGCCCTGCCCCGGCATTTACAACATTCTCGACTTTTTAAAATCCCACAACATCCCGATGGGGCTGGTCAGCAATGGTCTTGGCAAAGGTTACGGCCACGACATCCTGCAGAAATTCGACCTCGCCAAATATTTCGACGTTACGATTTTCCGCGAGGACATCACCCGCGCTAAACCCTTCCCCGATTCCATCCTGCAGGCGATCAGGGGACTCACGCGTCCGCCCGCCCCCACCGACATTATCTGGTATATTGGGGATCGGCATAAGGACGTCACCGCCGCCCTCGCCGCCCGCGAATTCGTCCCCTGCCCGATCCAGCCCCTCGGCTACGGCCTCAATTCCTCCATCGCTATTTTGGAACGCAATATCGGCGTCGACCATATCGTCATGGCCTACCCCGACCTTGAAAACAAACTCAGAAACCTCTTCCGGACTTAATAAATATGAGCAACGACCGCAAAATCTACAAACCCGGCCCGATCCGTGGCTTCCCCGAATGGCTGCCTGAGGAACGCCTCGTCGAACAGAAATGGTTCGACCACATCCGCAATGTGTTCGAATCCTACGGCTTCTGCTCCATCGAAACCCCGAGCGTCGAGGAAATCGACGTCCTCACCGCCAAGGGGGAAGTTGACAAGGAAATCTACGTCATCGAACGCCTGCACAAAGACGACAGCGACAAGAGCGAAGCGCGCCTCGCATTGCACTTCGACCAGACTGTGCCCTTCGCCCGCTACGTCGCCATGCGCTTCAACGACCTCGTCTTCCCGTTCAAGCGTTACCAGATACAACGTGTCTGGCGCGGCGAACGCCCGCAGGCCGGACGCTTCCGGGAATTCTATCAATGCGATATCGACGTCATCGGCGTTGACGCGTTGCCCATGCACTTTGACGCGGAAATGCCCGCCGTGATGTGGGAAATCCTCACGGGTCTGCCGGGGATGGAAAACGAAAAAATTCAGATGCAGATTTCCAACCGCAAGGTTCTTCTTGGTCTGCTTGCGCACCTTGGCATCAAGGACGCGGTTAAATACACAACCTTCATCGACAAGATGGAGAAAATTGGAATCGACGCCGTCAAGGCAGGGCTAAAATTAAACCTTCGCTTAGATGAGTTATCTGAAGATATTGCCGACAAAATACTCCATCTCGCATCGATTAAAACGAGTGATGCCGTAACCCTTCGCGCAGAAATTGCAAAACTCGGCATCAACGACGAATCCTTCAACATCGGTGTCGAAGAACTCGCCTTCGTCCTCGAAAGTCTGAAGGGCCTACCGAAAGATGCCATCGTTGCCGACCTCTCCATCGTCCGCGGCCTCGACTACTACACTGGCACAGTCTACGAAACCCGCTTCCTCGACGACCCGACTTATGGCTCCATCTGTTCCGGTGGCCGCTACGATGACCTGGCCAGCGGCTATATCAACAAACATCTCCCCGGCGTCGGCATCTCCATCGGCTTCTCGCGTCTTTTTGCCAAGATGATCGAAAAGGGTACACTGAACACCACGCAGAAATCCCCAGCCGACCTGATGATGATCATGCCGTCCGAAGACCGCCGCGGCGAAATCCTCGCCCTCTGTCAGGGCCTCCGCAAACGCGGTATTAAGGTTGAGATGTACCACGCCGCCCGTAAAATCCCGGATCAGCTGAAATATGCCGCCAAAAAAGGAATCCCTTACGTCTGGTTCCCGGATGAGGACGGACATAAAATCAAAAACATGCTGACCCAGGAACAGGGTCCCGCCGATCCGGCAACCTGGGAGAGACCGCAATGAAAATATTCGTCGCCCTTGTTGCGTCATTAATCTTGTTGTCTGCACCGGTAAACGCCGCAGAATACACCTATGCCCCTGATGGCTGCGAATTCAACGTGACCTTCCCCGAGGCCCCTGCCGATAGCAAAGCCTGCGACTCCGCCAACCCGAAGGATTGCCACCTCGTCTCCACCTATACAAAAATTTATGACGTCTCCACAGGCATGCGCATCAATGTCACCTGCGCCCCCGCGCAACCCGGCATGATGGAAAAATACAGCGGCGAAGTAATGCAATACACCCTCGGCGCCATGGCCCGCGAACACATCGACAGGGATCAGGCCCAGACTGCATTCGAAGACCTCGGCACCGCGAAACAGGCCGTACTGATGGCCACCAAAAAACAGGAAGACGGTAGTGAAAGCGTCTACATGTCCGAACTCTGGATCGGCAAAAAATCAGTCCTGACCCTCGAAGGCGAAATGACCGGCCCCCCCAATCAGGATGCCGACACCCTCTTCGCCCGCATCATGAAAAGCGTCCGCCCGCAGGCCGAAGCGAAAACGCCGGAAAAGGCAGCGCAAAAACCGGAATCTGCTGTACCGGACAAGGCCGAAGCACCTGATAAAGTTGGTGAAAAAGCTCCTAAACCTTGATTTGCAATGCCCCCTCGTTATTGCTAATCTTCTTCAGGTTTCATAAAAAAACAATAATAATGACGGGAGGAAGCAAATGAGCGTTGAGCCATTGCCCCTGACATCCACTCCAAAAACGATTACCGCGGCGAACGATATGAAACGCAATCACGGCCATGCGCGAAACCCCGGCCTCGCACTTGACCTGTCAAAGGTCGAGGATATCCGCGTCAACTTCTCCGCCCTTGAACGCCGGGCCGCCACACTTCCCGGGCGCCGCTCTGTTAAAAAAGATTATCAGGCCGCGTGGCTGCTGAAGGCGCTCTCCTGCATTGACCTCACCACACTCTCGGGCGACGACACGCCGGGCCGCGTCCAACGACTCTGCGCAAAAGCTAAACAACCCGTACGGCAGGACCTCCTCGACGCCATGGGCTTTGACCGCCCGTTGCATACCGGCGCTGTCTGCGTCTATCACGACATGGTTGAAACCGCCGTGAAATCCCTAGAAGGCTCTGACATCCCCGTCGCCGCCGTCTCCACAGGCTTCCCGCACGGCCTCTCGCCTCTGCCGCAAAAACTGGCCGAGATCAAAGCCTCCGTCGCCGCCGGGGCCAAAGAAATCGACATCGTCATCACCCGACACCACGTTCTGCTCGCCGAATGGAATGCATTATATGACGAGGTCAGCGCCTACCGCGAAGCCTGCGGTGAATCCCGCATCAAAACCATTCTTGCCACGGGCGAACTGGCCACCATGCGCAACGTCGCCAAAGCTTCCATGGTCTGCATGATGGCGGGCGCAGATTTTATCAAGACCTCCACTGGCAAGGAAACCTCCAACGCCACCCTGCCCGTTACCCTCGCCATGGTCCGTATGATCCGCGAATACCAGGAGGCAACCGGCTTCAAAGTCGGCTACAAACCCGCCGGCGGAATTTCAAAGGCGAAGGATGCTCTCGTTTATCAGGCATTGATGAAAGACGAACTCGGTCACGACTGGCTGCAACCCGACCTCTTCCGCTTCGGCGCATCCAGCCTGCTCGGTGATATTGAACGGCAACTCGAACACCATGTCACCGGGCATTATTCTTCCGGCAACCGACACCCTATTGGATAACTTAACGTAATTTTCATCCCCGCCTTGCGGAGATCCGGACTTAATAAGACCAGACCCCCGCACAAGGCGGGGGTGACAAGAGACAGAGGACTATAAAATGACCAAAGTTGCAGAAATTTTTGACTCGATGGAATACGGTCCGGCCCCGGAAGACGCAAAACCCGCGCTCGCATGGATCAGGGATCGTGATGGAAAATTCACTTCCTTTATCAACGGCAAATTCGTAACCCCCGAAAAAACCACTTGGTTCCCGGCATCAAATCCTGCGAACGGCGAAAAACTCGGTCAGGTCGCCCAGTCGACACAGAAAGACGTCGATGCCGCAGTCCGCGCCGCACGCAAGGCACAGGAACTCTGGGCCGCCCTTCCCGCCTTCGAACGCACCAAATATCTCTACGCCCTCGCGCGCCTCATTCAAAAACACGCGCGCCTTTTCGCCGTCCTTGAATCCCTCGACAACGGAAAACCGATCCGCGAAACCCGCGACATCGATATTCCGCTTGCCGCGCGCCATTTTTACCACCATGCCGGCTGGGCGCAACTGATCGAAAAGGAAATGCCCGACTACGAACCGCTCGGCGTCGCGGGTCAGATCATTCCGTGGAACTTCCCTTTTCTGATGCTGGCTTGGAAAGTCGCCCCGGCCCTCGCCACTGGCAACACCGTGGTCCTGAAACCCGCCGAACAGACCAACCTCACCGCGCAACTCTTTGCTGATCTCTGCATTGAAGCCAATCTGCCGAAGGGCGTTTTCAACCTCGTGACCGGCGACGGCAAAGTCGGCGCGATGATCGTCGCGCATGACGGCATCGATAAAATCGCCTTCACCGGTTCCACCGAAATCGGCCGCGTTATCCGCAAGGCCACCGCAGGTTCCGGCAAAGGCCTCACCCTTGAACTTGGCGGAAAATCCCCCTTCATCGTGTTCGACGATGCCGATCTCGACTCCGCTGTTGAGGGTCTTGTCGACGCCATCTGGTTCAACCAGGGTGAAGTCTGCTGCGGCGGCTCCCGCCTCCTGGTGCAGGAAAGCATCTCCGAAAAATTCATTGCCAAACTGAAGGCCCGCATGGACACGCTGCGCCTCGGTGATCCAATGGATAAATGCATCGATGTCGGCGCCGTCGTTGACGAAACCCAGCAAAAGCGCATCGACACTCTGGTGAAGGCCGCTGTCAAAGCCGGCGCAGAAATCTACCAATCCAAAAACTGTCCCGCCAAAGGCTGCTACTATCCGCCAACCCTACTGACCGGTGTCGGCACCGCCGATGAAATCATGCAGACCGAAGTCTTCGGCCCTGTGCTGGCCGCGATTACCTTCCGCCATCAATCGGAAGCCATCGACATCGCCAACAACATTCGCTTCGGCCTTGCTGCCTCCGTCTGGACCGAGAACATCAACATGGCCCTCGAGATGGCCCCGCGCCTGAAGGCCGGTGTCGTCTGGATCAACACCACAAACCAGTTCGACGCTGCCTGCGGCTTCGGCGGTTACCGCGAATCCGGCTATGGCCGCGAAGGCGGCAGGGAAGGCCTCTATGCTTATATGAAGCCGGTTTTCGAAGCCAACCTCGAACTTCCTTCCGCACCAAAGAAAAAGGCTGCTGCCAAAGCAAATTCACGCAAACTGGCCGAAGATGACAGCATTGTCGGCATTGACCGCACCGCCAAAAACTATATCGGCGGCAAACAAAAACGCCCCGATGGTAATTATTCCCTTGCCGTTCACAGCCCCACCGGAAAACTTCTCGGCGAAGTCGGCGAAGGCAGCCGCAAGGATATCCGCGACGCGGTTGAGGCTGCCGTTGCTGCCTCCGCTTCCTGGGGCAATGCCTCCGGTCATAACCGCGCCCAGATTATTTACTTCATGGCTGAAAACCTCTCCGCCCGTGGCGATGAATTCGCCCGCCGTCTTGAGGACATGACCGGTTGTACCCCCGCCGCCGCGAAGAAAGAGGTCCAGCAATCCCTCGACCGTCTCTTCACCTACGCGGCCTGGGCCGATAAATTTGACGGGGCCGTGCACACGCCGCCGATGCGCGGCGTAACCCTCGCCATGAACGAACCGATGGGGGTCATGGGCATCGTCTGCCCTGATGAACAACCTCTTCTCTCGTTCATTTCCCTCCTCGCTCCCGCCATGGCGATGGGCAACGCCACCGTGATCGTGCCGTCCAGTCTCTATCCCCTGACCGCGACCGATTTCTACCAGATCCTTGAAACCTCCGATGTTCCCGGCGGCGTCATCAACATCGTCACGGGCGACCGCGACACGCTCACCAAAACCCTCGCCGAACACGATGCCGTTGATGCGCTCTGGTACTTTGGAACGCTGGAAGGCTCCGCCTTTGTCGAAGCTGCCTCTGTCACCAACCTCAAACAAACCTGGGTCAGCAACGGTAAACACCGCGACTGGTCGAAATCCGAGCAGGCAGAGGGCCGTGAATTCCTGCGCCGCGCGACCCAGGTCAAAAACATCTGGGTTCCTTACGGCGAAACCAGTGGCGGCGGCGGCGGCTATTAATGGGTCACTTCGCCCTGACCAACACCGATGCAGCCGCAACCTCTGAAAGCATTTCGCTTGCATTCACAAAGCATGGCGACATGAAGCCTTTCTTTTACGAGGTTTCCCGTGTGCATGTCACCGCCGAAAAAAATACCGTAGATGATTTCTGCCGGACGAACCCGGACTGGGCGGCCTTTGAATATGTGGATGTTTGCCTCGATCCATCCGAAATACGCCCGAAATCGGCGCAAAAAAACCTCTGGCAACGCCTTGGGCTATCGTGATGAGTGAACCCACACCGCCAGAGGAAAAACAGAACGCAGCCTTCGTCGTAACGCCGCCGCAAAATTCCGCGCCGCTTCCTGATCCTGCCGAACCTGATAATATCCCCCCGCCGACACCCCTGACCCTGCGGGAGACATGGACGCCGACACCAATCGCTGAAAAATGCAACGCCCGGCTTAAATTCGATCATGGTTCCTATCTGGGTAGTTCTGTCATTGGGGGCGGCATCGCCGCCGGTCTTCTGACTTCGGCTTTTTACATAGCTGTAACCTCAGTACCGCCGGTTCCGCCGCAGACGAATAAAATCCAGCACACGGGTATTGTCGGCCTGTCACTGCTTTCCGTTCCGTTTATCTTTATCTGCGTATTGCATACCTACCTCAGAAAAAAAACCGGGCAGGAAATTGAACGCCGTAAAAATGTTCCTGCCTCTTTGCGGGAGCCATGATGATGCTGAAAGAACCGAAACAGATCGAAAACTTCGAAGACCTGCCCAAAGAATTGCAGGATGTCGAAATCCTGCGCGGTATTTACAGGAAAAGCATTACCGTGGCTGGAATTTTTGGCGCATCCGCCGGCATCGGCGGGTGCCAAGTTTATCAGGCCACTGTGAAAATACCCTCCACTCCCGAAGCGCGTCGCGATGATCAGGCCGTCGCCGCCGGAACGCTGACCCTTGCGGCCCTGTTCATCCTCGGCGTCTGCGCCAGTATCAAATGCCGCAAACTGATCCGTCAGGGCGAAGACATCCTGCGCCGTAACGATCACAACCCATCACCATCACCGTAAGAGAAGCCATGTCACTCCGCCAGAACTTTACTGATGCCATTTCACCTTTGACCGCGCTCGCAAAACCCTTATGGAACTGGACATTCAGTACCCGCGGATTGCAGATAAAATTCGCCCTCGGCGGCTCCGCTCTGTGCTTTGCAGGCAGCATTGGCGTCGGTATCGCCGTCGGCAGGCCCAGCGATGACCTTATGCAGCAGGAACAGGTGAAAGCCTGCCTCTCCGCCCCCACCCATGATGCACCGCAAACCGCCCGCGACAATTGCCAGAAAATAAAACCCGGTTTTTTCCGCCCGGTTTAAAATTAAAACCCTGCCCGTGTGACAAATCTGCAATTTGTGTTCTAATACCTGAAAGGCAAAACAGGGACAGACCAGAATGGCAAAATCAGATTTCGAATACATGTCGGGCTTCGGCAATCATTTCTCGACCGAAGCCGTCAAGGACGCATTACCGGCTGGCCAGAACGCGCCGCAGGAACCCGCCTATGGCCTCTACACTGAACAACTGACCGGCTCCCCCTTCACCGCCCCGCGCGCTGCGAATAAACGCACCTGGACCTACCGCATCCGTCCGTCCGTTATGCACCCGCCCTACACCGCGATGAAGCACCCCACCCTGCGCAGCGCCCCGTTCAATGAAGCCCCCACGCCGCCGAACCAGATGCGCTGGGATGCACCCGACTTCCCGTCCGGCCAAACCGATTTCATCGACGGCCTCACCACCATTGCCGGAAATGGTGATATCGATTCCTGGACTGGCCTCGCTATCCATATCTACGCTGCCAACGCCTCGATGAAGGATCGCTATTTTTACAACGCGGACGGGGAACTCCTTATCGTACCGCAGGCAGGCGCACTGCTCCTCCGCACCGAACTTGGAAAGCTTCACGTGAATCCCGGGGAGATTGCAGTGATCCCGCGCGGCATCAAATTCGCCGTCGATATAGACGGAGCCTCCCGCGGCTATGTTTGCGAAAACTACGGCGCGCCGTTGCAACTGCCAGACCTCGGCCCCATCGGGGCCAACGGCCTCGCCAACCCCCGCGATTTCCTGATCCCCGTCGCAGCGTTTGAGGACTTTGATGGGCCCTGTGACGTCATTGCAAAATTCGGCGGTAAACTCTGGACCACGCAATACGATCACTCCCCCCTCGACATCGTCGCCTGGCACGGAAACTACGCGCCTTATAAATACGACCTCGCTAACTTCAACACCATCAATACGGTCAGTTTCGATCATCCTGACCCGTCGATCTTCACTGTCCTGACCTCTCCTTCGCATCCGACGGGAACCGCAAATATAGATTTCGTCATCTTCCCGCCACGCTGGATGGTGGCCGAAAATACTTTCCGCCCGCCCTGGTTCCACCGCAACCTGATGTCTGAATTCATGGGCCTGATCCACGGCGTCTATGATGCGAAGGAAGCCAGGGGGAATGATGGGGGATTTGTGCCCGGCGGCTACTCCATTCACAATTGCATGTCCGGTCACGGCCCCGACGCCGCGGTGGTGGACAAGGCCATGACAGCCGACCTGAAGCCGGTGAAAATTGAAAACACGCTCGCTTTCATGTTTGAAAGCCGCTATATCCTGCGCCCGACGAAATCCGCTCTCGACGCAAAAACGTTACAGCAGAATTATTTCAAAGTCTGGGCGGATATAAAGAGGCGCTTTAAAACTTAGTCCCTGCGGCATTGAATTGAACGGCCTTTTTCGGTGAACTTGGCGCTCACGCCCATCGAAATAAAGCTGATCGGTCCGCCTTCGTATTTTGCGCCGGATTCATATTCCACGCGGCCCAGCTTGTATGCCTTGTCACGCACCGCGATCTCCACTTCCTGGCCTCCCGTAAAGACGACATCAAGGGTGACCCCGCCCTCGCAATTATAAACCGCATGCGCCGACGGGTTTTTCTTGCCGCACGCGGCCAGCCCACCCATCAAAGCAACGGCAACAAAGCCCCCAGCTATTAGTTTTTTATAGTTCAATTGCTTTTCTTCCAACGCAATTTTGGTTCGCGGGCGGCCTTCACCTCGTCCAGACGGCGGCGCGGGGTGGATTTCGGATTTTCATGCAGAACCGAACCGCGCCCGGCTTTGGCTTCGGCAGCAATCCACTTCATCACCTTGATAAAACGATCCAGCGTTTCCTTGCTTTCCGTCTCCGTCGGTTCGATCAGCATCGCGCCCTGCACCACCAGCGGGAAATAAACCGTCATGGGGTGAATGCCGTTTTCAACCAGCGTCTTCGCGACATCGAGCGTTGTCACGCCGTTTTCCTTCAGCGATTTTTCGGTCAGCAGGCACTCATGCATGCACGGCCCCTCGAACGGCACGGAATAATCGCCCTTCAACTGGCTCAATATATAATTGGCGTTCAGTACCGCATCTTCCGACACCTGTTTCAACCCATCCGCACCATGCGACATGATATAAGTCAGCGCCCGCACATGCATTCCGAACTGGCCGTTAAACCCCTTCAGACGCCCGAGCGTCGTCGGACGGTCATCCTCCGTCTCCAGGTGAAAACCATCCTTGGTCTTCACCACTGTCGGCACCGGCATATAAGGCGCAAGTTCTTCCGTCACACAGATCGGCCCCGAACCCGGACCACCACCGCCATGCGGCGTCGAAAACGTTTTGTGCAGGTTGATATGCATCACATCAACCCCGAAATCCGCCGGACGGATCGTGCCGACCAGGGCATTGAAATTCGCCCCGTCGCAATAGAAATAACCCCCCGCCTTGTGCAGCAGATCAACGATCGGCAGAATTTCACTTTCGAACAACCCGCAGGTATTCGGGTTGGTTACCATCATCCCGGCCACATCATGGCCGTCGCCAAGCGCTTCCTTAAATGCTTCAACCGTCATACGTCCGGTTTCCTTCGTCGGAATGACGCGCAGCGTATAGCCGCACATCGCCGCCGTCGCCGGGTTCGTCCCGTGTGAAGAATCCGGTGTCAGGATCACAGTCTTATGCGCGTTTCCCTTAAGCTCATGCGCCCGGCGAATGGTCATCAACCCCGCCAGTTCACCATGCGCCCCGGCCGCAGGCGACAGACAGACACCGGGAAGTCCGGTCAGTTCGCCGAGAATCCCCTGCAACTCATGCATAACGCGCAACGCACCCTGAATCGTGCTCTCCGGCTGCATTGGATGAATATTCCCGAACCCTGCAAACCGCGCGACTTTCTCGTTCAGGCGCGGGTTATGCTTCATCGTGCATGACCCAAGCGGGAAGAACCCGCTATCGATCGAATAATTCCATGTGGAGAGACGAACGAAGTGGCGCACCACCGTTGGCTCCGACACCTGCGGCAACCCGATCTCGCCCCGCGCTGCGACGCCTGTACGCGATTTCAAACCTTTCGGCGTGGGCAGATCGACGCCCGGATGATCCCCCGCCTCTTTCTCCCACAACAGGCTCTCTTCATAATGAAGCCCGACATTCCCGTCGCCGAAATCGTTCTGTTGTTCGCTCATCGCCTGATCCATTTTCAATTCTGCAATCATTTCTAAAACCTTTCGAACCACATATAGGTTCTGTCCAGCAAGTTATTAACAACGTCTCCCCTGTTAAAGCAGTGATCGGCCCCTGCAATGACATGAAACTCTTTTGGGTCTTTCAGGGAATTAAACAAAGATTTGCGCGAAATATCCGAATTTTCTGCCAGAATAACCTGTCCGGGACATTTCAAGGCACGAGCCAACCCCTCGGCCTTTGCCTCGGTGATTTCCTTAGCCTCTTCAACCATCGCCTTGCCTATCAGGTTGTCAGAACCCCAGCCAATAGTATAGCAATCCAGTTCAGGGACATATTCCGCATCCTTCTGCCAAAAGACCGGCACAAAAGAAGAATCCCAAAAACTGATTGCTGTCACATCGGGATTTGCAAATAAGGTACTCAAACCTCCATAGCTATGCCCGGCCACGAAAGACTTTTTATATTGCGGATTAAAATGACTGACCACTTGATTAAGATCATCACCATGAATTTGAAGGGTGCAATTTTTAAGGCGTCTGGCTTCTTTGTCAGAAGCATAAAAGGCGATGCGGGCAACGTCATAGCCACGTTCATTAAAATAGCTCCGCGCCGCCTGATGCATGGCCTCCTGCGGGCTGCCCGCCAGGCCATGCGCGATAACAACGATCTTCTCTGCCAGTTGCCCTGACGTCGCTTGATTAAATATCCCGTATATCTTTTTCCCATCTTTCGCAGGAATGGAAAACCAGGTCTCTCTCTGCATACTAGTAGTCAAAATGTGATTCACACCTCGCCACTCTCGTTCAACTCACCAAGCGCCCAGCAGAGAATTTTGATATCCTCATCGCTCGTCACTTCCGTCGCCGCCATCAGCAAGCGGTTCCCGTCGAGGGGCAGCCCGGCAATGATGCCTTCCTCCGCCATAAACTCAACCGCCTTGTCCGCCGGAACCGGCAGGGTGACGACGAATTCGTTGAAGAACGTTTCATTCTCAATCGCAACGCCCTTCACTTTGGAAACAGCATCGGCCAGTTCACAGGCTTTCTCGTGGTTCAGTTGCGCCAGCGTTTTAAACCCGCCCTCGCCCAGCAACGACATATGCACCGTAAACGCCAGCGCCATCAGACCCTGGTTGGTGCAGATATTGGACGTCGCCTTTTCCCGGCGGATATGCTGCTCCCGCGTGTTAAGCGTCAGAACGAAACCGCGCTTGCCGTCCGCATCAACGGTCTGCCCGACCAGACGCCCCGGCATCTGCCGAACGAATTGTTCCTTACAGGCAAAGAACCCGATATGCGGCCCGCCAAAAGACATGGCGACACCAACCGATTGCGCCTCACCACAAACAATATCCGCCAGCGACGGCGCGGGCAGCATGCCCAGAGAGACAATCTCGTTAATCACGACAATCAGCATCGCGCCGGTTTCATCACAAACCTTGCGCCACTCTTCATATGCATGCGGCTTGCCAAAGAAATCCGGTGACTGAATAACAACACACGCACTCTCGCCATCCGGTTTACCGCTTGTAATCGACACATCCGGATGGTTCTTCATATAGGAATCCATCACATCGCGGTAATGTGGATGCAGCTCATTACCAATCGCCACCTTGTGACGTCCGGTAATCCGCATCGCCATCAGCGCAGCCTCAACACAGGCCGTCGCGCCGTCATACATTGACGCGTTTGCAATATCCTGCCCCGTCAGCTGCGCGATAAACGTCTGGAACTCAAACACCGCCGTCAGCGTCCCCTGCGCAATCTCCGGCTGGTACGGCGTGTATGCCGTCAAAAACTCCGAACGCTGGATAATATAATCGACACTGGCCGGAACATGATGATTGTAACACCCGGCGCCGAGAAAAAACGGCCCCTCGCCCGCCGCATGGTTTTCATTAGCATAACCGGACAGGATATGCTCGATCTCCAATTCGCCCTTGTGCATCGGGATCTTAGCCAGACCGTCGATGAAAGCAGCTTGAGGAACGTCGCGGTAAAGCTCACGCACACTCTTGACGCCGATGGCGGCCAGCATCTCTTCACGGTTTTTCTTTGTCTGGGGCAGGTAACGCATACTTAAAAATCCTAACCGAGTGTTTTCACAAACGCATCATACGCCGCCTGATCCATCAGGCCTGCCATTTCATCACTGCTGGTCATTTTGATTTTGGCGATCCAGCCCTCATCAAGACCTTTCTTCAGCAACTCCGGATCACCCGACAGATTGTCATTCACCCCGACAACCTCACCCGTTACCGGCGTATAAACTTCTGCCGCTGTCTTCACGGACTCAACTACTGCAAAATGCTCGCCCTTCTTCACCTGCCTGCCCATTTTCGGCAGCTCGACGTAAACGAGATCGCCAAGCGCGTTCTGCGCGTAATCGGTAATCCCGATTACGGCGATATCGCCCTCAACCTTCAGCCATTCGTGATCTTTGGTAAATTTCATGGTGCTCATCTGTATCTCCTAAGCCGCTTTCTTTTTCATGGATTTGGTTTTCGCCGGAACCAGTGACAACGGCGCAATCTCCGCCGCAATATTGTTCCCGCGCACATTGACGAAAATTTTTGTGCCGACCCCGGCGTACAAGCTGTCGACATAACCCTGCCCGATCGATTGTTTCAGGGTTGGTGAAAACCCGCCGCTGGTCATCACGCCGATGCGGATATCCTCCGCGTTGCGGATTTCCGCACCCTCACGCGCAATGCCCTTATCAATCAGGCGAATGCCGACGCGCTGGCGCAACACGCCGCCTTGCAGATGCGGCACAATCGTCTTCGCGCCGATATAATCCATATGATCTTTCGCGATCACCCAGTTCAGATTGGCCTCAACCGGGGACGTCTCTGCATTGATGTCATGGCCATATAATGGATACCCCATTTCGAGCCGCAGCGAATCCCGCGCCGCCAGACCAACCGGCTTCACCGATGGATGTCCCAGCAATTTATTCCATGTGGCTTCGGCCTTGTCATCTGGCACACTGATTTCAAACCCGTCCTCGCCTGTATACCCCAGGCGGCTGACCATCAGATCGCCAACCCTCATCCCCCACATATACGGCATATCCGCCGTATCGATCCCGAGCGCCTCGCGCAACGCCTTCTCCGCCTCCGGCCCCTGCAGCGCAATCAGCGCACGGTCCGTCCATACATCCATCGTCACATCGGCGGGCAGATGCCCCTTCAGCCACGCAATATCCTTATCCTTGCACCCGGCATTGATCACAGTGAAGAACTCACCCTCACCAAGCCTTGTCACGATCAGATCATCGACAATCCCGCCCTCCGGGTTCGGCAGCACCGTGTAACGCGCCCGTCCGTCCGGAATAATGTTAAATGCCGTCGGCGTCACATGCTCCCAGAACTTGATGACACCGGAACCGGTCGTCATCACCTGCCCCATATGGGACACATCGAATAACCCGGCATGGGACCGCGTCCATTCATGTTCTTTAAGAACACCCTCGCCGTAATAAAGCGGCATGTCGTACCCGGCGAACTCGCCCATTTTGGCGCCAAGGTTTGTGTGAGCAGTGTGAAGAGATGTTGTTTTCATGATCTGAAAACCGTAGCAAACAACACCCGCAAAACCAATAACCGCAAGGGTTTTAATGGAAAAAGGGCACAGTTTTCACTGTGCCCCAATCCAATAGTCATAAATCAATCTAGGGGGCCAGCCTGCCCGGCCCGCGCGAATCGATATGCCGCGTCCCCATCGGCTCCAGCGGCTTGCGCGGCGCATCGATTTTGTCGATCAGGCCCAGTTCCACAGCCCGCTCGGCCGTCATTGAATAATCCCGTTCCAGCAATTCTGCCACATCCTGAAACTTGACATCCATATTGCGCGACAGCAATTCAGTCATATGCTTCCGTATGTAAAGGATTTCATTGGCTGATATCTGCACATCCGAGGCCTGCCCGCTTACGCTTCCCGATGGCTGGTGGATCATGATAATCGCATTGGGCGCCGCTGATCTTTTCCCCTTGGTTCCCGACGACAGGATAAAAGCCCCCATCGAAGCGCATTGCCCTTCGCATACGGTACGCACATCGTTTTTCAACGACTTGATCGCATCATAAATCGCCATGCCGTCGCTGACGCTGCCACCCGGCGAATTGATGATCAGGGTAATATCCCCGCCCTTCAGATCATCCAGCATCTTCAACTGCATCGCGATCCGTGTCGCAGATTCCGCATTGACCTCGCCGGCCAGGCGAACGGTGCGCTTGATAAAAAACTCATAAGCCGCAGGATTCTCGGGAATTTCGACCTGCTGCTGCGGAGCTGCTGCCCGGTCCTTCGGCGTGGTGCGGGCGGTATGCGTTGTACCCGGCTTGATATTGTCCTGTTCCTTGGCAATGGCGGTCATTCCAGTGGCGGCCAAGGCGCTCGCCAGAAAGAATGCGGTAATTTTCTTACCTGGGTTTTTTGAATACAGTAAAGAGTTGGCCGCTTTAAAGCGACTGACGAGTCCCGACATAGATGTTCTCCTGTTTATGATTCTGCCTTAAGTCGGCGAACCTTGTTTTTTAGTAAGTTACAGTGTGCCTGAAAAACCCCTTCGTTTCAATACGTCACGCATTTAATTCGACGGCCTTGACATAGTCAGACGCCAAACGTATTCATCACCCTGTGAAAACATTCGCGCAACTACTCGTCTTTTTTGCCTTCTTTTTCCAGGCCCTGATCCCCGCCGGGTTCATGGTCAATCTCGATTCCGCCAATGCCGCGACGCCACTGGTCATCTGCTCCGGCATGGACATGAAAACCATCTATGTCGATCACGACGGCAAACCGGTCGATAAAAAATCCGCGCCCGGCGACCACGCGAAGCCTTGTGTCTCTGCCGCGTTCAATACCACACCCGCCGCGCAGCCGATTTACGTTTCAATTCCGGCAGCCCTCGTTACCGCAAAAGTCTTTGTCCCCGAATACGATAACATCCACACTCCGGCCTTCCACGAACGTCCGCCCGCCATCGGCCCGCCTGTCCTGCTCTAGAAGAAAAAGATCTCGTTTTCATTCTGATGCAGGACCAATCATTATGTGCACCACCACACTCACGGCAAAGGCCGCACTTACATTCATTCTAACGGCAGGAATTCTTCTGCTCAATAACGGCAACGCCCGCGCCGACCATGAAACCCCCTATATCACCGTTTACCCCGGCGGCTACATTTCCGACTCACCCACCGCCCCCGGCTACGCCGAGGCCGTGTCCGTGGTTCGTCTGAGTCCCGGCAACAACTCCGTCATCCCCGCAAAAAAATTCGAAACCCTTCACGCCGTTTCATTCAAGGACATGCTGGCCTCCGCCCCCGGTGTCGAAGCCCAACCCCGCTTCGGTGAAGAGGTCCGCCTTTCCATCCGCGGCTCCGGCCTCTCGCGCAGCTTCCACCTGCGCGGTATTAACATTCTTCAGGACGGCATCCCCCTCAACCTCGCCGACGGCAGCGGCGATTTCCAGGAAATCGATCCCCTCCTCGCCCAGTACATCGAAGTTTATCGCGGCTCCAACGCCCTGCGTTTTGGCGCGGCCAACCTCGGCGGCGCCATCAACGTCGTCACCCCGACAGGCGCAACCAGCACCGGCACCACCCTCCGCGCCGAAGCCGGCAGCAACGGAACCTTCCGTTTCAATGTCACCAATGGCCAGAAATTCGATAACGGCGACAGCTTCGTCTCAGTCACCCGTTCGGTCACACAAGGCTACCGCGACCAGAGCGACGAAAACAAACTCCGCTTCTCCGGCAACACCGGCTATAAATTCAATGACAAAGTCGAAACCCGCTTTTACCTGACCTTTAACGATCTCGATCAGGAAGTCCCCAGCACTCTCTCCCTCTATAACGCCACGCATAACCCGCGCGCCGCTGCCCCCATCAATCTGACAAATGATTATCAACGCAATATCCGCTCACTCCGTTTCTCCAATAAAACAGCGTTCTCATTGGATGGTGGCGGTACGCTGACCACCGGCTTCTACTTCAACAAGAAAACCCTCTACCACCCCATCTTTCAGGTCATCGATCAGCACAGCACCGATCTCGGAACCTTCGCCCGTCTGCAGGACAGGGACACCACAATCGGCATCAACCTCAACCACGGCCTCGTCATCGCCAAACAATTCGTCAACACCGGCGGCATTCGCGGCGCCCTCACCGCCGACAACAACCAGATCGCCAGCAACATCGAACTCTACGGCGAACAACGCTGGCATCTGACCGAGCCTTTATCTCTCATCACCGGCGCACAAACCTTTCTCTCACGCCGCAGTCTCGACAACAATGCCAACGCAAACGCCAGCGCCGATAAAACCTATTACGGCATCAACCCCAAACTCGGCCTGCTCTACGAACCCCGCCGCGACCTGCAAATCTTCGGCAATGTCAGCCACAGCGCCGAACCGCCAACCTTCGGCGAACTGGTGCAGGCCCCGGTCGTCGGCTTCGTCCCCCTCGACCCGCAAAAAGCCTGGACCGCCGAACTCGGCACCCGCCTGCAACGCGGCGGCCTGCATGTTGATGCCACTCTCTATCGCTCTTGGCTAAAGGGCGAACTCCTGAACTTCACCACCACACCTTCAGTCCCGGCTGCCACCTTCAACGCCGGGAACACCATCCACCAGGGCATCGAACTTGGCGTGGGTGCACACCTCGCCCCGCGCATTCAGGGTAATCTGACCTACACCTATAATGATTTCTTCTTCGACGGCGACGCGCAGTACCGCGATAACGATCTCGCGGGCGCGCCACCCCATACCATCCACGCCTCTATCCGCTACGATCACCCTGATGGATGGTTTATCGAGCCATCCCTCGAATGGGTTCCCATCGGTGGCTATGTCGACTACGCCAACACGCTGCGGTCCAGCAACTTTGCCGTCGTCAACGCCAATGCTGGCATTGATCTGGGTCACGGGGTTAAACTGTTCCTTGACGCCCGCAACCTGATGAACGAAAAATACGCGGCAACCTATTCAACCGTAACCAACGCCCGTACCGCGAATACCGACGTATTTTACCCCGGTGAAGGCCGTGCCTTCTTTACAGGACTCAGTGTGAAATTTTGAACAACGCCAAGCTGATTAAAAACCACCGCCGCCTCGCCTGGATCGCCGGAATAACCTTCCTGCTCTGGGCCGGGACAGGCATCCTGCATCCGGTCATGACCTGGACCAACCCGCACCCCGCAAAGCGTGAAGCCCCATCTACCACCGTTACCCAAACCCCCAATATTGCCGCCATCCTCCGCGCCAACCACATCACCGAAATCACCGGCGCACGCCAACTCGACAACACCGAAATTCAGGTCACACTACCGGACAAACCCGAACGGCTCTATTTCACCAACGGCAAACCGGTCAAAGACGGCGACAAAACCCGCGCCATCGAACTTGCTCAATACTACACCGGCAAAACTGACCCCATCCGTTTCGCCGAACTGATCGAGGGCTTCAGCAACAAATACCCCTACATCAACCGCTTCCTCCCCGCATGGAAGATCACCTTCGATAACCCCGATACCTTAACCGTCTACGTCGAAACCGACACCGACCGCCTCGCCTCCATCACCAACACGCGCAAAGTCATTCTCCAGACAATCTTCCAGACCGTCCACACCATGAACTTCCTCAACAGCGTCGAAGGCCTGCGCGTCGGCCTCGTCATCATCATGATCAGCACCATCCTCGCCATGGGCGGCCTCGGCATCGCCCTGCGCCTCTGCCTAAAACGCCCGAATGGCACAAAGGGTCTGCGCAAATGGCACCGATACCTCGCCGTCATCGCATGGCTGCCATTCTTCCTCTTCCCGACCAGCGGCATCTTCCACGTCATCATGCAATCGCCACTGGTTCAATCCAGCATCGAAACCGCGCGTCCCGCGATCCGCGTCGCCGACCTGCCGTCGCCGCCGCGCACCCCCGCGCAAAATCTCCGCCTCGTCATCCTCCCCGACAACACTGCCCTCTGGCACAAAAACGGCGATAACGACGAAGCCCTGTCCCTGCGCATCGCCGCCCGGCTCACCCGCACAGCGGGGGATCATGCCGAAAAAATCACCACCTTTTCCAACCTCTACGGCTTCGCCTGGAAACGCCTCCCCGTCTGGCGCATTGCCACAGCAGACGGGGGAAACCTCTTCATCGAACCGCAGACCGGCACCATCGCCGCCCGTACCACATCACTCGAAACCACAGAAAACTGGACCTTCACCACCTTCCACAAATGGCAGTTCCTCGATCCCTATATTCCAACGGTGCAACGCGACTGCCTGATGATCGCCCTTGTCTTGACCGGGATGATTATGACACTATCTGGTTTAGTGATGCTCCGACGCCGGAGATGACTTATAGAAGTGAGGCACCATGGAATCCTGCTGCGCCACCAAACCAAAAATCGCGACACCGTCCTTGAGGGAGAGCCTCACCCTCTACAAACCTCTCATCATCATCTTTGCAGTTTCATTCGCCCTGGCACTCGCCCTCAATATTGGCTCCGGCTTCTATTTCATGAACGCCCTCATGGCCTTCTTCCTCGGCTTTATTGCCATCCTGAAACTCTTCAGCCTCGCCTCTTTCGCCGAGAGCTTCGCCAAATACGATATCCTCGCGAAACGCGCGCCCCTCTATGCCCGCGCCTATCCTTTTCTCGAACTGGCCATCGCGCTGGCCTATTTCTCCTGGACCCTGCCGCTTCTCACCAACCTCTTGCTCCTCGCTATCACGGTGATCGGTAATATCGGCGTGTGGCAGGCCGTAAAAGCAGGCGATAAGCTCCAGTGTGCCTGCGTCGGCACCGGCTTTAACCTACCCGTTGGCCGTGTTACACTTATCGAGAATGCGGCCATGAGCCTGATGGCCGCCATGAACATCGTCCACCTCCTGACCTGACGGAAACAATGGCGCCAAGCCCGACCCTGATCGAAGAAGCTAAGGCCCACTGCGAAGCAACCGGCTCCCGCCTCACCGCGCCGCGCGAACGGGTTCTTGCCATCATCGCCAAAGCCGCCAAACCCCTCGGTGCCTACGACATCATCGAACAGATGCCCCCCGGAACCAAACCGCCCACTGTCTACCGCGCCCTTGGATTTTGGGAACAGGAAGGATTCCTCCACCGCATCAGCAGCCTCAATGTCTACAGCGCCTGCAAAGCCGGCCACCGCCACAGCGGCGGACAATTTTTAATCTGCAACAATTGCGGCAGCGTCACAGAAACCCACATCTGCGACACCCCCAAAGACTTCTCAACAGAAGCAAAGAAAAAAAATTTCCAGCTAGACGGCTGGTTTCTCGAACTGCGCGGCCTGTGCAGCAATTGCACCGAAGGCAAAACCCACGCCCACAGCCACAACTGCGATCATCATCACTGATATTAAATGACGTAAAGTGAAATGAGTGAACTTTTACTCCGCCGCCACACTATTATCTTCCATGGCCAGCGCCGCATCCTCGATATGAAACTCGACCCTTTCGGCCCCGTTCCACGTATCCAGCTTCAACCGCCCGAGCAGATGAAAATGCTGCCCCTTCTGCTTTAACAACGCCTGCCCCAGTGGTGTATCTGCCGCCCGGAACGCCATTGCCTTCATGCGCGTCCCGCCGCCATCGGCATCACTAATCAGCGCGCGTACATGATCCGTGCCCACAAGGTCCGCACTAAAAATCTTCACCTGGGGCAGCACAAATAACGGCTCCGGATTTTCCTGCCCGAACGGCCCCGCCTGTTCCAGCTTCCGCAACAGCGCCACATTCGCCCCGCGCACCGAAATTACCCCATCTACCGGCGTATCATTGATAATCACCATACCCTGCGCTTGTCGCCCGATATGGTCGTATAAAAATTTCCTGAACGCCTCGATCTGGCCGGGGAGCAACGTAAACCCCGCCGCCATCGCGTGCCCGCCGCCCTTGATGATCAATCCTTTGTTCCGCGCCTCGATAAACGCCGCCGCAACATTGATGCCCGCCACTGACCGCCCCGAGCCTCGGCCCTCAAGCGCGGAATCGTGCCCCGGCGCATACGCAATCACCGCCGCCGGCTTCTTGTATTTTTCCGCCAGTCGCCCGGCCACCAGCCCGTTCAGCCCCGGATGCCAGCTTTCATGACCTACCAGAATAACCGGATGTTGATCAAGTCCCTCGACATCCACCATATGCAGCGCCTGCAGCGTCATCTCCGCCTGGATATCTTTGCGCTTGTCATTACAATCATTCAGCGTCCAAGCGATATTTTTCGCCAGTTCCGCATCGTCGGTCGAGAGCAGCTTCGCCCCGAGATCCGCCTCATGCACCCGGCTCCCCGCATTGATTCGTGGCCCCAGCACAAACCCGCAGGTATAGGCATTCGGTTCCGTATTCACCCCGGCCACGCCGCACAGCGCCGCAATCCCCGGATTGGCTTTCTTCGCCATCTGTTCAAACCCGACCTTCACAAACAACCTGTTTGGCCCTTTGAGCGGAACCATATCGCAGACCGTCCCAAGCGCCAGAAGATCCATCAAACTCTTAAGGTTCACTTCAGGACGGTTGGCAAAAAACCCTTTATCACGAAGCTTCTTCTGAACCGCAACGCACAGCATGAACGACACTCCGCACGCCGCCAGCATCGCATATCCGCTCTCATCATCCCGCCGCTTCGGATTTATCACATGGTTGGCGACCGGCAATTTCTCCTCCGCCT